>NZ_JAINZO010000001.1:312096-624192 GCF_020179605.1 Geomonas agri
GGGCCGTGGAACAGCTCCAGGATGTACACGCCGTCCTTCTTAACGAGCGGCGTGGTCTCCTGGTGCTCGAAGCTGCCGTAGGAGCGGTCGATAAGCGCTTTCAGGTCGGCGGTCGGGATGTCGGTGGCGAACAGGGAAATGATATTGAAGGCGAGCTCGCGGTAGGGGAGCCTGGCCCAGGCAGCAAGGGTGTCAGGTGCGATCTGCGGGATACTTTCCGGAAGGATCAGGCCGCCGTCGGTGGCAAGTCCCATCATCACTGCTTCCTTGAAGCCGATAGGCGTGATGTTTCCCCTGGTGCTTACGTATTTCATGTCAGTTCTCTTTCCTGGTGCTGGTTTTGGTGTGGTTGCGGCAACGCCAATATATAGCAGCTAATGCCATAAAAGTGAAGACATTGCTTGGAACCGCGGCACTGTCAGGGGGGCCGTGATGTGCATTGGCAGGAGGAAATGGAGCGTGGACACGAGAAATTTTAATATTGTATTAAATTTGGACAATGTCATGGCGACGTACGGGCAGTTTTCGGTCATCGGGACAGAGGGGAAACCGTGTCAGAATCAGCCCCCGAACATGCGCCAAAGCCCCAACAACGGCTTGATTTCGCAAAAAAAGCGCTTGCATAAACGACTCTTCCATGCTAAATAATGGGTCACATGTTAATGTTCACTCAAAAGTGAGCTCCTCCGGCTCGCTTTTTTTTATGGGAAAACGCAGATGGCAAAGGTTGATGTAGTAGAAAGAGTCACAGAGATTGTCGCCGAGATCGGGGGACCGCTCGGGATTGCCCTGGTGGACTTGGAGTACAAGCGCGAGGGGCGCGACATGGTGCTGCGCATCTTCCTGGAGAAGGAGGGTGGCATCAACCTGGACGACTGCGCCGATGTGAGCCGCCAACTCTCCGACATCCTCGACGTTGAAGACTTCATGCCGGAGCACTACAACCTGGAGGTCTCCTCACCCGGGATCTGCCGTCCCCTCAAGAAAATCGCCGATTACGAGCGCTTCCAGGGGCACCTGGTCAAGGTGAAGACTTTCGATACGCTCACCGACGACGCGGGGAACAAGCGCAAGACCTTCACCGGGAAACTGCTCGGGGTTCAGGACGGGGTGATCAGTATCGATCTCACCGAGGGACAGCACGCCTCGATCCCGCTGGACAAGGTGGCCAAGGCCAACCTCGAATTCGAATTCTAAACTTTACTTTGCAATTATCAGCAAGCAGAAGGAGACAGTGACGTGGAAACGAGCTTTAACCTCAAGCACACGATCGATCAGATCGTCAAAGAGAAGGGTATTGATAAAGGGATTGTGGTAGAGGCGCTGGAACAGGCAGTTCTTACCGCGGCCAACAAGAAATTCCGCAATACCCGCGATCTGGAGGCGCACTACAACCCCGAGATCGGTGAGGTTGAGCTGTTCGAGTTCGTTACCGTCGTGGAAGAGGTGCAGGATTCCTACCGCGAGATCGAGTTGGACGAGGCGCGCGAGGAAGACCCGGAGGTCGAGATCGGCGACTCCATCGGCATGAAGATGGACGCTTCCGGCTTCTCCAGGATCGCCGCGCAGACCGCGAAGCAGGTGATCATCCAGCGCGTGCGTGAGGCGGAGCGCGAGACCATCTTCAACGAGTTCCAGGAGCGCCAGGGCGAGATCGTCAATGGCGTGGTGCGCCGTTTCGAGAAGGGCGACCTGATCGTCGACTTGGGTCGGGCCGAGGCGCTTTTGCCGCACAAGGAGCAGGCCCCGCGCGAGGTGTATCGCCAGGGCGACCGCGTCAAGGCCCTCATCACCGAGATCCGCATGACCACCAAAGGTCCGCAGATCATGCTGTCCCGCACCCATCCCACCATGCTGGCCAAGCTGTTCGAGGCCGAGGTGCCGGAGATCGCGGAAGGCATCGTCGAGATCAAGAGCGTCGTGCGCGAGCCGGGCGGGCGTGCCAAGATCGCCGTCTACTCGCATGACGGCGACGTCGACCCGGTAGGCGCCTGCGTCGGTATGCGCGGCTCCCGCGTCCAGAACGTGGTGTCCGAGCTGCGCGGCGAGAAAATCGACATCATTCCGTGGAGCGAGGATATCGCCCGCTTCGCCTGCAATGCCCTGGCCCCGGCCGTGGTGACCAAGGTGTACGTCGACGAGGAAGATTACGCCATGGAAGTCATCGTGGCGGACGACCAGCTCTCGCTGGCCATCGGTAAGCGCGGCCAGAACGTGCGCCTGGCGGCCAAGCTGACCGGCTGGAAGATCGACATCAAGAGCGAGACCCGCATGGCGGAGGCCGAGCTGCAGCAGTTCGCTTCCTACGACGGCACCGAGGTCGAGGAGGCCGAAGAGCCTGTCGAGGCTGTCGAGCCGGCAGCGGTAGAGGCGGCCGAAGAGGAATAAGATGCCCAAGGCCACACCACAGAGAAGCTGTCTTGCCTGCCGTGAGACCAAGGACAAGGGCGAGCTGCTTCGCTTCGTGCTGGCACCGGACCGCACCCTGGTCCCCGACCTGCAGAACAAGCTCCCGGGACGCGGGGCCTACACCTGCCTGAAGGCCTCCTGTCTGAGACAGGCCGCCCAGAAGAAGCAGTTCTCCCGCGGCTTCAAGGGAGAGGTGCTGGGCGCCGACGCAGACGCGCTGGTGCAGCAGGTGATCCACAAGCTCGAGGAACGTATCGCCTCCTACATCAGCCTGGCCAACAAGGCGGGCAAGGTGGTTTCGGGCTCGGACCAGGTCCAGGAAAAGTTGAAAAAAGGGGGCGCCGGCCTGTTGTTCGTCGCCACCGACATCTCGCCGGACATCGGCGACAAATTCAGGGGGTTGGCGCAGCTCAAGCAGGTCCCCTGCATCTCCCTGTTCACCAAGGAACGCCTTGGGGAACTCTTGGGAAAGGAACTCAGAAGCGTCCTGATTGTTATGGAAAGCGGCTTCGTGGGATCGATTGGATTGGAAATGGAAAAGTACAGGAACTTCTTTGAGGAGGAGCGTGAGTAGATGAGCAAAACCCGCGTATATGAGCTGGCGCAGCAGATGGGGATCGACAATAAGGAGCTTATGGCAAGGTTGGCCGAGGCAGGCGTTCAGGTCAAGAACCATATGGCTGTCCTTGAGGATTCGGATATCAAGGCGGTATCCGCCCCTGCGCAGACCCCCCACAAAGAAGTGTCCCAGGAAGAAGTGAGGGTGAAACCGACCCTGATCCGCCGTCGAGCCAAGGCGGTCGAGCCGGAAGCCCCGGCAGAGGCGGCAGCACCGGCAGAGCCTGAGAAGGTAGAAGCACCGCAGCCCCCGGTGGTCGAGAAGGCCCCGGTGGAGGAGGCTCCCAAGCGTCCGGAACCGGTCCGCGCCAGGATCATCGAGGCGGCCCCCGCTCCCAAGCCGGTGGCGAAGCCCGAGGCCCCGGCCGCCCAGGCCCCGCCCGTTAAGGAAGAGAAGCCTGCGGTAGCGGAGAAGCCCGCCCCGGCGGCACCGGTCGCGGCCGAGAAGCCGGTTGTCGAGGCACCCAAAGTAGAGGCCGCTCCCGCAGCGCCGGCCGCCGCGCCGGAGGCCCCCAAGCCGGTCGAGAAGCCCGCCGCAGAAGCAGCTCCGGCCAAGGCGCCGGAAGCCGCAGCCCCCAAGGTTGAGGCCGAGCCCGACAAGCCGACCGCTACCCGCGCCAGGATCCTTGGCCGTGTCGAGATCCCGATCCCGACCCAGCGTCCGGCCGAGCGCCGTGAGTACCAGCGCCCCGCGCAGGGCGAGCGTCCGGCACCGCGCCCGGGCATGCCGCGTGGCGTCGAGCGTCCGGGCACCGAACGTCCGGCACCGCGTCCGGGGGCAGGCCGTCCCGGCGAGCGCCCCACCGGTCCCCGCCCGGACCGCCCGGCGCCGCTGACCCCGATCGAGCCGCCGCCGATGCTGGACGACCGCGGCCGGAAAGGGCGCAAGCCCGCCCCGGGTGGCGCCCCCGACTTCGGCAAGAACGCCAAGAAGGGCGGACCGGCCGCCGGCAAGGGTAAGAAAGACAGCTTCAAGGACATGCTCGACAAGCGCGAGCGGGTTTTCGAGCCCGGTCCCCGCTCCAAGGGGAAAAAGGGCAAGTATGTCGAGAAGGTCCAGGTCGGTAAGAAAACCGAGATCACGGTACCTAAGGCCATCAAGAGGATCATCAAGATCAGCGAGTCCATCACCGTGGGCGAGCTCGCCAAGCGCATGGGGATCAAGGCTACCGACCTGATCCGCGCCCTCATGAAGCTGGGGGTCATGGCGACCATCAACCACCCGCTGGACTTCGATACCGCGACCCTCCTGGCCACCGATTTCGGCTACGAGATCGAGAACGTGGCGCTGGACGTGGACGAGCTGCTCGAGGCCGAACCGGATGCGCCGGAGGCGATGCAGAAGCGTCCGCCGGTGGTCACCATCATGGGTCACGTCGACCACGGTAAGACCTCGCTTCTGGATGCCATCCGCCAGGCCAATGTCATCGCCGGCGAGGCAGGCGGGATCACCCAGCACATCGGCGCCTACGATGTTGAGCTCAAGGGGCAGAAGATCACCTTCCTCGACACCCCGGGCCACGAGGCCTTTACCGCGATGCGCGCCAGGGGCGCCAAGGTGACCGACATCGTCATCCTGGTGGTCGCCGCGGACGACGGCGTCATGCCGCAGACCCGCGAGGCGGTGAACCACTCCAAGGCGGCCGGCGTACCGATCATCGTTGCCATCAACAAGATCGACAAGCCGGAGGCTAACCCGAGCAAGGTGAAGCAGGAGCTGATGGAATTCGGCTTGGTTTCCGAGGAGTGGGGCGGCGAGACCATCTTCGTTGAAGTCTCCGCGAAGAAGCACTTGAACCTCGAATCGCTGCTGGAAATGGTTCTGCTGCAGGCAGACGTCCTGGAGCTGAAGGCGAACCCGGACAAGACCGCCCGCGGCACCGTGGTCGAGGCCAAGCTGGACAAGGGGCGCGGTCCGGTGGCCACCGTCCTGGTACAGGAAGGTACCCTGAAGGCCGGCGACTACTTCGTGGCCGGCATCCACTTCGGCCGCGTGCGCGCCATGCAAAACGACCGCGGCGAGAAGGTCACCGCGGCCGGGCCGGCCATGCCGGTCGAGGTCATCGGCTTCAACGGCGTGCCCGATGCGGGTGACATCTTCGTGGCCATGACCGACGAGAAGCAGGCCAAAGAGATCGCCAACCACCGCCAGATGAAGCTGCGCGAGTCCGAACTGGCCAAGCACAGCAAACTCTCCCTGGAGCAGCTCTACGAGAAGATCCAGAAGGGCGAGGTCAAGGATCTCAACACCATCGTCAAGGGCGACGTACAGGGTTCCGTCGAGGCCGTGGCCGAGTCCCTCAGGAAGCTCACCACCGACGCTATCCGTCTCAACGTGCTGCACGCTTCCGTTGGCGCCATCACCGAGACTGACGTCAACCTGGCCAGCGCCTCCAACGCCATCATCCTGGGCTTCAACGTCCGCCCCGAGGTCAAGGCGGCTGCGCTCGCCGAGAAGGAAGGGGTCGACGTCAGGCTGTACAACATCATCTACGACGCGGTGGACGACATCAAGAAGGCCATGGAAGGCCTCCTGGAGCCGACCTTCAAGGAGAAGTACCTGGGCCGCGCCGAGATCAGGGAAGTCTTCTCGGTGCCCAAGGCCGGCATGGTTGCCGGTTCCTATGTCACCGACGGCAAGATCATCAGGAACGCCCAGGTCCGCCTGCTGCGCGACAACGTGGTGGTCTTCGAAGGGAAACTCGGCAGCCTGCGTCGCTTCAAGGACGACGTCAAGGAAGTGGCGACCGGCTACGAGTGCGGTATGTCGCTGGAAAGCTACAACGACCTCAAGATCGGCGACATCTTCGAGTGCTTCGAGATGGAGAAGGTTGCCGGCAAGCTGTAAGAGTCAAGCACACGGGGAGAGCGGCGTCCCGCGTCCGGCATCCCGGCGGCGGAGGCCGCTCTCCCCTTATCGTTTTATGACAAGAGAGAAAGATCATGGTTAAACGTTCCGACAAGGTTGCCGAAGAGATCCACAAGATCATCTCGGAACTCCTGATAAAGGGTCTCAAGGACCCCCGCATTGGTTTCCTCACCATTACCGGCGTGAAGGTTACCCCCGACCTGAGACAGGCGACCGTCTACTTCACCGTGCACGGTGACGACGCCGCCAAGAAGAACAGCGAGGCGGGCCTCAACTCCGCCAAGGGCTTCATCCGCAAAGAAATCGGCCAGGCCCTCAAGTTGCGTTTCACCCCCGAGGTGATCTTCAAGTACGACACCTCGTTAGATTACGGCCAGCATATCGAATCGATTCTGAAGGAGATTGGGGCTACGGATGACGGCAACGACAGCTGAGATTAAGCGGATAGTAGCGGAGATCGAACAGGCGCAGAGCTTTCTTATCACCAGCCACGAGAGCCCCGACCCCGACGCGGTCGGTTCTTCCCTGGCCTTGGCCAATTACCTCACCGCGCGCGGCAAGGACGTCACCGTCTACCTGAGCGACCCGGTTCCCGACAACTGCTCCTTCCTCCCCATGGCCGAGCAGGTCTACGGTGAGATGCCGGAGCGCGACTTCGAGGTCTGCTTCGTGCTGGACGTGGGCGAGTTCCGCCGCGCCGGCAAGGCGGTCACCGAGAACAAGCGCATCGGCCGCTTCATCAACGTCGACCATCACTTAGGGTGTGAGAACTTCGGCGTCTGCAACCTGATCGACCCCAAGGCGAGCGCCACCGCCGCCCTCATCTACCGGATCATCAGGGCAGCCGGCGACGAGGTCGACTACCCGACCGCACTCTGCATCTACACCGCCATCCTTTCCGACACCGGGAGCTTCCATTACTCCAACTCCGACCCCGAGTCTTTCGCCATCGCCGGCGAGATGATCGGCAAGGGGGTCAACGCCTGGACAGTGAACGAGAATCTCTACGAGAGCGAGCCCCTGCAGAGGATCGCGCTTCTCGCACTGGCGCTTTCCGACCTGACCGTCTCTCCCTCGGGCGAGTACGCCTCGGTCACGGTGACGCTGGACATGTACCAGAAGACCGGCGCCACCGCCCAGGACACCGACCGCTTCATCAACTACCCCCGCTCCATCAAGGGGGTGCAGGTGGCGCTCTTCTTCCGCCAGGTCGACAAGGGGACTTTCAAGGTCGGCTTCAGGTCCAAGGGTAAGGTCGATGTCTCGGCCGTCTCTGCCTCCTTCGGTGGCGGCGGGCACCACAACGCTGCCGGTTGCATGGTGCGCGGCACGCTCGCCGAGGTCAAGGCGCAGGTCTTCGACCGACTGGAGCAGATGCGCTGATGCTGAACGGTTTTTTCGTGATCGACAAGCCGGCCGGTGTCACCTCGCATGACATCGTGTCCAAGGTCCGTCGCGCCATCAATCAGAAGAAGGTCGGCCACACCGGGACCCTCGATCCTTTCGCCACCGGCGTCCTGCCGGTAGCGGTGGGGGAGGGGACCAAGGCGATCCAGTTCCTGGACGAGTCGGAGAAGGAGTACCGCGCCGTGTTGCGGCTGGGGATCGCCACTGACACCCAGGACCTGACCGGAGAGGTGATCTCGGAACGGGAATGGTCGCATCTCACTGCCGACGACCTGGAACGGCTGATACCACAGTTCCTGGGACTCCAGAAGCAGCTTCCTCCCATGTTCTCCGCCATCAAGCAGGGCGGGGTCCCGCTCTACAAGCTGGCCAGGAAGGGGATAGAGGTGGAACGCGAGGTACGCGAGGTGGAAATCCACTCGCTGACCTTCGAATGGATCCGGCTCCCCGAGGCCTGTTTCACGGTGCGCTGCTCACGCGGCACCTACGTCAGGACGCTCGCCTGCGACATCGGCGAGGCCCTTGGCTGCGGTGCGCACCTCTTGGAGCTTCGGCGCACCCGGAGCGGGCTGTTCAGGGAGGCCGACGCCATAAGCATCGAGACCCTCGCTGAGGCTGCCGACCAGCAGGCGCTGCTCATGCCGCTGGACCGGGCGCTCGACCACCTCAAGCGGCTTGCCCTCACCGAGGCGGGTGGGAAGAAGGTGCTGAACGGCGTGGTGCCGCAGGCGCATGATTTCATTGAACCTCCGGGAGAGTTTTCGCAGGGGGAGCAGGTGCGACTCTATCTGGGGGAGCGTTTCGCGGCAGTAGCGGAGTACGACAAGCTCAAAGGGCTGCGCCTGGCACGTGTATTCAATTAGTATTCCTTCTTTACACGTACTTGCTTTTGTGATAAGAGTTAAAGGTCTTGATCTAAACCGCGGGAGCAATCTCTGCGGGCAGGCATAAATAAGCAAAATAACTAGGAAGCGGAAGGGGGTGTAACCACATGCTGCAAACGGAAAAGAAGCAGGAAATCATCACAGCTCATAAGCTGCACGATTCCGACACGGGTTCGCCGGAAGTGCAGATTGCAATTCTTTCGGAGCGTATCACTTATCTGACTGAGCACTTCAAGACTCACAAGAAGGATCATCACAGCCGTCGCGGTCTGTTGAAGATCGTCGGTCAGAGAAGGGGTCTGCTTGACTACCTGAAGAAGAAAGACGTCGAAAGGTACAAAGCGATCATCGCTAAACTCGGCATCAGAAGGTAAGAAAAGGCAGTATACCTCCCCGGGTATATTGCCTTTCCTCTTTTTCATCATGTAAGGGCCTCGTGCCCTTTTTCTTGTTGGGGGCGTGGATAAAACTGCCCTGCGGCGCACTTTTACGCCCGCAAGGCGCTTTTCTCGGCGGCCCCAACACCAACCGAAATACCCATATGGAGGCCGTAACAATGGTACACACTGTCCAAGCAGAGTGCTGTGGCAAAACTATCACTATCGAAACAGGCAAGATCGCCAAGCAGGCAAGCGGCGCGGTCATGATCAAAAGCGGCGACACCATGGTGCTCGTCACCGCCGTCGCGATGAAATCGGCCAAGGAAGGGCAGGGCTTCTTCCCGCTGACCGTCAACTACCAGGAGAAAGCCTACGCAGGCGGCCGCATCCCCGGTTCCTTCTTCAAGCGCGAAGGTCGTCCCTCCGACAACGAAACCCTCACCTCCCGTCTCATCGACCGCCCGATCCGCCCGCTGTTCCCGGAAGGGTTCCTGAACGACACCCAGGTCATGGCGACCGTGGTCTCCGCTGACAAGGACCACGATCCGGGCATCCTCTCCATGATCGGCGCTTCCGCCGCCCTCATGGTCTCCGACGTTCCCTTCGCCGGCCCGATCGCGGGCGTGAAGGTTGCGCGCGTGGACGGCCAGTTTATCGCTAACCCGACTGCCGAGCAGGAAGAGAAGAGCGACATGGAGATCGTGATCGCCGCTTCCAAGGACGCCATCCTGATGGTCGAAGGTAGCGCTTCCGAAGTCTCCGAGGACGACCTCCTCGAGGCAATCTTCTTCGGCAAGGAAGCCGTCCAGGGCATCCTGGCCGCCCAGGAAGAGCTGGTTGCCAAGGTGCAGCCGGTAAAGCGCGACATCCCGGCCCCGGTGGTCAACGAGTCCCTCAGGGCCCGCGTCGATGCACTTGCCAAGGAAGAGATGAAAGGCGCTGTTCGCATCAAGGCAAAGGGCGAGCGTCACGACGCCATCGACGCCATCACCGAGAAGACCGTGGCGGCTCTGGCCGAGGAGTTCGAGGGCTCCGAGAAAGAGGTCAAGGCCTTCATCGAAGACCTTGAGTACAACCTGGTGCGCGAGCACATCATCAAGGACGGCTCCAGGATCGACGGCCGTGACACCAAGACCATCCGTAACATCAGCACCGAAGTCGGCTTCCTGCCGCGCGCCCACGGTTCCGCCCTGTTCACCCGCGGCGAGACCCAGTCCATCGTGGCCGCCACCCTGGGCACCTCGGTCGACGAGCAGCGCATCGACTCGCTCTACGGCGATTCCAGGAAGAAGTTCCTCCTGCACTACAACTTCCCGCCGTACTCCGTCGGCGAAACCAGCTTCCGCCTCGCCCCGGGCCGCCGCGAAATCGGCCATGGCATGCTGGCAGAGCGCGCCCTGCAGCAGGTGCTGCCGAAGCACGACGACTTCCCGTACACCATCCGCATCGTCTCCGACATCACCGAGAGCAACGGCTCCTCCTCGATGGCTACCGTCTGCGGTGGCTCCCTGTCCATGATGGATGCCGGCATCCCGATCAAGGCGCCGGTAGCCGGTATCGCCATGGGCCTCATCAAGGAAGGTGACGACTACGCCATCCTCTCCGACATCCTGGGCGACGAAGACCACCTGGGCGACATGGACTTCAAAGTGGCCGGTACCGCCGAAGGCGTCACTGCGCTGCAGATGGACATCAAGATCGGCGGCGTGACCCGCGAGATCATGGGCGCCGCACTGGCACAGGCCAAAGCGGGCCGCGTTCACATCCTGGGCGAGATGGCCAAGTCGATCGCCACCCCGCGCGGCGACCTCTCCGCCTTCGCGCCGCGCATCACCACCATCTGGGTCAAAGTCGACAAGATCCGCGACGTCATCGGTTCCGGCGGCAAGAACATCCGCAGCGTCACCGAGGCGACCGGCGTTGCCATCGACATCGAGGACACCGGCAAGATCAACATCGCTTCCAACAACAAGGAAGCCTGCGACCTCGCCATCAAGATGATCCGCAACCTCACCGCCGAGGCCGAAGAAGGCAAACTCTACATGGGCACCGTCAAGAAGATCATGGAGTTCGGCGCGTTCGTCGAGATCTTCCCGGGCACCGACGGCCTGGTGCACGTTTCCGAGCTCGACACCGAGCGCGTGAAGAACGTGAGCGACATCCTCAAGGAAGGCGACAAGGTGCTGGTGAAGTGCATCGGCATCGACAAGCAGGGCAAGATCAAGCTGTCCCGCAAAGAGGCCCTGGGCCAGACCTTCACCGAATAATTTCTCTCATGTGAAAACTGGCAATTCATGGGTTTCCCGGTATAGTTCTAGCCATGATTAAAAAGACCACCCTAAATAACGGTATCCGCGTCATCACCGAGCGGATACCTTATGCCAGCTCGGTTTCCATCGGAATTTGGGTCGCCAACGGCTCCCGCCATGAAAGGCGGGAGTCGAATGGCGTCGCCCATTTCATCGAACACCTCCTCTTTAAAGGCACCGCCCGCCGTTCTTCATTGGATATCGCCCGCGAAATCGACTCGGTGGGTGGCGTCCTGAACGCCTTCACCAGCCGCGAGTACGTCTGCTACTACGCTAAGGTGCTGGACAAGTTCCTCCCCCGTGCGGTCGACCTTCTGACCGACATCTTCCTCCATTCAACCTTCGACAGCGAAGAGATCGAAAAGGAACGCCGCGTGGTGCTCCAGGAGATCAACATGATGGAGGACACCCCGGACGACCTGATCCACGACCTGTTCCATCAGCATTTCTGGAAAGGGCACCCGTTGGGGATGTCCATCCTGGGCGACGCCGAGAGCGTCACCGGGCTCTCCCGCGATGCCATCATCTCCTACAAGGACCAGATGTACCGGGCCGACGACATCATCGTCACCGCCGCCGGCAATGTCACCCACGAGAAGCTCACCGCCCTTTTGGAGGAGTTCCTGCAGGGCGTGGCCCCCGGGCACGGCAGGACCGAATCCGCCCCGCCGGTCTACGAGCGCCGCATCGAGCTGGTCGAGAAGGACCTGGAACAGATCCACGTTTGCCTGGGCCTCAAGGGGGTGCAACAGAGCCATCCACAACGCTACGACGCTTTTATCATGAACGCTATCCTGGGGGGCTCGATGAGTTCGCGCCTGTTCCAGGAGGTACGCGAGAAGAGCGGCCTCGCCTATTCGGTTTACTCCTATATTGCTTCCCACGCCGACGCCGGTTCCCTGGTGGTCTACGCGGGCGCTAGCCCCGAAAACGCCAAGGAACTCCTCGAGATCATGCTGCGCGAGATCGGGCGCTTCAAGAAGGAACCCGTTCCTGCCGAGCAGCTCGAGGCCGCCCGTGAGCAACTGAAGGGGAACCTGCTCCTGTCGCTTGAATCCAGCGACAACAGGATGTCTCGCCTAGCCAAGAACGAGATCTACTTCGGTACCCCGCTGCCGCTTTCCGAGATCATGGAAGGTTTCGATCGCGTCACCTCCGAAAGCATCCAGGAGCTGGCCAACGAGATTCTGGACAACGATGCGCTGACCCTGGTCATGCTGGGCCGGATCGGCACACCCACCTTCTCTAATTCCGACATCAACGTCTGATGAAAACGATCCCGATACGGATAAAGCGCCTGCGGTCAACTCCTCTCCCCTGCTACATGACCGAGCAGGCGGCGGGTGTCGACCTGCATGCCGCGCTCGAGGAAGAATTCGTGCTGCACCCCGGCGAGCGGGCGCTGGTGCCGACTGGTATCGCCATCGAGATCCCTCCCGGCTTCGAGGCGCAGGTGCGGCCCCGGAGCGGGCTGGCGCTCAGGCACGGCATCGCCCTGGTCAACTCGCCCGGCACCATCGACGCCGATTACCGCGGCGAGATCGGGGTCATCGTCATCAACCACGGCAACGAGCCCTTCACCATCAAGGACGGCGAGCGCATCGCCCAGATGGTCTTCGCCCGCTGCGAGCGCGCCGAGTTCATCGAGGTGGATGAACTGGGCGACACCGTCCGCGGAGCCGGCGGGTTCGGGCATACGGGCAGGTAAAGGCAAGATTAAGACAAAGATTGAGATTAAGGCTAAGACGGTTGTTCACCCACGCTCCTCCCCCCGGAGGGGAGGGCGGGAGGGGGGATCCAGGGCCTCAAAGGTAAGAGTTTCCCCCTCCCTGTCTCTCCCCCTCCGGGGGCGGGGACGAGACTGCAGCTGAAGCGGCGCATCGCAACCCACCCAGAATATTCCAGAAGGGGGCAGGCCCATGAAAGATCCTCGCGTCAAACAATTCGCCGAAGTCCTGGTCAACTACTCGGCCCGCGTGCAGCCGGGCGACGTGGTGCTCATCTCCTGCGCCGGCCTCGAAGGGGCGCCGCTGGTCAAGGAACTCTACGCCCTGTGCCTGGAGAAGGGGGCCAAGTACGTCGAGTACGAGTTCAGCATCCCGGACATCGGCCGCTACTTCTACAACCTCGCCAATCCCGACCAGCTTGCCTACTTCCCGCAGCACAAGCTCGATTTCATGAAGCAGGTGGACGTTTACTTCGGCCTCTCCGCCGCGGACAATTCCATGGTGATGGCGCAGGCCAACCAGAAGAGCATGATCGCCTGGTCCAAGGTGGTGCGTCCCATCATCGACCAGCGCGTCAAGGGGACCCGCTGGGTGGTGGCCCGCTACCCGACCCACGGCGCCGCGCAGGAAGCGCGCATGAGCCTGGATGAGTACGAGGATTACCTCTTTGCCGCCTGCTGCATGGACTGGGAGGAGGAGTCGAAGAAGCAGGACGCGCTCAAGGCCTGCGTCGACGCCGCGGACCGGGTCCGCATCAAGGCCTCGGACACCGACCTCTCCTTCAGCATCAAGGGGCTCCCCGGCATCAAGTGCGACGGGCGCCTGAACATCCCCGACGGCGAGGTCTTCACCGCGCCGGTGCGGGACTCGGTGGAAGGGTACATCACCTACAACTGCCCGACCGTGTATCAGGGTAAGGAATTCAACAACATTCGCCTCGAGTTCGAGAAGGGGCGCATCGTGAAAGCGACCTCCCCGGGCATGGATGCGGACTTGAACCGCATCCTCGACACCGACGAGGGAGCGCGCTACGTGGGCGAGTTCGCCATCGGCGTGAACCCCAAGATCCGGGTGCCCATGCGCAACATCCTCTTCGACGAGAAGATCGGGTTCCATTCACTTCACCCCCGGACAGGCCTATGACGAGTGCGACAACGGTAACCGCTCCGCAGTGCACTGGGACATGGTGAAGATCCTCGCCGGCGACGGCGAACTCTGGTTCGATGACATCCTGATCCAGAAGGACGGCCGTTTCGTGCACGAGCCGCTTCTGGGGCTCAACTCCGGTGACTAGCCATGCTGCTTGAGATCAACCCCGACAATCCCCAACCGCGCTTGATCGCCAAGGTGGTCGAGATCCTGAAAAATGGCGGCGTCGTTGCCTATCCCACCGACACCACCTACGGCATCGGCTGCTCCATCTTCAGCAAGAAGGGGATCGAGCGCATCTACCAGATCAAGCAGCGCGACCGCAAGAAGCCGTTTTCCTTCATCTGCACCGACATGTCGGAGATTTCCCGCTATGCCCGGGTCTCCAACTACGCATTCAAGCTGCTGCGCCGACTGCTGCCGGGACCGTACACCTTCGTCATGGAGGCGGCCACCGTGGTCCCGGACCTGTTGCAGACCAAGCAGAAAACAGTCGGTATCCGCATTCCGGACAACAAGATCTGCCTGGCGATCGTCAAGGAACTGGGTGCCCCCATCGTCACCACCAGCGCCAACCTCTCCGGTGAAGACCCGATCGGCAACCCCTGGGCGGTGGAGCACGAGCTGGGCAAACAGCTGGACCTGGTCGTCGACGGGGGCGACCTTTCCGCTGACGTCAGTTCCGTGGTCAGCCTGATCGGCGACCGTCCCGAGGTGCTCAGAAAGGGCGTCGGGGACGTGAGCTGGTGCGAATAGGGCCGCTCCGGCCCGAGGGTATCATCCATGCGTAAAACCACCGTCCGTCGCGGCATCAGATCCATCTGCGCCGGCATCGTCTCCCTGATCGTCGCCACCTTCTTCCATGGCGAGATCTCCTCGCTCCTGATGCTCGGCTTCGCCGGGGAGGCGCGACTCACCTTCCTGGGCTTCTTCCTGGCCGGGATGCTGGGCGGCTTTGGCGTGCTGGTAGCTGCCCTCGGACTTTTGCAGAACGGGCAGGGTGAGCCGCGGGTGCGCCTTTTCCCCACCCTCCTGGTCCTGTTCGCGCTGGTCGTCCTCTTCTTCGTCCTCACCTACACCTGGATCACCTCGCCCCCCGTTCCGGTCCTCGCACCGGGAGAAAGCATAAGCATCTGAGCCGGCGCAGTCGCTGATGAGGGCAATGCTCGTTTGGTTCTGCTGTTTTTTTCCTGCGCATTCATGATATATTGGCCGAACTGAAAATAATGAAAAGGGAGGGTGGCATGTTTCGTCTCACCATTCACACTGCGTTTGCCGCGGCCCACAATCTGATCAACTACCAAGGCGACTGCGAAAACCTGCACGGCCACAACTGGAAAGTGGAAGTTTCCATCACCACCAACGAGTTGGACAAGGCGGGTCTGGGCATCGACTTTAAGATCCTCAAAAGGGAGACCAACGATCTCCTGAAGACGCTGGACCACAAGTACCTGAACGAGCTCGCTCCTTTCGCCAATGTTTCCCCGTCCTCGGAGAACATCGCCCGCTACCTGTACCAGGAACTGACCAAGATCTTCGGCTCGGACAAGGTCAAGGTCGACATGGTCACGGTGTGGGAATCGGACTTCGCGGCGGCGAGCTACTATGAGTGATCTGCAGGCACCCCTGGTCGAATGCTTCTCCTCCATCCAGGGGGAGGGGGTGCTGGTCGGCTTGCGCCAGGCGTTCCTGCGCTTCTCCGGCTGCAACCTGAACTGCAAGTTCTGCGATACCCCGGGCATGTCCGCCGTCCCGGACGAGTGCCTGCTGGAGCTTACCCCCGGGAGGCGCGACTTCTTCAAGGTCCCTAACCCGGTGCCACTGGAGCGCGTTGCCACATTGATCGAAAGCTGGACCGCGGCCTGGCCCGGGATCCACCATTCCATCAGCATCACCGGCGGGGAACCGCTCCTCTTCGGGACGCTGCTCGAGGAGTGGCTGCCGGTGTTAAAGAAGTTCCTCCCCATCTACCTGGAAACCAACGGCACGCTCCCCGAGGCGCTGGCGCCGCTCATCCCGCACTTGGACAGCATCGGCATGGACATCAAGCTGCCGTCCTCGACCGGCTGTCCGGAGCTGTGGGACCAGCACCACGCTTTCCTGGAACTGGCCGCCATGAAGGAGGTCTTCGTCAAGATCGTGGTGGGGCAGGAGACTGAAGACTGGGAGATACAGCGTTCCTGCGCCATGATCGCGTCGGTGGACCCGGCCATCCCGCTCATCCTGCAGCCGGTGACCCGCGACGATGGCAGCATCGGAATCGATGCCCTGCGCACCCTGGAACTGCAGGAACTCTGCTCCTCGCTCCGGGAGGTGCGGGTCATCCCGCAGACCCACAAGTTCATGGGGCAGCTGTAGCGTCTCACCAACAACGACAGCAGCGAAGGGCGTCCATTCCGGGCGCCCTTTCTTTTTTGCGGGGTGGCCGTTATAATGAGTGGCTGTGGCTTCACCCCGGGAGGTTCCCACGTGCAGAAACTAGCCAAGGTAGACGAGATGAACGCGGTACTGGAGGAACTCTCCAGTCAGCACCTGAAAGGGAAGGTGAGGGCGTTGCGCCTGAGCCTGATGGCCCTTCTGACCGGCGGGCACATCCTCCTCGAGGACATCCCGGGGTTGGGCAAGACCACCATGGCCCTTGCTTTCGCCAGCGCCCTGGGGCTCTCCTTCGGCCGGGTCCAGTGCACCAGCGACCTGCTTCCCTCCGACATCACCGGTCTTTCCGTCTTCGACCGCACCGAGGGGCGCTTCAACTTCATCCGCGGCCCGATTTTCAACAACATCGTCTTGATCGACGAGATCAACCGCGCCATGCCCAAGACCCAGAGCGCGCTCCTGGAGGCAATGGAGGAGCGGCGCGTCACCGTGGAGGGAGTCACCTACCAGCTTCCCGAGCCGTTCCTGGTGCTGGCAACCCAGAACCCGGTAGAGCAGGTGGGGACCTACCCGCTGCCCGAATCGCAGATGGACCGTTTCCTGATCCGCACCGGCATCGGTTATCCCCCCGAGGAGATCGAGAAGGGGATCCTGAGACAGGGGAGCATCCGGGACGAGATCATGCACATTCCGGCCCTGGTGCGCAGCGATGACCTGCTTGCCGCCATCGCCGCCGTCAAGGAGGTGTACGTCGGCGAGAAGGTGACTGACTACGTCTACGCCATCATCAAGGCGACCCGTAACCACCCGTTGATCCAGGCCGGCCTGTCGACCCGCGGCGGCATCGGCATGGTCGACGCCGCCAAGGCGGCCGCCTACCTGCACGGCCGCGACTTCGTGGCGCCCGAGGATGTCAGAGACGTGGCCCATGCCGTCTGCCCGCACCGCCTCATCTTCCGCCCCGAACACGAAGGGGTGGACAAGGAGCACGTATTAAACGCGATCTTAAAGGAGATCCCTCTCCCTCTCACATAAAGCTCACCAAGGGGGGCGGGCTGTACGTCGCGTCGACCCTGCTGTTGGGGGTGTCCGCGGTCAACACCGGCAACAACCTCCTCTTTCTCATCGTCGCCGCCATGCTTGCTTTCATGGCGACCACGGGGGTGCTGGGGTGGCTGAACATCCGCGGGCTTGCCCTCAGTGTGCATCTCCCCGATGAGGTCTATGCCGGCACCGATACCTTCCTCTCCATCACGCTGAACAACCGCAAGAGGTACCTCCCCTCCTTCCTGATCCGGGTGACCATCGCGGGCGGCTCCACCTGGTTCCTCATGGTCGATGGCAAACTGCCGCAGTCGGGATCGCTGCTGCTTTCCTTTCCGGTGCGCGGTCCCCTGCAGCTTCCCGATGCCACGGTCAGTTCACCCTTTCCCGTCAACTTCTTCATCCGTGCCGCATCGGTGCCGGTGCACCAGGAGTGCACCGTGTTCCCGGCACCGCACCCGTTGCCGGTCCCGGCGCCGGGAGGAATACCCGATGCGGGCGAGGCGGCTACGGTCGCTGCCCCCGGCTACGACGGCGAATTGGCCAAAATCTCGGATTACCGCGGCGGCGAACCCCTGAAGTTGATCCACTGGCGCCTCTCCGCCAAGCACGAAGTGTTCAAGGTGAAGGAGTTGACCGCATCGGCGGCGGAGCCACTGCTACTCGACCTCGACCTGATACCGGGGCGCGACCTGGAGCAGCGCCTTTCCTTTTGCGCCTTCCTGGTGAACCGCCTGGTGAGGGGGGGACGGCCGGTCGGGCTCAAGCTCGGGGAGCGCGTCATCACCCCCGGCAGCACCCGGAGCCATCGGCTCAGACTGTTAACGGAACTGGCAAATTATGGTAAGAATTGACCTCCTATTGAGCGGGCTCACCGCCTGCATCGCGCTGATCGGGTACCTGCCTTTGCAGGCCTACCTCGATCCCTTCGCCCGCCTGTTCTTCCCGGTGGCGCTCCTGCTGGCTGTCTACCTGCAGGTCAAGGGGCGGGCCCTGCCGCCGCGGGTGTTGACGCCGGCCTCGATACTGCTCTTTCTCTACCTCGCCGCCCAGTTTTCCCTGAGCAACCTGGTGCCGGTGACGTCCGACCTGCTGGTGGTCTTTCTGGGGGTGAGGCTGATGGGCGAGCGTCTCGGGCGCAACTACCTGCAGGCCTTCGCCCTTTCCCTCTTCTGCCTGGCCGCCTCCTCGCTCTACGAGATCTCGGCGGTTTTCCTGGTGTATCTCTTCTCCCTGCTGCTCCTGGTGGCGGTGGGCCTGGTGCTCTTGACCTTCCACGCCCAGGATCCTTCTACCGTGCTGCCCAAGCAAGAAGCTAAGAGGGTCTTGACGGTCGCCGCCCTGATGCCGGTCGCATCGCTGCCGCTGCTGCTCCTTCTCTTCTTTGTCCTGCCCAGGACGCAGTACCCGATGTGGAACTTCCTGAATGGGCCGGCGGGTAAGAAGACCGGCCTGTCGGACACGGTGCAGCCGGGGACGTCATCGGTCGTCTCAGAAACCAAGGGGGTGGTGCTGCGGGCGGTCACCCCCAAGGTTCCCGAACAGAAACTGTACTGGCGCGCGGTAGTGCTGAATGCGTTCAAGAAAGATGCCTGGGTGCGGGAGAAGGTCGCAGGCGATGCTCAATCGGTCACCAGGGGAAACCCGGTATTGCAGGAGATTTATCCCGAGCGGTCCGCTACCCCGTATCTTCCCGCGCTCAACGTGACCCGCACCGTCACGGGCCTGCGCAACGAGGCGGCCAGCGATGCCATCTTCGTGTCCCGTCGTCCATTGGACAAGAAGGTCAGGTACCTTGCAGAGTCGGTGCTTGCCGATACGCTCCAGACCAAGCGGATTGCAAGGGACTTCTATCTTAAGCTTCCGGAGCCGGTCTCGGAACGGATGCGGGCCGAGGGGCGCACCGTGGCACGCTCCGGTCGCAATGCCGAAGAGAAGATGACGGCGTTAGAGGCATTCTTCCGCGGGCAGCACCTGCGCTACGCCAATACCGACCTCCCGGTGGGTGGCGATCCACTTGACGCCTTCCTCTTCGACAGGAAGCGGGGCAACTGCGAGTACTTTGCCTCCTGCTACGCCATCCTGCTGCGCCTGGCCGGTGTTCCCTCGCGCCTGGTTGGGGGGTATCGAGGCGGGACCTACAACGATGTCGGTGGGTACTATGTGGTCACCGAAGACATGGCGCATGTCTGGGTGGAAGCGTACCTGGACGGTGCGGGGTGGCGGACGGTGGACCCGAGTGCCTGGGCACTGGGGACGGTGCGGAGCACCCAGGCGGGAGGACTTGCCATGTATCTCGACATGGTGGGGTTCTATTGGGACAAGGCCGTGGTCACCTATGACCTTGACAAACAGATTGCCTTGGTGCGAAATGCCGGGACAAAGGCCCGGAACCTGCGTTTGCCACCCTGGTTCGGTAACGTATTGCTCCTGTCCCTTCCGGTCCTGGGGGGGGTGATCCTTTTGGCCCTCTGGTACAGGCAGCGCCCCCCAACGGTGGAGGCTCGTCTGTTGCGGCGCATGCTCCGCCTGCTGGCCAAACGCTATCCCGGCGAAATCAAAGGGGACGAGGGGCTCTTCGAACTCTCGGCGCGGCTCCACGACCGGCACCTGGCCCGTTTCGCTGCCCTGTACGGCGCCGCGGTCTATCGCGACCGTCCGCTCACTCGTGGCGAGGCGGCGCAGCTCGAGGAAATCCTTCGGGAGGCATCCCAGGATCGGCCTTGACACGGGACCGGCTTTGATTTAGTTTTAGCATTCCGTATTTTCAGGGGTATGAGGCGTTAACTTGGCTTCCAAAAAAGAAAAAATTCTGGAAAGTGCCCAGCGGTTCGTGCTGAAGGGGCAGATCGACAAGGCGATCAAGGACTACCAGCAGGTGGTGGCCTTGGAGCCCAACGATATTCGCTATCGCCAGCGTCTGGCCGAGCTGCTGGTGCGCGACAGCCGCAAGGATGAGGCGATCCAGCAGTACGAGGACATCGGCAAGCATTACGCCGACAACGGCTACTTCCTCAAGGCCATCGCCATCTACAAGCAGATCCAGCGTCTCAACCCCGGCAACGTCGTCACTGCCCTCACCATTGCCCACCTCAATCACCAGCAGGGACTGATCGGTAACGCCTTGGCCGAATACGGCCAAGTGGCGGCGCTGTATGAGAAGGAAGGGGCGCTGAAGGAGGCGCTCAAGGTGGTGGAAAAGATGCTCGTCGTGGATGCCGAGCATGCCGCCACCAAGCTGAAGTACGCGGAAATCCTCTACGCGACCGGCGCAGCGGAGCAGTCCCGGGAGACCTTCGCCGCCCTGGTCACCGCTTTGCGCAACCGTGGTCTCGATGGCGAGGCGGCCTCGGTCGCAGCGCGTGCCCAGGAGCTGTTCCCGGAGGAGGAGCAGGAAACGGTCCAGCCCCCCCCCACTGTTGCCGAAGAGGACGGGCTCGCCGCGGATGGTTTCGACGCTGGGGAAGAGGTGCCCGGGGTGCAGGCATCCCCCTGGGAGGCCGAGGTCGAAGCGCCGGTTGAAGAACCAGTCCTGCCGGATTGGGACGCTCCCGCTGAAGAACTCCCTGATCCCTTTGCAGCGCCGGCATCGACGCCGCAGCCCGAGCCCGTGGTGGCACCCCCACCGTCCTACGAGGCTCCTGCGCCGTGGGACACCGAACAGGAAGAGACCGAGATGGCGGGGACCATTGCCTGGGAAGAGGAGATCGATCTCGACCTGGACGATGATGGCTTTGACGCCGCGTCGGCTCCCGAACCGGCGGCCGCTGTCGAGCCGCCTGCTGCATTCCCTGAGCCGGCGACACCGCCAGTGGTCGAGGTGGAGTTTCCGGCCGATTTCCCCTTGGAACTGGACTTCGAGGAGGTCGAGGAGGAACTGGCGGAGGCCGAGCCGGAAGAGGCGCCGGTACCGGTGGTGGAACTGGACCTGGACCAGGAAGGGGAGTTGGAGTTGACCCTGCCCGACCAGGAGACCCCCTTCGGGGAATTTTCCTGGCAGGAAGAGCAAGCCGAGCTGCCGCAGGAGCCTGAAGCAGCTGAACCGGCGACGGAACTGGCCGAGTGGGAGGAGGCCGAGCTGGAACTCGAGCCGGAGATCGAACTCGACGAGCCGGAAGCGCCTGCCGTGCCAGAAGTGCCCGCCGAGCCGGAGCCGGTCCAAGCCAGAGGTTGGGAGGAAATCTTCCCGCAGGCGGCAAGCGACGCCGAGCTCGACCCCGTGGAACTCGAATCACATTACGATCTGGGTATCGGCTACAAGGAGATGGGGATGTACGCCGGTGCCATTAAGGAGTTCGATATCGCGGCGGGGAACCCGCAGCGCCGCTTCGACTGCCTGACCTTGCAGGCCATCTGCTACCGTGATAAGGGTGAGCCGGCCAAGGCCGAGGAGCTGTTGCGGCACGGCCTGGAATTGGACGTCATCTCCAGGGAGGAGCGGACCTGTCTCAATTATGAGTTGGCCGTGCTTGCGGAGGGAAGCGGCGCGGTGGAAGAGGCGGTGGACTTGTACCGCGAGGTGATTCGCGCCAATCCGGCCTACCAGGATGCCTCCAGCAGGCTTTCCGCCCTTTCGGGAGAAGAGATCCCGGATATCATCGACCTGGAATTGGAAGAGGGAGCCTGATTCCTACCAGGAGAGCAGGTTGAGCGGAGGGACCAGGCGCACCGGTGCCTGGAAAAAGTCCCCGATGTAGTTGGGCGGTACCGGAGGCAGCGGGCCGGCCGACTCCAGCGTCTTCTGTACGGCCCGATCGTAAACGATGTTCCCCGAACTTTGCAGGATGGTGCTGCCGATGATCTCGCCGCTACGGGTTATGGTGAGGTTCACCACGATCGGCGCCACCTTCTGGTCCTTTTGTTCCAGCCACCACTTCTCGTTCACCCCCTGTAGCAGCCGAATGTAATAATCCTTGATCTCCGGGCGCAGTGTTTCGCCGTCGCTGAGCGGCTTGAAGTACCCCTTGGTGAGACCCATGCCAAAGGTGGTGCGTGATTGCTCCTCCACGGAGGTCTGGCGCTGTGCCGCTTGGGGCGGGGGCGACGCGGGCTGCGCGGCCTGCACCGGCTGCGGCGTCGGGGTGGGCGGCAGCGGCTCGGCTTCTTCCTGGGGGAGTTCCGGCTCGGGATCGGGCTGGGGCTGCGGCTGCACCGCGGGAGCGGCCGGGACCGGAGCGGGGATGGTATTGAGGTCGACGAAGGTGACGGCGGGGCGGGCGGGTTCACCGCCCCCAGGGATGCCGAGCAGGGCCACCGCGCAGACCAGGTGCAGCGCCAACGAGACCGCGAGCCCGGTGAGCAACTGCTTGTTGAGGCTGGTCGGGGACTGCTCTTCCTCGAGCGGGCAGAGTGGATCGAGCGGATCTATCGCGTCTTGCATGGCTGCTTGGGTCCTTCTCCGGGCCTGAAAAACGGGGCGTGAGGTTGGTTAGTGTCCGTCATGTATAACAAATTCGTGGCGGATCTGGCAACCAAAGAAAGACGTTTACGGAAAATGCGAAGGGACCCCGCGGGGTCCCTTCTTTGTTTTGGCAGTTTTGGGAAATGGCCCATCCCACTCCTTTGCGGGAGAGGCTAGGGTGTTGCGGCTGGAGCGTCAAGGGGGGCGGAGCTTGCCGCAAGCGCGGGAACGCTTCGGCTGACGTTCCAGCGCAGTTCCTCCTGCATGCTCTGCGCGTCGACCACGGCGATCGCGGCCATGTTGACGATGGTGGCGACGTCATCGCCCCGTTGCAGCACGTGCACCGGTTTCTTCATCCCCATCAGGAGCGGGCCGATTGCCTCCGCGCCTCCCAACCGGTGCAGGAGCTTGTAACTGATGTTCCCCGAATTCAGGTCCGGAAAGATGAGGATGTTTGCGGGGCCGGTCAGAGTGGAGAAGGTGTAGTTGGCCAGAAGCTCCGGCGTCACCGCTGTGTCCGCCTGCATCTCGCCGTCGATCTCCAGTTCCGGTGCCCGGTCCTTCACGATCTCCACGGCGCGCTTCACCTTCTGGGTCAGGGCGTGGTTCACCGAGCCGAAGTTGGCGAAGGAGAGCATGGCTATGCGCGGCACGATGTCGAGCAGTTGCACTTTTTCCGCCGCCAAGAGTGCGGTCTCCGCCAACTCCTCGGCGGTAGGTTCGATCTCCACCGTGGTGTCGGCCATGAAGTAGATCCCCTTCTTGAAGACCATCATGTACATGCCGTGCACCCCGGTCAGTTGCGGCTGCCTGCCTATCACCTCTAGTGCTGGCCGGATAGTGTCGGGGTAGTGGGTGTCGATGCCACCGAGCAGCGCGTCGGCGTCCCCCATGTGCACCATCATGGCGCCAAAGTGGTTGCGCGACTTGCGGCGCACGATGCGCTGCGCCTCGGTGAGCGTGATCCCCTTGCGTTGCCTCATGCGGTACAACTCCTGCGCATAGGGCTCGGTCAGTTCGGAATCTTCCGGGTCGACGATGGTCACGTTCAGTTCCATCCCCAGTTCGGCCATCTTTTCCAGTACTTTGGCGCGGTTGCCGATCAGGATCGGGTGAGCGATCCCTTCCTCCACCAGGTGGTAGGCCGCCTTGAGGATCTTCTCGTTGTCCCCCTCCGGGAAGACGATCTTCTTGGGATCGCATTTCGCCTTGTTGATGATGGTGCGCATGGTTTCCTTGGCGCGCCCCTGCAGCGTTTCCAGCCACTCGACGTAGCGGTCCATGTCTTCGATGGGGGTGCGCGCCACGCCGCTCTCCATGGCCGCCTTCGCCACCGCCGGGGCCACCCGCAACAGGGCGCGCGGGTCGAAGGGTTTGGGGATGATGTAGTTGCGCCCGAATGAGAAGCTCTGGTTGCCATAGGCGCGGCAGACCGAGTCGGGACACTCCTCCTGCGCCAGCTGTGCCAGGGCGAACACCGCCGCCTTTTTCATCTCCTCGTTGATGGTGCTGGCGCGGACGTCGAGAGCGCCCCTGAAGATGAAGGGGAAGCCGAGCACGTTGTTGACCTGGTTTGGATAGTCGCTGCGGCCGGTGGCCATGATAACGTCGGAGCGGACCGACAGTGCCTCTTCCGGGGTGATCTCCGGGTCCGGATTGGCCATGGCCATTATGATGGGATCCTTAGCCATGTCCCGCACCATCTGCGGTGTTACCGCACCCTTGGCTGAGACGCCGATGAAGACGTCCGCGCCGCGCATAGCCTCCTCCAGGGCGCGCCACTCGGTGTCGATCGCCAGTCGATCCTTGTAGGGGTTCATCCCCTCGGTCCTCCCCTTGTAGATCACCCCCTTGGTGTCGCACATGCAGAGGTTTTCCGGTCGGGCGCCCAGGGAGATGACCAGGTTTGCGCAGGCGACGCCGGCAGCCCCGGCGCCGTTCACGACTATGTGCACCTTGTCGATCTTCTTCCCCACCAGGTGCAGCGCGTTGATGAGCGCCGCCGAGCAGATGATGGCAGTGCCGTGCTGGTCGTCGTGGAAGACCGGGATGTTCATGGTCTTCTTCAGCTCCTCCTCGATGTAGAAGCACTCCGGCGCCTTTATGTCCTCGAGGTTTATGCCGCCGAAGGTCGGTTCCAGGAGCTGGACCACCTTGATCACGTCGTCCGGGTCCTCCGATTTCACCTCCAGGTCGAAGACGTCGACGTCGGCGAAGCGCTTGAAGAGGACCCCTTTCCCCTCCATGACCGGCTTGCCGGCCAGCGCCCCGATGTTGCCCAGGCCCAGCACCGCGGTGCCATTGGAAACCACCGCGACCAGGTTTCCCTTGGCGGTGTAGAGGTAGGCGTCCGACGGCCTTTGTTCGATGGCGAGGCAGGGCTCGGCCACGCCCGGGGTGTAGGCGAGGGACAGGTCGAGGGAGGTGAGGCAGGGCTTGGAGGAGATCACTTCGATCTTTCCCTTGCGGCCGGTGGCGTGGTATTCAAGCGCGTCTATCTTCTTCGTCATGGCATCCTCCTCGAAACAGGTAGCGACGGTGAGTTATGCGGACTGGAAAAAACGGCTGAAACTGGCTTCGCGGGTAAAGAAGGAAACGGTACTGCCACATTGCGGTGCAGAAACAACAGGAAGTTACATGAGCTGCGAAAGTATAGCATGTCACCTGACCGGATCAATCGCCGGCCTTGTCGCCGGATCGATCTCATTCACAGCCCCGGGGGCAGCTCCTTTACTGCAATGTCAGGTCGAGGTTGTAAATTGACACAATCTGGTTGATAATCTTCGCGGCTATAACAGGAAGCGAAGGGGAGGATGTCATGGACAGGCTTTGGGCACCCTGGAGGGTCGAGTACCTGACGCAGCCGCCGGCGCCGGGCTGCATCTTCTGTGCTGAGGGGGACGACCGGGACCTTTTGATCATCCACCGCACCCCGCTGGCCCGCGTCATGCTGAACCGCTACCCGTACTGCAACGGGCACCTGCTGGTTTCGCTGCACCGACATACCGCTGAGCTGGGCGAGTTTTCCGGCGAGGAGCTGCAGGAGCTCCTGCGCGTGGCGGCGCTGTGCAAGGACGTCCTGATCCGCTCCAGCAGCCCCGACGGCTTCAATATAGGCATGAACCTCGGCAAGGCGGCCGGCGCCGGCGTCCTGGATCACCTTCACCTGCACGTGGTGCCGCGCTGGAACGGAGACAGCAACTTCATGTCCGTGGTGGCGGAGGCGCGCGTGCTTCCCGAGGCGCTGCTGGCAACCTACGACAGGCTGCTCCCCTTCTTTCCCAAAACGGAGGGTGCGTGAAGCGGGAGTTGTGCATCGGTATCGACCTGGGGGGAAGCAATCTGAGGTTTGCGCTGGTGGACCGGCAGGGGAAGGTGTTGGCGCGCTGTGCGGAGCCCACCCGGCCTGCGGCGGGACTGCAATCCCTGCTCACACGGCTGTTGGCCGGCGTCGAGCGGTTGCGGCAGGAAGGGGGGGGGCTGGGCTACAGCGTCGTGGCGCTTGCGGTCGGGGTCCCGGGGTTGGTCTGCAGTGACGGCGTGGTACGCGCCAGCGTCAACATCCCCGCGCTCGAGGGAGTGTCCCTCGCCCGGGAACTTTCCATCGCGACCGGGATACCGGTGGTGGCGCTCAACGATGCCAACGCCTGCGCTCTCGGGGAAAAGCGCTACGGCGCCGGACGCGGTTACCGCTCCCTGATCGCCCTCACCCTGGGGACCGGGGTCGGCTCCGGCCTGATCCTGGATGGCAAGCTCTGGACCGGGGTCGATGGCGCGGCGGGTGAGTTCGGGCACATACCGGTGGAACCGGACGGGCGTCCCTGCGGCTGCGGCAGCCGAGGCTGCCTGGAACAGTACGCTTCGGCCAGCGCCATCGCGCGCGACGGGGATGACGCCGCCGCCGTGGCCCGCAGGGCGCGACAAGGGGATGCCGCGGCGCTTGCCGTCTTCGCCGAGGCGGGGCGCTATCTCGGTATCGCGGTGGCGGGGGTTGTGAACCTGCTCAACCTGGAGGCGGTCATCCTGTGCGGGGGAGTGGCGCGGAGTTTCGACCTGCTGGAATCTTCCCTGCGTCGGGAGCTGATTTCCCGAACCTTCGCCTTGTCGGGCGGCCGGGTGCGCATCGAACCGGGGCTTTTGGGGGACGACGCCGGGGTGCTGGGGGCCGCGGTCGCCGCCTTCGGAACAGCTGTTTAGAAAAACCTCTCATTATTAAAGCGCCGTTCGCGGCGAACCTATGCTATAGTTACCGCTGTCCCGCAGGGCGGGGCTTCATACTGCTACTTGGAGGCGCTCATGTCGTTTAGAAGAATTTTCACAGCCCTTTTCACCGCGTGCGTTCTGCTTGCCCTGGCGGCCACCTCGTTCGCCGCCCCCCCGGTCAAAGCGGAGGAGTCCTTCCGCAACGCGTTCCCCCAAGTTCCCTTCGACAGCATGACGCCGACGGAAATCCCGGGACTCTACGAGGTCATCTCCGGACAGCGCATCTTCTATTACTACCCCGACAAGGAACTGGTGCTGACCGGCGAGATCGTGGGCAAGGATCTCAAGAGCCGCACCGCCGAGCGCAAAGGGGCCCTCATGGCCAAGGTGGCTAAAGACCTGCCGCTGGACAAGGCACTCAAGATCGGCGACGGCAAGAAGGTGGTGATAGAGTTCACCGATCCGGATTGCCCCTTCTGCCGCAGGGGCGCCGAGTATTTCACCAAGCGGACCGACGTGACCCAGTACATCTTCTTCGCACCGCTGGCCCACCCGGCGGCGATCACCAAGATCGAGTACATCCTCTCGGCCGACAACAAGGTTCAGGCCTACGACGCCATGATGCTCGGGCAGGAGATCCCGGCCGGCGCCAAGCCCGCCTCCCCGGAGATCAAGCGGTTGGCCCAGGAGCACATGGAACTGGCTAGAAAGGCCGGCGTCACGGGGACCCCCACCTTCTTCGTCAATGGTCAGATGGTGGTGGGCGCCGACCTGGCCCGCCTGGACGAACTGCTCAAGTAGCCTCCTCTTCGGAGGCTGAGACCGAGACGGTGCCGAACCTACCGTCGTAGCCCGCCTCGATCTCCACCTCACCTTTACGCATCCTGCCGATACCCGCCGCCAGAGTCGCCGTCGACCTGGCGGCGATTTCGTTCAGGGGCGCCTCGAGCAGGATGTGGAACTCGTTGCCCAGGCCGCCCAAGAGCTGGAAGTAGAGTGCCTCGGCCTTCTTGCTGGCACTTCCCACCCGCAACGCTCCCCCGATCAGATCGATGAGCGGTATCACGGACCAAAACGATGGTGCCTGAGCCGGCTTGGCTCCGGCCGCCCGGTCGGCCAGGAGCTCGACCCGGTGCAGCACCCCCACCGTAAGCTTGCCGCCGCAGGTGGGGCAGCGGTAGCCGTGGGCGATGGTCTCTTCAGGGGAGAACCGGATGCCGCAGCACCTATGGCCGTCAGCGTGGTATTTCCCCTGTTCCGGGAAGAACTCGATGGTTCCGGCCACTCCCTTGCCTGTGGCAATAGCCTGGAAGACCCCGTCGTAGCTGAGTTCCGTGTCGAAGATGGTGGCCTCGCGCCCGAGTTTCGCGGCGGAATGCGCGTCCGAGTTGGAGATGAGCGTGATGCCGTCCAGGACCGACAGACGCCAGTTCATGGCGGGATCGGAGGAGAGGCCGGTCTCGATGGCATGGATTTCGGGGGCGAGTTCGTCGAAACATTCCTCCAACGACTCGAACCCGGAGCAGGCGCCGAAGATGGAGAAATGGGGGGTCCAGGCGTGGGCGGGGATGAGGAGCGCGCGCGGCGAAGCCTCGATCACCATGGCCAGGAGGTCCTTGGCGTCCAGCTTCAGGATCGGTCGGCCGTCGGACGCGAGGGTGCCGATGCGGGAGAGTTGCAGGTTCAGCCGGTGCGCCGACTCGAAGTCGGGGAGCAGCACCAGGCAATGGACCTTCCTCGTGCGTCCACCTTTGCGGTAGATGCAGCTGATTTCGCCGCTGATCAGAAACGAGACCGGGGCGCGGCAGCTTTCCGGCACCTGGTCGAGGAGAGGCTCCCGGCGCAGGCGCAGCAGCCCCTCTTCGGCGGGCACCAGCTCTCGCTCCAGCTCGGTAAGCCAACCGGGATGGGTGCAGTCGCCGGTGCCGACCACGCGGATCCCCTTCAACTGGGCCCACCGCCAGAGTTGCGTGAGGTCGAGATCGCGGCTGGTCGCCCGGGAGAAGCGGGAGTGGATGTGCAGGTCTGCTGTGAATCTCATGTGGGGAGCGGTTCCCGGCGCGCCGTGCGCCATTAGAGGGGAAGGGGGAACGTGGGTGCGGCGCCGTCAGGCGCCGCTGGCTCGGGAGGCGCCGAACTTGTTGACCATGTGCTGCCGGTAGCTGACGATTTCGCTGCGCAACGAGGCAAGCCTGGCCATCTTGTCGTCGATCTTCTCGATGTGCTCGTCCAGGATTTCCACCAGGCGCGGCACCATGCGCTCGGTCTGCTTGGCCTCGCCGTAGGCCGCGTAGAGATCCTGCATCTCCTTGATGGTGAGCCCAAGCTCCTTGAGCTTGATGATGAACTTGATGCGGCGCACGAAGTATGGGGTGAAGCCGCGCGTGGCACCGTCGCTTCTCGGTACGCTCTCGATGATGCCTACTTCCTCCCAGTAACGGATGGTCCTGGTAGTGAGCCCCAGCGCCGCGGCGACGTCCCCGATCGAGGTGATCTCTTCGCCGTCGTTGATGATGTCCATGAAAAACCTCACGGTGGAAATAAATTCCCCGCTAATCTAGAACATGGCGTTCTGGGTGTCAATCGCTTTCCGGCAGGGATGAGCCACGAAAGTGAAAAGCATGTCATACGAATTGGACATTTACAAAACAGTGTTTTTCGTGTATCAAATAAAATAACGCCAGAGAGGTAGCCAGAGCACGCCGACTTTTACCTGGTAGTCGCGGATTGTCCGCGGCATCAAAAGTGAAAGTAACGGGGGCTTGATGTGTCAAAATAGAACATGTGCTCACAGTGGCGAGGGGCGCTTGAGCGCCTCCACCGGTCTGTGATCGGCCCTTTCTGCCGGCCGTCCAACACTAGGGGCAATCGACGGGTTGCCCCTCTTTTTTGCCCGCGTCGCTTTGCATGAGGCGAAGCCCCCGCTGCCATTGCCTGGACAGCCGCGCCATGCTATCCTGCCCCCGCGCCGGTTTCCCGGCGGCGGCCCGTTGCCGCCCGCAACGCCGCTATCTTCAGTGCCAAGGCCCCGCAATGTCCATCTCCCAGTATCCGGCCAAGGTCACCATGCCCAGGCTCGAGCACCCCTACCCAACGGTGTTCGCCTTCTTGGTGGATCGTTTCCCGCGCATCCCGCGCGAGGTGTGGGAGAGCCGCATCGCCCAGGGCAAAGTGCTCGGCGAGGACGGTACGCCGGTCGGCATGGCCACTGCGTACGCTCCCCAGACGCGGGTCTTCTATTTCCGGGAGATGGAGACGGAACGGGAGATTCCCTTCCCGGAAGAGATCCTGTTTCAAAACGATGAGCTGCTGGTGGCGTGCAAGCCGCATTTCCTGCCGGTGACGCCAGGCGGCGCCTACCTCAATCAAAGCCTGTTGCACCGGCTCCGGGAGCGCACGGGGATCCACCACCTGGTGCCGCTACACCGCATCGACCGGGAAACGGCGGGACTGGTCCTTTTTTCGGTGAACCCGAAGACGCGCGGCTGCTACGGCGGGCTGTTCAGGGACGGTCTCATCGAGAAGGAGTACCGTGCGGTTGGCGTGGGGGTGGTGCCCGAAGGAAACAGCCGATGGCTGGTGGAAAGCCGGCTGGTGCCGGGTGAGCCATGGTTCGTCATGGCGACCGAACCGGGGGCACCCAACGCGCGCTCTGAGATCCGGCTGCTCGAAGAGCGGGATGGACGAGCCCTATTCGGGCTCAGCCCGCATACCGGCAAAACGCATCAGTTGCGGGTGCACTTGAGCTCGCTGGGCATGCCGATCCTCAACGACCGGCTGTACCCGCAGCTGCAGCCCAGGCAGCCGGACGACTTTGACAAGCCGCTGCAGCTTCTGGCGCAACGGCTGCGTTTCAAGGACCCCATCAGCGGCAAGTGGCTGGAGTTCCAATCTGATCGGGGACTTTTATGGTAATCTATAACGGTTCGCGCAGTCTCTGGTACGGCGGTTGAGTCGCGGGGAGGTGTGAGATGGCGAAGAATGTGCTCCTGCTGGTCGATTACGGCGTCAACAACAGCATCCATATCGGGATGTTCAAGATCCAACTGAAGGAAGCGGGATGGCAGGAGGGCCTCGTGGAAGGGGCCTTCGAGAAGACCCTCGACCTCCCCGACTCCGTCATCGAGAAAACGGTGCAGGAGGAGGTCGACAGCGCCGCCAACCTGGCCGCCTTCAAGAAGACCTGCTGTGAACTCTTCATCACGGAGGACGAATTGAAATTCAGCTGGGACTGGAATACCCCTTGAGCAGTTAATACCACACCCGCTTGTATCTCTGCCGATTTGAAATGTCTGGACAACCTCCCGAAACTTTAGTTACTATCCCGCTATGAATAAACTCGCAGCAGTTTTTATTATCCTGTTTACCCTGGCAGTAATAAGTTTTGGTACCTGGCAGCTCTTCAAAGGGAACTTCGAGGCGGCTTTTTCTTCCTTCCCGTTCCTGTTGATTATCTACTTTTTCATCAAGCCATACCGTAACTCATAAGGTAGAATGCCGTGCAGCTTGCGGCACCCCGTGATGCTTTTCCGGCCGCGTTTCAGTCCCGACGCCGTCGAGTGAGCGGCGGGGGGGGGGCGGTGGCCGGCGGACCTGCCGATGGGAGACATCATGTCCACTTGTGCACTCGTGATCGATGATTCGGCTACTATTCGGGAGCAGGTAATACGGACGCTGCAGGACGTCGGGCTGTTCGATCAGTACCGGGAAGCCAAGGACGGGATGGAAGGGTTCAAGACCCTGATCGAGTCGAAGGCCGACCTGGTCATCTGTGACGTCGAGATGCCGCGCATGGACGGCTACAAGTTCCTGCAACTGGTGGCCTCGCGCCCTGACCTGCAGGGGCTGCCCATCATCATGCTGACCGGCAAGATGGACTTCAATTCCAAGATCAGGGGCCTGGACCAGGGCGCCAGCGACTACCTCACCAAGCCCTTCGATTCCGGCGAACTGGTGGCGCGCGTCAAGGTGCAGATGAAGATCAAGTCCCTCCAGGACGAACTGAAGAAGGCGAACGAGCAGCTCAAACGCCTCACCAACATCGACCATCTCACCGGGCTCTTCAACCGGCGCCACCTGGCCGAGGTTATGGAAGCCGAATTCCTCAGGGCTAAACGCAACCGTGAAAACCTTTCCCTGGTCATCATCGACATCGACTTCTTCAAGCAGGTGAATGACACCTACGGCCATCAAAACGGCGATATCGTGCTGTCCTCCGTGGCCGAGGTGGTGCAGCAGCAGTTGCGCGCTTACGACAGCGCCGCGCGCTACGGTGGCGAGGAGTTCGTTGTCCTTTACCCCGGCACCTCGCTCGAGGGCGGGGTGGCCGCCGCCGAACGCCTGAGGCAGGCGGTCATCGATCATACCTTCCCCTATCCCCTGGAGGACCTCACCGTGACTGTCAGTGCCGGGGTCTCCACCTATCCATCCCCGCAGGTTGACAACATCGACGCCCTATTCCGCCGGGCCGACGAGGCGCTCTACCGTGCCAAGCAGAACGGTCGCAACAGGGTGGAAACGGTGCCTGTCTGACGCCTTTGCTCGAACGGTTAAAATTTTCCAAGAAAAAACTTGAAAAAAATTTAATTTTTCGTTATTCCTTACCTCCTGCATGTGCGCCCAAGGCGCCAACACGGGAGGGACTGGTATGGACACGTTTGACGCGGCTTACGCCAACTACCTGAAACTGCTGGCAAAGCTTGACAAGACCGACGACATCTCGGAGAAGAACCAGATTTTTCGCCAGCTCACCCAGTTGCTGTGCGAGTTGGAGCAGGGGCTCAAGAACAGAGCGCCCGGCGGCTGCCGTGAGGAACTGGCCTACTGGCTCTAGCTCTCGCGCCTCACACCTGTAATCTCCCCGTAAGCTCCGGCTGTAGGCAGCACCAACCTGCCAAGACGGCGTCGCCACCTCATGAAAAAGTTTGACACATCTGCTTCCTCCTTTATTCTCTAAGTAAGCGATATCATTCCCCGCAGAACGGGTCGTTCGCGCAGCCAGGTGCTGCCGCCCGTAACGCCGGAGGAGGTTCATTATGAAGATACTGGTATGCGTCAAGCAAGTACCTGACATGGAATCGCGCTTCCGCCCCGACGCCGCGGGCGTCTGGTATGCGGAGACCGATCTGGCTTTCCGAGTCAACGAGTACGACGAGTACGCCATCGAGCAGGCGGTACTGCTCAAGGAGCAGTTGGGGGGCGAACCGGAGATCACCCTCCTTTCCGTGGGGCCGGATCGCGTGGTAGAGGCGATCAAAAAGGGACTCGCCATGGGTGCTGACCGTGCCGTGCACGTACGCGACCCGGAATCCCATCTGAAGGACCCGTTCCAGATCGCTTCGATCATCGCGGCGTATGCCAAGGGAGAAGAATTCGACCTCATCTTCACCGGCATGCAGTCCCTCGACCGCGGCTCGACCCAGGTGGGCGTAGCCGTCGCCGAGGCGCTCGGTTACGCCTGCGCTACGACTGTGGTCGCCTTCGAGTACGCCGACGGCACCGTGACCGTGGAGCGGGAGCTGGAAGGCGGGGTGAAAGGGACGGTACGGCTGAAAGCCCCGGCCCTGATTACCTGCCAGCTGGGGTTAAACCAGCCCCGCTACCCGACACTTCCCAACATCATGAAGGCGAAGAAGAAAGAGGTGAACGTCGTTCCCGTCGAGCAGTTGCTGCAGCAGGAAGCGAGGCTCGTGCTGGCGCAGTTCAGCGCCCCGGCCAAGAAGGGGGGCGGGGTGATCCTGGAAGGGGACGTTGCCGACCAGGTCGACCGGTTGATCGGGATACTCAAGGACAAGACGGCGGTGCTGCGTTAAGGGGGCGACCATGAAAGCGTTACTCGTAGGCGAATGCCGCGATGGAAAACTCTTGGAGTACAGCTACGAACTGTTCGGCTTTGCATCACAACTGGGAGCCGAGACCGCCATGGTGCTGGTCGGCAACGATGCGGCCCTGCCGAGCTACGGGGGGACCGTCTATCTGGCCGAAGCAGGCAAGTATGGGGAGTACAACCCGGATCTGCACAAGCGGCTGGTGCAGGCGGCGGTGGAACGGGAAAAGCCGGACTACGTGGTGTTCTTGCACACATCGTACGGCTGGGACCTGGCCCCGCGGGTCGCGGCCCTGCTCAAAGCACCGCAGGCCTCGGAAGTAGTTGCCTTGGCCGAGGGAGGTTTCGAGCGCCCCTGCTGCAGTCAGAAGATGAGGCAGGTGGTGAAGCCGGTAGGGAGCCCCGTGGTGCTCACACTGCAGGGGGGAGCGTTCCCGGCGCTGGTGCCTGGGGGGACGCCGCAGAAACAGGCGCTGGACGCGGAAGGTGAGGGGCGGACCGAGTTCCTGGGATACGAGGCGGCGGTTCGCAAGGGAGTCGACTTGACCAGGGCGGAGATTATTGTCAGTGCCGGGCGTGGGGTCGGCAAGAAAGAGAACCTGCCGGTGATAGCCGAACTCGCCAAGGCGTTGGGCGGCGAGGTCGGGGCGAGCCGTCCCGTGGTCGACAGCGGATGGATGGACGCGGGGGCGCAGGTGGGAGTTACCGGGCAGACCGTGAGTCCGAAGCTCTACGTCGCCTGCGGCATCAGCGGTGCCATCCAGCACTTGGCGGGGATGAAGAAGTCGGGGTTCATCGTGGCCATCAACAAGGACAAGGACGCCCCCATCGGCGAGGTCGCCGACGTGTTGGTGGTGGCCGACGTGATGCAGTTCGTTCCCGCACTAACCGCAAAGCTGGCCAAATAGACAGCAAAGAGCATCGCTGAACAAAAAGGGCGCGGCAACCGTCAGGTGCCGCGCCCTTGCCCGTACTCGTTCCTGCACTCTGCAACTACTGCATCAACTCCAAAAACTCCTCTTCAGTAAGCACGCGCACGCCTAACTGCCGTGCCTTCTCCAGCTTGCTCCCGGCGTCGGCGCCGGCTACCACGTAGTCGGTCTTCTTGGAGACGCTGCCGGCGGCATGGGCGCCTTCCTGCTCCACCATCTTCTTGGCCTCGTCCCTGGTGAACTTCTCAAGGGCACCGGTGAAGACGAAGGTCTTGCCGGTGAACCTGCCGCCGACCCGCTTCTCCTCGACCTTGGGACTGACGCCGGCTTCCTTGAGCCGCTCCAGCACCTTCAGGTTCTCTTCGTTGCGGAAGAAGTCGGCTATGCTGGTGGCGACCTGCGGCCCCACTTCACGGACGCTGACCAGTTCCTCCTCGCTCGCCTTGGCCAGGTTCTCGATGCTGCCAAACGCTGCGGCCAAAAGCTTGGCGGTGTGCTCGCCGACGTGCCTGATGCCGAGCGCGAAAATGAGCCGCGACAGGTCGCGCTCCTTGCTCGCCTCGATGGCGTTCAACAGGTTCTCCGCAAGCTTTTTCCCCATGCGCTCAAACTGCATGAAGTCTTCTTCCTTGAGTGAATAGATGTCGGCGACATCCTGGATCAGCTTCAGGCTCAGGAGCTGCTCGATGAACTTGTCACCCAGCCCCTCGATGTCCATGGCGCGCCGGGACGCGAAGTGCTTCACGCGCTCCAGGAGCTGCGCCGGGCAGTTAAGGGCCACGCAACGCACCGCCACCTCGTCGGGCAACCGGACCACCTCGCCGCCGCAAACCGGGCAGGTTTCGGGCACCTGGGGCTGAACCGCACCTTCAGGACGCTGGTCGAGGATGACCTGAACCACGGCCGGGATGACGTCGCCGGCACGCTCCACGATGACGGTATCCCCTTCGCGTATGTCCTTGCGCTCCAGTTCCTCCCAGTTGTGCAGGGTAGCGCGCGATACCATCACGCCGGACACGTTGACCGGCTTCAGAAAGGCAACCGGGGTGATGACGCCGGTACGGCCGACCGAGTGGAAGATCTGCTCCACCACGGTGGTCGCCTGCCGGGGCGGGAACTTCCAGGCAATGGCCCAGCGCGGCGAACGGCTTTTCTCCCCCAGCTCCCTCTGCATCCCGAAGGAGTCGACCTTGACCACCACGCCGTCGATTTCGTAGGGGAGGTCGTCGCGCTTTTCCATCATCTCCTGGTAGTAGGCGAGCATCTCCTGGATGCCGTGCACCACGCGGGTGAGCGGGTTGACCGGCAGGCGCCAGGTGGGGATGGTCTCCAGGAAGTGGCTCTGCGCGGTGAATTCAACACCGCCCAGTTCCCCGGGGGCATAGCAGAAGATGCTCAAGGGACGCTTGGCGGTGATCTTGGAATCGAGCTGGCGCAGGGAACCGGCCGCCGCGTTTCTCGGGTTGGCGAAGGGGGGCTCGCCCGCTTCCTCGCGCTCGCGGTTGAACTTGCGGAATGGGGCCAGGGGAAGGTAGACCTCGCCGCGCACGGTGAGCAGCTCCGGCGGTTCTTTCGTTTCCAGGCGCAGCGGCACGTCCTTGATGGTCTTCAGGTTCTGGGTCACATCTTCGCCCACGACTCCGTCGCCGCGGGTGGAGCCGATGGCCAGAAGCCCCTCGCGGTACACCAGTTCCACCGCCACGCCGTCCATCTTCGGCTCACAGACGTAGGAGATACCGGTGTCGGCGGCAAGGCCGAGGAAGCGCTTGACCCGGTCGTCGAAGTCGATCATGTCCTGCTCAGTGAAGGCGTTTTCCAGCGAGAGCATCGGCATGCTGTGGCGCACCTGGGTGAACTTCGCCAGTGGGCGGCCACCGACCCTGCCGGTGGGAGAGTCGGGGAGGGCGAACTCCGGGAATTCCTTTTCCAGCCCCTGGAGCTCGCGGAACAGCGCATCGTACTCGGCGTCCGTGATCTCCGGCATATCCTGCTCATAGTAAAGGCGGTTGTGGCGCTCGATCTCCTTCGAGAGCAAGGCGATGCGCTCGGCGGCGGCTTGTGCTTCCATGGTGAACCTCGTGGCTGTTTGTCGTGAACGGTGCTTTATAGCATACCCGACCTGATATTGAAACTGGCACGCATATAGCGCCTTGCATTGCCCTTTTGCTTCTGGTAACAATAACCGGCCGCACCTTTCCGGGGACGGCTCTTTTTTGGCCCGCAGCCGGGAAGATGTCGCCGCTGCTGCAGTGCAAATGCCCGCTTTATGAGGATTTCATGCTCGACCTGTCTCGTCTCAATCCCGAACAACTTGCCGCCGTGAAGCACACGGAGGGGCCGCTCCTGGTCCTCGCCGGCGCCGGGTCGGGCAAGACCGGGGTGATCACCTACCGCATCGCGCACCTGATCCTGCACAAGGGGGTGCCGCCGGACCGCATCCTCGCGGTGACCTTCACCAACAAGGCGGCCAAGGAGATGAAGGAGCGGGTGGAGCACCTGGTCGGGCGTAAGGACTCCAAGGGGATCGTCCTCTCCACCTTCCACTCCCTGGGCGTGCGCGTCCTGAAGCGGGACATCGAGCGCCTGGGCTACAAAAAGAACTTCTCCATCTACTCCACCGCCGACCAAGTGGGGCTCGTGCGCCAGATCGTGCGCGAGGTGAACACCGACAGCAAGAAGTACGACGCGGAAAGTATCATCTGGCGCATCTCCGGCGCCAAGAACAAGCTGATCCCCGCCGACCGCTTCGCACCCAACCCGCTCGACGACATCGACATGATGGCGGCGTTGGTCTACCCGCGCTACCAGTCGGCGCTGAAGGCGTTCAACGCCATCGACTTCGACGACATTATCATGCTCACCGCGGAACTGCTGCAGCATCACCCGCCGGTCCTCAAACACTGGCAGGAGCGCTTCAGCTACATCATGGTCGACGAGTACCAGGACACCAACTCGTCCCAGTATCTCCTGGTGAACCTGCTCGCCGCGGGCTGCAAGAACCTTTGCGTGGTGGGCGACGACGACCAGTCCATCTACGGATGGCGCGGCGCGGACGTGGGCAACATCCTCGATTTTGAGAAGGATTTCAAGGGGTGCCGCACCATCAAGCTGGAGCAGAACTACCGCTCCACCGGCAACATCCTGGACGCCGCTAACAGCGTCATTGGCAACAACAAGGTGCGCAAGGCGAAGCGTCTCTGGACTGCCTCGGGTCAGGGGCCGCTCATCGATCTCTGCATCGTGCAGGACGACGAGGAGGAGGCGACCAGCGTGGTCGAGCGCATCCAGTTGGAGCGCTTCAAGAAGGACACCCCTTACAGCGACTTCGCCATCCTGTACCGCACCAACGCGCAGAGCCGCGCCTTCGAGGAGCAGCTCCGCTTCGAGGACATCCCCTACGTCCTGGTCGGCGGCACCCAGTTCTTCGAGCGCAAGGAGGTCAAGGATTCCCTCTCCTACCTGAAGGTGATCGCCAATCCCCTCGACGAGGTGGCACTCCTGCGCATCGTCAACTTCCCCAGGCGTGGCATCGGCGACAGCACCGTGATCCGCATCAACCAGTGGTCGCTGGAAAAGGAGATCCCCCTGTTCGAGGCGTTCAGCCGGGCGGGGGAGATCGAGGGTATTTCCGAGGCAATCCGCGACAAGGTGCTCGCCTTTCACCAGGCGCTGCTTGACGCCGCGGGGGACTTCCGGGCGGAAGGGGGGCTGGCCGAGAAGGGAAAGGCGCTCTTCGAGAAATTGAAGATCGAGGAGGAGATCTTCCGCACCATAGATGACCCCAAGGCGGCGCGCCGTAAGGTGGAGAACGTCGAGCAAATCATTAACTCTATGGCGGCCTACGAGGAGCGGGTGCCCCAGGCGACGCTTGGGGGATTCATCGAGAAGGTGTCGCTCATGGACGAGGACCGCTTTTCCGGCAAGGACAAGAAGGATCACGGCAAAGATGCGGTGACGCTCATGTCCCTGCACTCCAGCAAGGGGCTCGAATTTCCCTTCGTATTCCTGGTCGGCATGGAGGACGAGATCCTGCCCCACCGGCGCGCCATCTACGAGGACGACAGCATCGACGAGGAACGGCGCCTGTGCTACGTCGGCATCACCCGCGCGCGGCAGCAGCTGGTGATGACCCGCACGCTGTTCCGCAAGAAGTACGGCAAACTGGAGGAACGGGTGCCGTCGCGTTTCCTGGAGGAGATCCCGGCCGGGGTGTTGAACGTGCAGCAAAGCGGGGTGGTGAAGGAAGTGACGCCTGAGGAAGCGGAAAAGACAGCGGAGGATTTCTTCGCCAAGATGAAGGCGATGATGGGGTAGGGGGCGGAGAGCAGCCCGCCCCCGTGATGACGGCTAGGGTTGTGGCCTGCCGAGGGTCTTCTGGCCCGGCTTCCACCCCAGCGGGCAGAGCGAGCCGGTCTGCAGCGCCTCGAGGACACGCAAGGTCTCCTCGACGCTGCGGCCCACGTCGAGGTTGTGCACTACCTGGTACTGGAGCACGCCGTCCGGGTCGATGATGTACAGGGCGCGTAGTGCCACCCCTTCCTTCTCGTCCAAAGCGCCATACTTCTCAGCCACTTCCTTCTTGATGTCTGACAGCAGGGGAAATTGCAGGTTGCCCAGGTCGCCGCGCTGCACCCACGCCAGGTGCGAGTACTTGCTGTCGGTCGAGGCGCCGAGCACCACGGTGTTCAGCTTCTCGAACTCGGAGAGCGCCTGGTTGAACCCCTTGATTTCGGTGGGGCAGACGAAGGTGAAGTCCATCGGGTAGAAAAAGAGCAGCACCCACTTGCCGCGGTAGTCGTCAAGCGAGATCTGCTTGAACTCTTTACCGGCGGTGGTGCCGACCCAGGCATCGAGCTTGAAGCCTGGCGCGGGATCACCGACCTTAGCGATCTGCTGGTCCGATGCGGCGGCTGCCGGCAATGCAGTGGTGAAAGTGGTGAATGTCAGTGCAGCTAGCAGGGTGATGGTGGAAACTTTCATTCGAAGCGCTCCTGTGGATATTTTAATACTATGGCTGCATTGCAGAGTCAGTTCTGGTAGAATCACTGACTGTACATGATACCGTAGCTACATCACTCCAACCAGTAAAAACTTCCCACATACAGCTTTGTGTGATATTGAAGACCGCTGCAACTCGGAAAGGTGTATCAAACCACATATAAAGGAGCAATATAATGACTGAAGAAAAAAATCCCGTAGTCGTCATGGAGACCTCGATGGGCACCGTTAAGATCGAGCTCTTCAAGGACAAGGCTCCCATCTCCGTTCGCAACTTCCTTTCCTATGTCAAGGACGCCTACTACGACGGCACCATCTTCCACCGCGTGATCAAGAACTTCATGGTCCAGGGGGGCGGGCTCGACGAGAACATGCAACCGAAGAAGACCAAGTTCGCCATCAAGAACGAGGCCACCAACGGCCTGAAGAACGTCCGTGGCACCCTGGCCATGGCACGTACTGCCGTGGTCGACAGCGCCACCTCGCAGTTCTTCATCAACGTAGTTGACAACGCGTTCCTCGATCACGCCGGCAAGACCCCGGACCGCTTCGGCTATGCCGTGTTTGGCCAGGTCATCGAAGGGATGGACGTGGTTGACGCTATCCGCGAAGTGAAAACGGGCAACAAGGCCGGCCACCAGGACGTGCCTGTGGAGCCGGTCTTCATCAACTCCATCAAGCTGGCCGAGTAAGGTAGAGACGGATAATTCCCCGCTGGGAACGAGACGGGTGAGCGGCTGGCGCGAGATGCGCCAGCCGCTCATTGCGTTTGCAGGGTGAGTTTTCCGGTGATGCCCGGGATGACGGCGCCGTTGGCGTCGCGGGCTGAAAATGTTTCCAGCGTGAAGGCGTTCACCGTGGGGGCTGTGACCGCGGCGACCTGGCAGGTAAGGGTCGCCAGTGGGCCGACGATGAGTCCGCCGGGATGGGCGACGTTCACCAGCAGCAGCGGCCCGGACGCGGCGCCGGCGGGTTCCAGAAAGCTCGCGCCGGCGTAGCTGCCGCTGACGGCCGGGACCAGTACCCCATCGGGCAAGAGGTTGCTGCCGCTGGTGGTGGGGAGCGTGACCCCGGCAGGGAGGCGCAGGGTGAACTGTGCCGCGTAGAGAACGGAATCCGGGGCGGGTCCCTGGGCGCCGATGCTGAGCCGCGCCGTTGTGACCGTGGGCTCCGGGGTGAGCACGTTGCCATCGTCTCCGGATGTGCCGTTCGAACCCGAGCCTCCGCCGCATGCTCCGATAAAAAGGCATAGCATCACCAGCCACAAGACTCTCATCGCATCCTCCCCTGGAAGATCTGCACCATTCTCTCTAGTACCAATGCCGGGCGCAGGCAACGCCCGGAGTGGTTGATGGGAAAGATTGTATCGGGAAAATAATTTGAAGCAATTAATTATAGTTTGGCAATCATGATATTACTGAGCGACGCGGTGAAACTGGTTGATATTGGTCGCATTTAATTATTGACAAAGGTTATTGCCAACTATACAATCTGCAGGCTTTAGAGCTACCTGATTCACACTTCGTTAGGGGGTTTTACCTTATGGAAATGAAGGACTTTATCTTTACGTCCGAGTCTGTTTCTGAGGGGCATCCGGACAAGGTTGCTGACCAAATATCCGACGCCATCCTCGATGCTATCCTGACCCAGGATCCCAAGTCCCGCGTGGCGTGTGAAACCCTGGTGACCACCGGCATGGCGGTCATCGCTGGTGAAATCACCACCAATGCCGTTATCGACTACCCGAAGATCGTCCGTGAGACCATCAAGGAAATCGGCTACAACGATTCCGCCATGGGTTTCGACTGGGAAACCTGCGCGGTCCTTACCTCCATCGATAAGCAGTCCCCCGATATCGCCCAGGGTGTCACCGAGGGCGAGGGGATGTTTAAGGAGCAGGGTGCTGGTGACCAAGGGCTCATGTTTGGTTTTGCCTGCAACGAAACTCCGGAGTTGATGCCGATGTCGATCCTCATGGCGCACAAGCTGGTTTCCAGGCTTGCCGACGTCAGGAAAAGCGGCGTGCTCGACTTCCTCCGTCCCGACTCCAAGTCCCAGGTTTCCATCCAGTACATCGATGACAAGCCGGTCCACGTCGATACCATCGTCATCTCCTCCCAGCACTCCCCTGAGGTCTCCTACGAGATGATCAAGGAAGGCATCATCGAGGAAGTCATCAAGAAAATCATCCCGGCTAACCTGATGGACGCCAACACCAAGTTCCTGATCAACCCGACCGGGCGTTTCGTTATCGGCGGCCCGATGGGCGACTGCGGTCTCACCGGCCGCAAGATCATCGTCGACAGCTACGGCGGGCACGGCGCCCACGGCGGCGGCGCGTTCTCCGGTAAGGACCCCTCCAAGGTTGACCGTTCCGCGGCCTACATGGGACGCTACGTCGCCAAGAACCTGGTCGCGTCCGGCGTTTGCGAGCGTTGCGAAGTGCAGGTTGCTTACGCCATCGGCGTTGCCGAGCCGGTCTCCGTCATGGTTGACTGCAACGGCACCGGCAAGATCCCGAGCAAGCGCATCTCCGAGATCGTGCGCGAGGTGTTTGACCTCCGTCCGCGCGCCATCATCGAGCAGCTCGACCTCTTGCGTCCGATCTACAGGAAGACCGCGGCGTACGGCCACTTCGGCCGCGAACTCCCCGAGTTCACCTGGGAGCGCACCGACAAGGCGGCACTCATCAGGGAGAAGGCGGGCATTTAATCGCCGCTGCCATCTGAAAAGCAAAGGGCCCTCCGGTAACGGAGGGCCCTTTGTGCGTCTGGCATGTGCCAGTCGCAAAGGCCGAACTGTCTATCTACTCGGACAGATCTGACTGAAGTGATGGTGCTGCTGGCTTTCTGCTGAACCGGTACCCTACGCCGCGCACGGTTTGGAAGAACACGGGGCGCGAAGGTTCGGGTTCGAAGTACTTCCTGAGCCGCACGATGAAGTTATCCAGAGTCCTGGTCTCGGCATCGGTTGCGTAGCCCCAGACGCTCTCCAAAATCTCGCCGCGGGGTATGGCCTCGCCTTCGCGATGGAAGAACAGGGACAGCATGCGCACTTCCAGGTCGGTGAGATCGATCTCCCCCTGCCTGGTCTTGGCGCGGTAGGAAAGCAGGAATACCTCGTTGTCCCCGAAGCGATATCCCTCCTCTACCGGCTCCGGTCGGTACCACGCGCTGCGGCGCAGCATCCCGGAAACCCGGAGCAGGAATTCCTTCAGGTTGAAGGGCTTCACCAGGTAGTCGTCGGCACCGGCGGCGAGCCCCGAGATCCGGTCTCTCTCCGCGGAGCGCGCCGTCAGCATCAGCACCGGTACCCGCGAATCGAGCACCCGGATTTTCTCGCAAACATCGAAACCGCCGATGCCCGGCAGCATCACGTCCAGGATTATCAGGTCGAACTTCTCCACGGTGACCTTCTCCAGAGCCTCTTCGCCGCTCTCGACGTGGCTCACCAGGTAGCCTTCCTGTTCCAGGTTGAAGGTGATGCCCCGCGCCAGGTGCATCTCGTCCTCAACCAGCAGTATGTGCGGTTTTTCGCCGGACATGCTTAACCTCGTTGCTGCCTGCCCTGGAGTGGCAGGGTGATGTGGAAGGTGCAGCCTTTGCCCAGCCCCGGGCTGTCGACAGATATCTTGCCACCGTGGGCGCTGACCACAGACCTGACGATGTAGAGCCCCAGGCCGGTCCCCCTGATGTTCTCACCCGGTGTGCGCACCCGGTAGAACATGTCGAAGATCTTCTCCACCTCGTTTTTCTTGAGTCCCTTGCCGTTGTCCTGGAACTCGAGTTGGCACTGCCGGCCGCTCATGCTGCGCCTGAGCGAGACCCTGATTTCGGGCGAGACCGGCGAGTAAAGCAGCGCGTTCTCGAAGAGGTTGCGCAGCGCCATCTCCATCCCCTCGACGTCGATGGTGGCGTTGATGTTGGGTTCGATTTCCAGGGTGAGCTTTCCTCCCTCGGGGAGGTCGCTGCTTTTGCCCTGCAGGTAGCTGGTGACGAACTCGGAGAAGTCGATCTTCTTTGCCTTCTCGCCCAGTTGGCGGAACTCGATCTTGGTGGCCATCAGCAGGTTGCTGATCAGGATATTCAGGCGATCGGTGTCCGAGAGCATGGTGTCGATGAAGCCGTCGAGTTTTTCCTTAGGGAGATCCCGCATCTTCACCGTCTCGAGGTGCAGCTGGATCGAGGCGAGCGGCGACTTGAGTTCGTGGGTCAACTGGGAGATGTAGCTGCGCTGCTGCAGGTAGAGATTGGCCTGGCGGCGCCAGTAGAGGAAGATGACATACACGCCGGCCAGGATGGCGATCGCCATCAACAGCCCCTCGACCAGGACAATCCACTCCATTCCCTGGGTCAGCAGTTCCGGCTTGTAGCGTAAGGCGAGGTTGCGGAACTCTTTGCTCCTGCCGATGAACCAGTAGATCCAGGAGATGACCATTACCACCCAGATCAGCTGGATCCCTATCAGTGCAATCAACGGGTTGGATAGTTTTCGGTGCATTTTCATGCCCCACTGGTAGCATCGCTGCCCGCATTTTGCAAGGGGTATCTGTGAGGTGGGAGGCACCTTTGTTTTACACTACTATTACAAAAGAATTTGAGGTTCTCTGCTAATGTGTTTACGGTGCAGTCAGACAGTCAGGAGGACACATGTTCAAACCGTTGCGCATTGGCAAACACGTGGCACGTTACCCGCTGATCCAGGGCGGCATGGGGGTTAGGATTTCGGCAGGATCTTTGGCCGGGCATGTTGCCAAGTGCGGCGGCGTCGGTCTGGTGGCATCCCCCGGCATCACCTTGAACAGCGAGTTCTTCGACGGCAAGAACTATCTCAAAACGAACTGCGTGGCACTGAAAGACGAGATCCGGAAGGCGTACGAGATCGCCCCGGACGGCATCATCGGCGTCAACGTGATGGTAGCCCTGTCCGATTTCGAAGAGCTGGTCGTCGCCGCCGTCGAGGCGGGAGCCAAGGTGCTGGTCTGTGGCGCCGGTCTGCCCATGACCCTGCCGGGACTCACCGCACACGCGCCGGACGTGGCGCTGGTACCGATCGTCTCTTCCGTCCGTGCCGCCCAACTGATCGCAAAGAAGTGGGACAAGACGTACAACCGTCTCCCCGATGCCGTCGTCGTAGAGGACCCGGACACCGCAGGCGGTCACTTGGGCGAGAAGATGGAGAATATCGGCACCGGCGAGTACGACCAGTACGAGACCGTGCGAGGCGTGAAGGAGTTCTTCCGCTCCGAATACGGCCTGGACATCCCAGTGATTGCAGCAGGCGGCATCTGGGACCGCGCTGACGTGCTGCACGCCCTGGCTGAAGGGGCCGATGCCGTGCAGATGGCGAGCCGCTTCGTCACCACCGTCGAGTGCGACGCCGATGATGCCTTCAAGCAGGCCTACCTTGACTGCAAGAAAGAGGACATCGGCCTCATCATGAGCCCTGCCGGTCTCCCCGGCCGCGCCATCCTCACCAACCAGGAAGGGATCGTCTCCTACGACCGCGATCACGGTTCCGTCTGCTCGTACGGCTGCCTCAAGAAGTGTTCCTACAAGGAGAGCGGCGAGCGTTTCTGCATCGTTAAATCCTTGGACCGCGCCCAGCGCGGCGAAGTCGACTCGGGCCTCATCTTCTGTGGGACCAACGCCTGGAAGGCGACCCGCATCGAGACCGTCCAGGAGATCTTCGACGAAATCTTCGCCGAGGCGGGCGCGGTTACCGAGGACCAGGCGGCCTGATAGCCAGCTCATCGAAGTTGAGATCATTCATCCCCCTGTGGCTTATGCTGCAGGGGGATTTTTCGTTTTGAAGGCAATGGCTACCGAGAAATCTGAGGAAATCTGAGCAAAGCAAAACAAAAGAGAATCCTATTGTCCCACTGACAGCGCAAACCCTCTCCCCCCGGGAGAGGGTGCCCGAAGGGCGGGTGAGGGAGGTGGCAACTCGAGTGCAGGTTCCGTTGCCCTCACCCCCGACCCCTCTCCCGGTGGGCGAGGGGGGCAGCCTCCTCGGCGGAAGGCGCGGCGGGATCAGGTCCAATGAGCAGGAAATAATATGGTTTTTACCTTGCCAGCAGCGGCACGCCATGTTATATCAAGAAAACTTGATTTAAGAAAATCGCGAAGGTTGATATAGCCTATGCTGGAACTTTTCAAGGCGTTGGCCGACCCCTGCCGACTGCGGCTGGTGGCGGTGCTGCTCAACTCCGAACTTACCGTCCAGGAACTGACCCAGATCATGGGGATGGGGCAGTCGCGCATCTCGCGACACCTGAAGATCCTGGCGGAGGCGGGCGTGCTGTCGGTGAAGCGCCAAGGGACCTGGAGCTACTATCGCGCCGGGGAGCAGAATCTCTTCTTCTGTGCCATACGCCCGGAATTCGAGCGCGCGCTGGAACAGCTTCCCGAGCGGCGCAACGATCTTGCGGCCGTTGCGCAGGCACTTGAGGCGCGCCGCAAGCGCAGCCTCGAGTTTTTCGACCAGCACGCGGCCCAGTGGGACGAACTGTCGCGCACCCTGCTGCCGGTGCCGGAGTACCAGGAGAGCCTGCTGGCACTGGTTCCCGAGGTTGCCGTGCTGCTGGAGATTGGGGTCGGCACCGGGATCTTGATGGCGCAACTGGCGCGCAAGGCGAGGCTGGTGATCGGCGTGGACCATTCGCCGGCCATGTTGGTGGAGGCGCGACGGCGCCTGGTCGAGGACGGCGTCCCGGGGGCGGAACTGCGCCTGGGAGAGATGACCCATCTTCCCATCGCCGACGGCGGTGCGGGGTGCGTCGTGGCTAACATGGTGCTGCACCATGCTCCTGATCCGCAGGCGGTGCTGGCCGAGATCGTCCGGGTACTCCAGCCGCAGGGGACAGTGGTGCTGGCTGACTTGGCGCGCCACGAGCGGGAGTGGGCCCGGGAGCAACTGGCCGACCAGTGGCTGGGATTCGAAGAGGACGAACTCAAGGCGTGGCTGGCAGGGGTGGGGCTTTCCGAAGTCACCGTCGTGCGTGTCGCCGCCGCAAACGGTGCTGAGGACGTGCTGCTGGTAAAGGCGGTAAAAGAGTAAGCCCTCTCCCTTTGGGAGAGGGTGCCCGAAGGGCGGGTGAGGGGCCTTTTCAATGGATGGCGTAGCAGATGGCAGCGCCATCACCCCTGCCCCTCTCCCGGAGGGCGAGGGGATTGTAACCAACCAACGTGGAAGTTAACTCATCGAAAGGAGAAGTAACGTGACCAAGGATTACATCGTAAAGGACATGTCGCTGGCCGATTGGGGCCGTAAGGAAATGATCATCGCTGAGACCGAGATGCCGGGCCTCATGGCGATCCGCGAGGAGTACGCCGCGGCTCAGCCGCTCAAGGGGGCACGCATCGCGGGCTCGTTGCACATGACCATTCAGACCGCGATGCTCATCGAGACCCTCACGGCCCTCGGCGCCGAGGTGCGCTGGGCTTCCTGCAACATATTCTCGACTCAGGACCACGCCGCCGCGGCCATCGCAGCCGCTGGTATCCCGGTCTTCGCGCACAAGGGTGAGACGCTGGCCGAGTACTGGGACTACACCCACAAGATTTTCGAGTGGCACGACGGCGGCGCCCCGAACATGATCCTCGACGACGGCGGCGACGCGACCCTCCTGCTGCATCTGGGCAGCGACGCGGAGAAGGACGCATCCGTGATCGCCAACCCGACCTGCGAGGAGGAGCAGTTCCTGTTCGCGGCCATCAAGAAGCGCCTGGCCGAGCAGCCGGGCTGGTACTCCAAGACTGCGGCCTGCATCAAGGGTGTCACCGAGGAAACCACCACCGGCGTCCACCGTCTGTACCAGATGTTCGAGAAGGGCACGCTGAAGTTCCCGGCCATCAACGTCAACGACTCGGTCACCAAGTCCAAGTTCGACAACATCTACGGCTGCCGCGAGTCCCTGATGGACGGCATCAAGCGCGCCACTGACGTCATGGTGGCCGGCAAGGTGGCGGTCATTTGCGGCTACGGCGACGTCGGCAAAGGGTGCGCTCAGGCGATGCGCGGGCTCCAGGCTCAGGTCTGGGTCACCGAGGTCGACCCGATCTGCGCGCTGCAGGCGGCCATGGAAGGGTACAAGGTGGTCACCATGGAGTGGGCGGCCGACAAGGCTGACATCTTCGTCACCACCACCGGCAACATCGACGTCATCACCCACGACCACATGAAGGCGATGAAGCACAACGCCATCGTCTGCAACATCGGTCACTTCGACAACGAGATCGAAGTGGCCAAACTCAAGCAGTACAAGTGGGAGAACATCAAGCCGCAGGTCGATCACGTCATCTTCCCGGACGGCAAGCGCATCATCCTGCTCGCCGAGGGGCGCCTGGTTAACCTCGGTTGCGCCACCGGCCACCCCTCCTACGTCATGTCCTCCTCCTTCGCCAACCAGACCCTGGCGCAGATGGAGATCTTCTGCAACCCGGGCAAGTATCCGGTCGGCGTCTACATCCTGCCCAAGGAACTGGACGAGAAGGTGGCGCGCCTGCAACTGAAAACTCTGGGCGCCATGCTGACCGAACTGACCGATGCCCAGGCAGCCTACATCGGCGTCAAGAAGGAAGGGCCGTACAAGTCGGAGCATTACCGGTATTAAAAGGGCAACTGACGTTCTACGTTCTACGTTTCAGGCTCTCTTCCCCCCTCTCCCTCCGGGAGAGGGACGGGGTGAGGGCGTTGCAATCGGCGCCATGATCGCTTCGTGGCACACCCCTCACCCGGCCTTCGGCCACCCTCTCCCGGAGGGCGAGGGGACGGAATTTGAGGCCCGCACTCCAGGGCGAGGGGATAATAAAATAAAAAGAAAGGGCGCCTGCTTCAAGCGGCGCCCTTTCTTATCCTTCCTGCTCTTTTTCTTCTTCCGTCTTTTCCCCCCGACCGGAGGAGCATGCGGGAGACATTCACGTCTCGATCCCCATGCTGGGCAGAATGAAGCGCTGCAGCACGATCCACCCCACCACGACACCACCTAAAATCAACATTTCCTGCATAGTTCACCTCCCGAATCCTACCATAGGATTTATCGCATATTCGGGATGGAAAATATACCAAATTAATTATTATTATGACCCGTTCAGTTTTGGTTCGGCTTCAGGAGCAGCACCTTATGCCGACTTCTCCCTCGCTTAACAGGTCCACTTCCCTCATCAGCGCCAGGTCTACTTCGCTTCCTGCCGGAATGAAGGTGGCGTCGCAGGGGAGGGCGGCCAGGGCGTCGCACCTGGTCATGGTGCTCAGGATGGCGGTGTGTTGCTCGCCGGCGCAGTAGGCGACGTGCCTGCCATGACGCTTCTTCACCGTGACCCTGATGAAATGCAGCTTGCCGGGCTTCTTGTGCGCGTCCTCGGCAAGGATTCCTTTTACGAAGGGGGGAAGCACCCGGTGGTGCCCCATCATCTTCAACAGGGCGGGCTTCACCAGCAGCTCGAAGGTCACCATGGTCGACACGGGGTTCCCCGGGAGCGAGAAGATCGGCTTTCCCTGCCAGACCGAGAATGCCGTGGGGCCGCCCGGCTTCATCCCGATCTTCCAGAACAGTTCCTCTGCACCGAGGCTCGCGGCTACCTCCCGGACCAAGTCGCGGTCACCGGCGGAGACGCCAGCCGAGGTGATCAGTGCATCGCAACAAAGACCTTCCCGCATCTTGTCTTGGTGACTCTCCAGGTTGTCCCGCGCGATCCCTAGCAGCACTGGCTCGGCGCCCGCCTCGCGGACGGCGGCGGCCAGCGACAACGCATTGGAGTTGATCACGCTGCCGGCCTTGGGGCTCTCGCCGAGTTCGATAAGCTCGTCCCCGGTGGACAGTATCGCCACCCGCGCCTTGCGGTAGACCGGCACCAGCGCCTGCCCCATGGCCGCCAGCATGCCGACCTCGGCGGGGCGAACCTGGCTGCCGGCGGGGAGGACCTGGGTGCCGCAGGCTACGTCGTTTCCTTTGCTCCGGACGTGCTGCTTGGGGAGCACCCTCTGCTTGATCACGACGTGGGCCCCTTCCTGCTCGGTTTCTTCGATGGGTACCACTGCATTGCATCCAGGGGGGATGGGGGCGCCGGTCATGATGCGCACGGCGCAACCGACGGATACGGTCGGGCAGTCCGCGCCTCCGGCGGGGAGGAACCCGGTGATGAGAAGACGGGCGGGGACCGAGGTGCAATCGGCGGCATGCACGGCATAGCCGTCCATGGCGGAATTGTCGTATTGCGGCAGGTCCCAGGGAGCGATGATGTCTCTGCTTACCACCCGCCCCAGGGCGTCCGACAGCGCTACGTTTTCTTCGCCCAGCGGGGCGACGTGGGCCAGTATGATGCCTCGCGCTTCTTCAAAGCTTGGCATGATGCACCTCGGTGCTCTATGCGGCGTCGTCGACGGCGTCGCTTGTTTTTTTAGCGGCAGCGTTGCCGCTTTGCTTCTCCCTCACCCTTGGCCCCTCTCCCGGAGGGCGAGGGGGGGGCGCGGAGCGATTAGGCGGCGTCTACCAGGGTGACCGGGGCCGGAGCGTAGGATATCTCCTGCATCTCCATTTCCAGCAGGTCAATCGTCAGTTTGCGGTTTCTGAGCGGCTCACCCTTGCCGAGCAGGATCTTGCAGACTTCGGCCACCTCGAGGCTCGCCACGACGGCAGGTGTGAAGGAGGGGTTGCCGAGCTGCTGCTCGATCCCCTTGCCCGCGACCCAGTGGCGATAGATCTGCTGCACCGTGGTCTCGCCGGGGAACTGGGAGGCGACGTGTCCGTACCAGCCGCCGATGGCGCCGTGCACCATGGGGATGCCGGCTACGTTGCAGAACTCGGCCAGCTGAAGCCGGTACGAGATGCTGTCCAGGGCGTCCACCGCGATCTGTGCTCCCGCCAGCAGCTCGAAGCCGTTAGCCAGGCAGAAGTAGTCCTGGATGGCGGTGACCGTGACGGCGGGATTCACCTGCGCCAGCCGTTCGGCAGCTACCGCCGCCTTGGGCTGTCCCAGCAGGGCAGGGGTGGAGAGGATCTGTCGGTTCAGGTTGTGTTCTTCGAAGATGTCCGGATCGACGGCGATGATCTGCCCGACCCCGAGGCGGGCCAGCTCTTCCAGGACGTAGCCGCCCAAGCCGCCGCAGCCGATCACAGCGACGCGGCTTTGGAACAGGCACAGCTGCTCGTCGACCTGGATCATGTTGCGGTTGCGCTGGTAGCGCGCCGGATAGAGGCCATTTTGCAGGGCAAGCAGTTCGACCGCTGCGTGGCTCAGGTTGAAGCGCTTGGCCGTCGCATCCTGGGCGCTCCAGGGAAGCAGGCCGTCCTGCGCCTGCTCTTTCAGAAAAGTGATCACCTTGCGCATATCAGCCTCCTCCAACCAGGGGAAAGAGCGAAAGGGTATCGCCCTGGTTCAGTTTGCTGTCCAGCTCACCGTGCCGGCCATTCAGCATGACGATACCGATCTCCTCCTCGGTGAGCCCGAGGGAGAGCACCACCTGGCGCACGTCGGTCCCCTCGGCGAGCTCCTGCTCGGCGACTTTGAACCTGCCGTTTCTGAATGTGGCGAAAAGCTTGAGAGTTATCTTCATGCGGCACCTGCGTGTTAGGCTCAAACGGAAAAACCCGGCGTGACTTCCGTCACGCCGGGCGTAGGAAAAGTTCCTAGAAGTTCCAGAACTCGTCGATTTCCTCGTCGGTGAAGTCCCACACCGCATTGTGCGGTGCGACCGGCTCGGTCTTGAAGAAGTCCGGCAGACGGTCGTGGACGTTGGTGAGACCGGCTTTCTGGTTGAACTCGCGCTCGGTCTTCAGGATGTACTTGCCCAGGTTGGTGACGTCGTCGCCGGTGAGGGCGATGCCGAAGCGGGCGTTGATCATGTCGATCAGGGCCGGGAGGCACTCCGGAATGTCCAGCGCCGGGAAGGCAACGAAGATGCACATACCGGTGGAGTCAACCGCGGCGGTAGCGATCTGCAGGGCACGGGAGAGCTCGACCTGACCGTCCTTCTTGAGCGGATCGACGTAGCCGCCGACGTTCAGGATGTTGGTGGCGATGGTGTAGCCGGAGGTGTGGTCGGCGCCCATGGTGGAGGTGGCGTAGGTGATGCCGATGCCCTTGACGGAGCGCGGGTCGTACGCCGGGATGCCCTGGTTCTTGACCACGGGTACGCGAGTCACACCGTAGGTGCGGCCGACGGAGCCTGCGCCGCCACCCAGGACGCGGCCCAAAGCGGTGCCCTTGGCGATTTCGTCGGTCAGCAGGCGGAGCATTTCCTTGGAGTCGCCCCACTTGAGGATGCCGGCTTCCATGGCCACGCCGAACATGACGGCGGTTTCGATGGAGTCGATCCCGATGTCGTCCATCAGGTTGTCGGCGCGGGCGATGTCGTCCAGGTTGTCGATGCAGCAGTCGGCGCCCAGGCCCCAGATGGTCTCGTACTCGAAGCCGGAGGTGACGTACTTGCCGTCCTTGTCGTGATAGACCTGCGAGCACTGGATGATGCAGCCGGCATGGCAACCATGTTTGGGTTTGCCGCCGCGCGCCACGATGGTGTCGTGCATGGTCTCGCCGGAGATCTTGTCGTGCCCTTCAAACTGACCGGTGGTGAAGTTCTTGGTCGGCAGGCCGCCAGCTTCGTTGAGGATGTTGACGAGGACGTTGGTGCCGTAGGTCGGGAGACCTTCGCCGGAGACCGGGTGGTCGAGAAGCGCCTTGGAGAACGCCCTTGCTGCGGTTTTGAATTTCTCCGGATCCGCGATGGTCACGGGTTTCGCGCCTTCGCCGTCGATGGAGATGAACTTGATCTGCTTGGAGCCCATGACTGCGCCCAGGCCGCCACGGCCGTGGCTGCGGATCTTGCTGTCCGGGTCCTTCACGGAAATGTTGGCGGCGGTCATCTTCAGTTCGCCGGCCGGGCCGATGGTGAGGACGCCGGTCTTTTTGCCCAGGCGGGCCTCGACCGCGTCGATGACGGCGAAGTTACCCAGGCCAAGCAGTTCCTTCTCCTCGTTGATGGTGACGCCGTTCACGCCCACCGCCAGGTTGTACCATGCGCCGGTTTTCGGTGCGCCTTCGATGATGATGGCCTTGATGCCGAGCTTAGCCAGCATCTGTGCCGCGGTGCCACCTGCGTTGGACTCCTTGATGCCGCCGGTGAGCGGGCTCTTGGCGCCTGCGGAGAGACGGCCCGAGTTCGCTGCAGCGGTGCCGGTCAGCAGGCCCGGTGCGAAAACCAGCTTGTTGTCGGCGGAAAGTGCGTGGCAGGTCGGCGGTACTTCGGCGGCCACGATGGTGGAGGTGAGGCCACGGCCACCCAGGCCTGCCCATGCTGCCGGAACTTCTTCGATCTTGGTGGTGAGGTCGGTCATGTTGACGCGAAAAATCTTATCCATGCTTTTCAAGCTCCCTGTTTTTGTTTAGTTCTACCGGCAGTGCTGACCGCCGGGACTCCTTTCCAAGAGGGAGGCTCCGCCGTTTCCAGCGAAACCCGTTGGCCTGGAGCCATGAGGGAAGTTCCCTTTTAGGCTGCGACGGCTCGGAGATTTTTTGATGCGTGACTGACCCGACACCGCTTACGCATCTCTTGCATGTGCTCGGGCCTGCGCGCCGGTCGGGCCCGCAGGCGGTTTCAACTTGCCCCTCCCCCGGGGGGGAGGGGATCATGCTACTACGGTATTACATTGCGTCCTTGAAGATCTGGATGACCTGCTCGAGGGTCGCTTTGCGCGGGTTGGTGAACTGGCAAGCGTCCTTCTTCGCGTTTTCTGCCATGATGGCCAGGTCCTCTTCCTTGACATTGAGGGCCTTGAGGCCGGTCGGGATGCCGATGGAAGCGGAGAGGCTGCGGATCCTGTCGATGGCTTTCTGGCCAGCTTCGGTCACGGACAGACCGTCGACGTTCTCGCCGAGAGCCTTGGCGATGTGAGCGAAACGCTCCGGGCAGGCGATCAGGTTGTACTGGCTGACGGCCGGCAGCAGGATGGCGTTGCAGACGCCGTGCGGCAGGTTGTAGAAGCCGCCCAGCTGGTGAGCCATGGAGTGGACGTAGCCCAGGGACGCGTTGTTGAACGCCATGCCGGCCAGGTACTCGGCGTAAGCCATCTTGTCACGTGCCTCGAGGTCTTCGCCGTTAGCGACAGCCTTGGAGAGGTAGGTGGCGATCAGTTCGATGGCCTTGATGGCGCATGCGTCGGTGATCGGGGTAGCGATGGTGGAGACGTAAGCCTCGACAGCGTGGGTCAGGGCGTCCATGCCGGTTGCAGCGGTCAGGGCTGCCGGCTTGCCGACCATGAGCAGCGGATCGTTGATGGCGATGTTCGGAGTGCAGCGCCAGTCGACGATAGCCATCTTCACGTGGGTGTCGGTGTTGGTGATGATGCAGAAGCGGGTCATCTCGGAAGCGGTGCCTGCGGTGGTGTTGATGGCGACGAACGGCGGCATCGGTTTGGTGGACTTGTTGATGCCTTCGAAGTCGCGGATGTGGCCGCCGTTGCCGATGACCAGGCCTACACCTTTGGCACAGTCATGGGAGGAACCGCCGCCCAGGGAGATGATGGCGTCGCAGCCGTTGTCCTGGTACACCTTCACGCCGTCGTGCACGTTGGTGTCGGTCGGGTTGGGCTCAGCGCCGTCGAAGATGATGGCTTTTACGCCGGTAGCTTCTACCTGCTCCTTGATCTTGTCAGCAACGCCCATGGCCGAGAGGCCCTTGTCAGTGACGATCAGCGCCTTGGAAGCGCCCAGTGCCTTAACCTGGTCGCCGGTCTCTTTAGCGGAGCCGATGCCCATCAGTGATACCGTCGGGATGTAGAAACCGTAAGTCTGCTCTCCTAATGCCATTTTCAATTCCCCCTGTTGTTTTTCCGGGCTGGACCCGGTTCTTTTTGTTTTTAAGAAGGTGGTGCCGTGCTGCATACACTTTCCTAAAACGGTTTTCTACGCTATCGCAAGGGGCGTACCAGAATTTGCTGTAAACACAATTTTTCGGGATACTGAATAATATTCACAGGATACCGTATACTTAACCAGCGCTGTGTTTGCTGCCTCCACTATCCCCTCCGAAGTTGCGTCCTCAAATCGAACAGTTGCAACGTTCCACAATGGAACGTTTGCTCTTTTGTGGAACGCACGTTTTGCTGTGCCAACCGTCGTCACACTCCCCGCCTGTATGTTGAATTCAAGAAGACAAAAATCGGTTCGTTTCCCATGTATTCACCAGCTTAGTTGCTCCCTCATTAGTGGCTGATCTCCCTTTTTGCTCCGAATCGGGACAATTGGTATCGATATTGCCTTTGTATACGGCGAGGCGTGTTTCCGAAGGGAGTAAGGCATGGCACTGATCGATACCTACGGCAGGCGGATCAACTACTTAAGACTCTCGGTCACCGACCGCTGCAACATGCGCTGCTGCTACTGCATGCCGGCGCAGGGGGTGGCGAAGCTCGGGCATAAAGAGATGCTGAGCTACGAGGAGCTGTACCGCGTCTCCGCCGCGTGCGTGGAGCAGGGGATAGAGAAGATCAGGGTAACCGGCGGGGAGCCGCTGGTACGGAAGGGGCTGGTCGATTTCCTGGGACGCCTTTCGGCGCTGCCGGGTCTGAAGGAACTCGTGCTGACCACCAATGGACTGCTGCTGGAAGAGTTGGCCCAGCCGCTCAAGGATGCCGGGGTCGCCAGGCTCAACATCAGCCTCGACTCCCTGCAGCCGGAAACCTTCGCCCGGGTTACCCGGGGTGCGGACCTGAACCGGGTGCTGGCCGGGATCGATGCGGCACAGAAGGCTGGCTTCGGTCCGCTCAAGATCAACATGGTGGTGATGCGCGGGGTGAACGATCACGAGATCTTGGACTTCGCGGCGCTGACCCTGGAGAAGCCGTTCACGGTTCGCTTTATAGAGTACATGCCGACCCTTCAGGACGAGGAGTGGGGCGCCCAGAGCATGCCGGGGAGCGAGATCCTCTCCACTATCGGCGAGCGGTATCCGCTGCTGCCTCTGGTCAGTTCGGAGATGGCGGGGCCGGCCAGGAACTACAAGATACAGGGGGCGGCGGGTGCCATCGGGATCATCACCCCGGTCTCCGGCCACTTCTGCGAGAGCTGCAACCGGATCAGGATCACGGCGACCGGCCGGGTGCGCGGCTGCCTCTTCTCGGAACAGGGCACGGAGCTGAAGCCGCTCCTGGCCAGCGAGGACCCCGAGGCGCTGCGGCAGACCCTGCGCAGCATCGTGACCCAGAAGCCGGGTAGGCACCATATCGCCGAGGAAGGATCTGAACAGGCGGTGGTCAATATGTCGAGGATTGGCGGTTAAAGGCAGGGGCTAGGGGCTGGCGAAAGGCTGCCAGGGGACTGGTTCCGCAGGTGCCCCCCCTTAACACGGAGGAAGCAATGAGCGCATCGGTAGTGGCGGTCAACATAAGCCGCAACAAAGGCGAGAGGAAGAAGGCGGCGCCGGAGGTACACCTGCGGGAGAACTTCGGCATCATCGGTGATGGGCACGCGGGGGACTGGCATCGTCAGGTGAGCCTGCTCGCCCAGGAGAGCATAGACAAGATGGTGCAACTAGGGCTGTCGGTCGGCGCCGGGGACTTTGCCGAAAACATCACCACCCGGGGCATTGACCTCATGCACCTCCCCGTCGGTACCCGGCTCGGCATCGGTCCGGCGGTGCTGGAGATCTCCCAGATCGGGAAGGTCTGCCACACCCGCTGCGCCATCTACTACCAGGCCGGCGACTGTGTCATGCCCAAGGAAGGTGTCTTCGCGACTGTGATTAGCGGCGGGGTGGTACGCCCCGACGATGAGATCGAGCTGCTCTAAACGCAGCATATTTTCAGGACCAAAAAGAAGGGGAGAAGAAGTCATGAAGGACAGAAGCCAGAAAAAAGTGAACATCATCTCAATCCGTATGAGCGACGACGAGCGTGACGCAATCCAGAAGCTGATGGACAAGAGGGGGAAGAAGGCTTCCTTCATCATGCGCGAGGCGTTCGCACTGTTCAGGGAGCAGTGGGAGCTTTCCAGGGCTAGCCACTAAGCCAGAAGCCACCAAAACCTATGTGGAACCAGGTGGACGTGGTGGACACGAGTGGGCTGTGGCTGAAGGCAGGTTAAACGCTGGACGGAGAGTTGGCTGAGAGTTCGAAACTGCTTGCGGAAGGAAAGGAATTTACATGTACGTAGTGGCTTGCATTAAACAGGTGCCGGATACAACCCAGGTGCAGATCGACCCGGTCACTAATACGCTGGTGCGCGATGGCATTCCCTTCATCGTCAACCCTTACGACACCCACGCCGTCGAGGAAAGCCTGCGCATGAAGGCCCGCTACGGCTTCAAGGCGGCCGCACTCTCGATGGGGCCGCCCAACACGGAGGCGACCCTCCGTAAGGCGCTGGCCCTCGGGGTGGACGAGGCGATCCTCTGCTCGGACCGCGCCTTCGGCGGCGCAGACACGCTTTCCACCAGCAACGTGCTGGCGGCGGCGATCAGGAAACTAGCCCAGGAGGACGAGGTGGGCATCGTCTTCTGCGGCAAACAGACCATCGACGGCGATACGGCCCAGGTCGGCCCGGGCATCGCCATCCGCCTCGGATTCTCGCAGCTTACCCTGGTGGACCGGATCGAGCACCTCGACTTTCTTGCCAAGAAGATCCGGGTCCGGCGCAAGCTGGAAGGTCGCTACGAGATCGTGGAGGCGAAGCTGCCGGCGATGATCACGGTGGTGCGCGAACTGAACCGCCCGCGCTACCCGACAGTCCCCATGCGGCTCAAGGCTGCCAAGGCGGAGGTCAAGGTCTGGGACAATAAGGAACTCCAGCTGGACCCGAACAGCGTCGGCCTGAAGGGCTCGCCCACCTGGGTGAGCAGGATCTTCTCGCCGCAACGCGCGGCGGGCGAGATCATCGGCGACGGCCTGGGCGACCCGGCGGGCACCGCCCGGCTGTTGCTGGAGAAGCTGGTTGCCAGCGACATGCTGGCGGTGTAGGCGTCACCAAAACCTTTGTGGACTGAGCGGACACCGGTGGCCCCGGTGGACCTGATGGACGTGACTAGGAGCGGGGGAAAGATGGCTGAAGCTAAAACTAAACTGAAAAAGCCGCGCGGGAAGGTTCGGCTCATAGAGGGGAAGTGCATCGCCTGTGGCGCGCGCTGCCAGAGCAGCTGCCCAGTGGACGGCATCCAGATGAGCGACGCGGGCGAACCGCAAATCGAACTCTCCAAGTGCATCGGCTGCCTTAAGTGCGTGAAGGCCTGCCCGGGTTCGGCCCTGGAGATCTTCTATTCACCGGAGGAACTGGAGATCCTGGCGCAATTGGCCGGACAGCAGGACCTGGCGGAAGAGGACGCGGACCCGGAAGAACTGGCGCGCCGCGAACTGGTGGCGGCTTACCGCGGGGTCTGGGTTTTCGTGGAACAGACCGAAGGTGAGGCGGCCCGCGTTTCCTGGGAACTGATGGGCAAGGGACAGGAGCTCGCGGCCAAGCTGGGCGTGGAACTGTGCGCGGTGGTCATGGGCGACCAGGTGGAGCATCTGTGCCGCGAAGCCTTCAGCTACGGCGCGAACAAGGCCTACCTCATGGATCAGCCGGTGCTCAAGCACTACCGCACCTACCCGTACCTGGACGCCCTGTGCCACCTGATCGACAAGTACAAGCCGGAGATCGTCCTCATGGGCGCAACGGGCATGGGGCGCGACCTGGCCGGCGCCGTGGCGACCCGCGTCAAGACCGGCCTCACCGCGGACTGTACCGGGCTGGACATCGATGCCAAAAGGAACCTGATGCAGACCCGGCCGGCCTTCGGCGGCAACATCATGGCGACCATCATGTGCGACCGGTTCCGCCCCCAGATGGCGACGGTACGCTCCCACGTGATGCCGATGCCGGCGCAGATGTCGGGGCGCACCGGCAAGATCGTCCCGGTCAGCCTCCCCATCTCCGAGGCGGACATTTTCACCAAGGTGCTCCAGGTGATCCGAGACAAGAAGGCGGGTGATGTCGACATTGCCGGCGCCGAGTTCATCGTCTCCGGCGGGCGCGGCATGATGGCCAAAGAGAACTTCGCCATACTGCAGGAACTGGCCGACGAGCTGGGCGGTGTCGTGGGTGCCTCGCGTAGCGCGGTCGATGCGGGCTGGATGCCGGGCGACCGCCAAGTCGGGCAGACCGGCAAGACCGTGCGTCCCAAGATCTACATCGCCTGCGGCATCTCCGGCGCCATCCAGCACCTGGTGGGGATGCAGGATTCCGACCTGATCGTCGCCATTAACCGCGATAAGGAGGCCCCGATCTTCGAGGTGGCCAACTACGGCATCGTGGGCGACCTGTTCGAAGTGGTCCCGGCCCTCACCACCGCCTTGCGCGAGATGAAGACGAGCAAGGGGCCGGCCGAGGTCAAGGACAGCAAGGCGGCGTAGAGACGGCTTCTCCCGCCTCAACCAGCTTGCAGAAACTCTCCCTCGCCCTTCGGGAGAGGGTAGGGGTGAGGGCACGGCTTGCCGTGGAAATGCGTCGACGTGGGGTTGAGGCACCGCCCTCACTCTGGCCCTCTCCCAAAGGGCGAGGGGAAGTGGACGTCGCACGATCTAAAGGGTGTGAACGCTACCGCTGACAAAACATTTACAAGGACATGTATATGCAACCTGATCCTATGATCTTCACACCCCTTCTGGCGGCCGCGGGACTGATCTTCGCCTGGAGCTGCTACCGCCGCTTCAGCCTGGTCGGCGTTGGCGCCGCCGAGGACCGCTGCTCCAGTCTGCAGGAAAGGCTGCAGGGGATGTTCCTGTTCGCCTTCCTCCAGAAGCGCGTGGTCAGCCGTCCCTTCGGCATCAACCATCTCTTCATCTTCTGGTCGTTCCTGATCCTGGCCGTCGCCAATACCGAATTCCTGGTGGCGGGCGTGGTCCCGGCGGCGAAGCTGTCGCGGATCCTGCCGATGGCGCTGTACCAGCCGCTGCTGATTGCCTTCGATGTGGTTTCGCTCTGCGCCCTCGCGGCAATCGTGGTTGCCTTGGTGAGAAGGGCGGTGGCTCCTCCTTATGAGGGAGCCCGCACCGGCGAGGCCTTCGCCATCCTTTCCATGATCGGGACCCTGATGCTGGCCTACTTCGGCCTGCACGCGGCGGAAATCGCCCTGGGGCAGGAACCCGCGGCGCAGGCGATGCCTATTTCGTCTGCCCTTGCGTCACTGTTAGCGGGGCAGGGGCCGTACACCCTGGAAAGCCTGGCGCAGATCTGCTGGTGGCTGCACGCCGGCGTGCTCCTGTTCTTCCTGAACTACCTCCCCTACAGCAAGCACATGCACATTCTGGCGGCGATCCCGAACTGCTTCTTCAAGGGGCTCGATACGCCCAACACGCAACCGCGCGAGGAGTTCGTCGAGGGGAACGTGTACGGTGCCGGGAGCATCGACCGCTTTACCTGGAAGGACCTCTTCGACTCCTTCTCCTGCACCGAGTGCGGCCGCTGCGAGAAGTCCTGCCCGGCCGCCAGCACCGGTAAGCCGCTCAACCCGCGCCTGGTCATGCACGACATCAAGGTGAACCTGCTCGCTAACGGCGGCCTTGTGCAGCGCGGCGGTGAGCCGGCCGTGCCGGTCATCGGCGACGCCGAAGGGAGCATCAAGCCCGACGCCCTCTGGTCCTGCACCAGCTGCGGCGCCTGTCTTGCCGCCTGCCCGGTCTTCATCGAGCAGATGCCGAAGATCACCAAGATGCGCCGGCACCTGGTGCAGATGGAAGCGGACTTTCCGGAAGAGCTCCTGAACCTCTTCGAGAACATGGAGCAGCGCTCCAACCCGTGGGGCATCGCGCCGGGCGAGCGCGGCAAGTGGGCCGGCGGACGAGAGGTGCAGCAGTTCGAGGCGGGCAAGACCGAGTACCTCTACTTCGTGGGGTGCGCCGGCTCCTTCGATTCGCGCAGCAAGCAGGTCACCCTGGCCATGACCAGGATCATGGAGGCGGCGGGCGTCTCCTACGGCATCTTCGGCAAGGAGGAGAAGTGCTGCGGCGACAGCCTGCGCCGGCTCGGCAACGAGTACCTCTTCGACAAGATGGCACGGGAAAACGTGGCGCAGTTCCAGGAAAAGGGAGTCACCAAGGTGGTCACCCAGTGCCCGCACTGCTTCACCACGCTGAAGAACGATTACCGTCAGTACGGCCTGGAGCTGGAGGTGATACCGCACGCGGAGTTCATCGAATCGCTGCTGGCCCAGGGGAAACTGAAGCTCGACCACCATGCCAAGAAGGGCGGCAACATCGTCTTCCACGATTCCTGCTACCTGGGACGCCACAACGGCGTCTACGAGGCGCCGCGCACGGTCATCGCGCAGGCGACCGGCACTGCGCCGGCTGAGATGGAGCGTAACCGCGAGAACTCCTTCTGCTGCGGCGCCGGCGGCGGGCGCATGTGGATGGAAGAGCACCTGGGCGAGCGGATCAACCTGAACCGGGTCAGCGAGGCGCTGGAGGGGAATCCCAGTACCATCTGCACCACCTGCCCCTACTGCATGACCATGATGGAAGACGGGCTGAAGGATCGTTCCAGCGGCGGCACCACCGTGAAGGACATCGCGGAGTTGGTGGCAGAAGGTTTAAAAGGCTAGCGTGAAACAAGGCGCCTTGCCCCACCCCCTAGCCCCCTCCCGCGAGAGGAGGGGGAACCAGGGGGCGACTTTCCACTCCGAAAGAACGTAACCATAAAGGGGGCCGGGACCGGCTCCACCGAAACTCTCGCCCCCCGGAGGGCCGGACGGGACGTCTTGACGCGGGCGGCACCTCCCCGGTCGGACCCCTCCGGGGGGCGGGGGGAGCAGCGGACCAAGAGGATCAACGGATGCAAAGCAACGCAGCGGCGCTGTCTGAATTCATGCCTGCCAACGAGCCGGCCTTTCGTGAGTACCCTTCCAAGCTGTTCGTGGAAACCACCAGCCGCTGCAACCTGAACTGCGTCATGTGCATGAAGCAGAACGGGGACGGCAGCCGGGCCAAGGACGGTGACCTCGACCTCGCCACATTCAGCGAACTGGAACCGGCGCTCCCCAACGTGGAGGCGCTGGTGCTCAACGGCGTCGGCGAGCCGCTCTTGAACACGCGGCTTGAACACTTCATCAGCCGGGCCAAGAAGCTGATGCCGGCAGGAAGCTGGATCGGCTTCCAGAGTAACGGCCTGCTCCTCTCGCACCTGCGCGCCGTGTCGCTCTTGAACGCGGGCGTGGACCGGGTTTGCCTCTCCATGGACGGCGTGGACGCTACCACCTTCAGCTCCATCCGCTCGGGGAGCCAGCTGGTGGACCTGGAGCACGCCCTGAACGCGCTGGGCGCCGCCAAGTCCGCCTGCCACCGCCCCGACATGGAGATCGGCGTCGAGTTCGTGGTGATGCGGGATAACCTGGCGCAGCTCCCCGCGGCGCTCTCCTGGGCGGCCGAGTTCGGGGTCAGCTTTGCGTTGGTCTCCCACCTGCACCCGTTCGACGAACCGCACCTCGAGCAGTGCAGCTACGACCTCTGCAGCGACGAGGCCATCACCCTGTACCAGAGCTGGAAGAGCAAGGCGGACCTGAAGGGGGTCGACATCAGCCGTTATTTCGAGATCCTGTGGAGCTATCACAAGTCCGAGCAGGAGCGGCGGGTCATCGATTTCGTGGCGGCGATGAAGGCGGATGCGAACCAGCGCGGCATCACGCTGGACCTGAAGCGGCTGTTCGCCATGGACATGTCGCAGATCCATGAAAGCCAGGGGATTTTCGAGGAGGCGGCGCAGGTGGCGCGCCGGACCGGGATTGACCTGAGGCTGCCGGAGATCGCCCGGCGCGAGAAGCGTGGTTGCAGCTTCGTGGAGAAGGGGAGCGCTTTCATTTCCTGGGACGGCGGCATGCATCCCTGCTACCACCTCTGGCACAGCTGCCGCTCCTACGCCAACGGCTGGCAGCACCCGGTGTACCCGTGGGTGTTCGGCAACGTGAAGGATCGCGGTATTTTGGACATCTGGAACAGCCCGGCATTCCGCCGCTACCGGGAGAACGTGGTGCGCCACGACTACCCGTCCTGCGCCGAGTGCAACACCTCGCCCTGCGACCTGGTCCAGGCCGAGCGCTTCGACCAGGACTGCTACGTCAACACTGAGCCCTGCGGCAGCTGCCTGTGGAGTTCCGGGGTCTTCAGGTGCCTGGACTGACCTCTTTCAAAACGTTTCTGAGCGCCGATAGTGTGTAGGGTTTCTGGATGAACCCCGCGACGTGCTGGCCGGAAAATTTCCGCTGCAGCTCGAGTTCGCTGTAACCGCTGGACATGACCACCTGCACGTTGGGGTCGATCTTTTTCAGCTCGCTCAGGCACTGGTCACCATCCATGTGCGGCATGGTCAGGTCCAGGATCACCAACCGGATGCCGGGGACGGACTTGTACAGTTCCAGAGCTTCCCACCCCTCGCTGGCGGTCATCGGGGAGAAACCAAGTTCCCTGAGCATCTCGGCGCCAATGTTGCGCACCGTCTCCTCATCGTCGACAAGAAGTACGTATCCGGTCCCTTCCCAATCCTCCGGCTCGGGCGGGGAGGGGGGCTGGTGTAAATCGGACTGGGGCTGCTCGCCCGCCGGGATAAGTATCTTGATGGTAGTCCCTACGCCCGGCTCGCTTTCCACGACGAGGGCTCCGTTGTGCCCCCTGATGATCCCAAGTACCGCCGCCATCCCCAGACCGCGACCGGTAAACTTGGTGGTGAAAAAGGGGTCGAACATCCTCGTCAGCGTTTCCTTGTCCATGCCACAGCCGGTGTCTGCTATCTCCAGATAAACATACTGCCCCTCTGCAAGCTCCTCGTTCTGCCAGACGTTCTTCAGGTAACTGCTGTCGCACTCCATGCTACCGGTTTTTACCGAGATGGTCCCGTTGCGCTCTCCCAACGCTTCGGAGGCGTTAATGACCAGGTTCATGACGACCTGGCGGATCTGGGTCGCGTCGCCCTCGATGTGCGGGAGCGACCGGGCGAGATTGAAGCTGAGCTGAGCCTTCTTGGAGATGGAAACCTCGAGCATGTGCAGCATCTCTTGCAACAGACGATTGAGGTCCAGGCTTTCGATAATGAACTTCCCCTTGCCGGAATAGGCGAGCATCTGTGCCGCCAGGTCGGCGGCCCGGGCTGAGGCCTGCTCTATGCTGCGCAGGTTCCCTATCGCCGGCGATTCCTTGTTGATGCGCATCAGGGCCAGTTCGGCATTGCCCATGATGGCCATGAGGATGTTGTTGAAGTCGTGGGCAATGCCCCCGGCCAGCACCCCGAGGCTTTCCAGCTTCTGGGCGTGCAGCAGCTGTTTTTCGAGCTGCTGTTGCTCTTCCTCCAACCGCTTGCGCTGGGTGATGTCGCGGACCAGCAGTATGAACCCGGTGCATGGATTCCCCATCGCGGTGACCGCAAGCTCGAACCACAGCTCTCCTTGCGGCATCGGGAGGGAATACACGGCGCCCCTGTGTGTGCCGGTTTTCTCCGCTTCTGCCAGGGCCTCCATGATCACCCGTGTCGGTTCTTCAGGCAAGATCTCGGCAATCCTCTTTCCCATGAACTGCTCCGGGGGGAGGTACAGCAAGCCTATCTGTGAGGAGTGAAATTCGACGATGACCCCGTCCCGGTCGGTCCGGAACATCAGGTCGGGCATGGAATTGAGGATCGCTTCCTGCGACTCCTGGGCCAGCCGCACGTCAGCCTCGGCCTGCTTGAGCTCCGTGATGTCGCGCTCCAGGCGCTGCGCCATCAGGTTGAAGCTCCTGCATACCGTTTCGATTTCGGCGACGGACGTAGACTTCACCCTGGCAGCCATGTTCCCAGCCGATAGCTGGTTGGCCACCTGGGCCAGTTCGCTGACTGGGCGCAGGACCAAACGGTTGGCGGCAAGGTTGAGGGTGATGGCGAGGGTGAGGGACATGAACAGCATGCCCATCAGGATGATGGTGGCCTGGCGCAGCAGTTGCGCGTGGATATTTTGTCGGCTGAGCCCGATGCGCACGGTGCCGAGTTGAGCCGAGTCGACTCTGACCCCCTGCGACAGCTCCATGATGTATGTGTCCTGCCTCAGGGAGTTGATAATGGTGCTGAGGGGCGCGTCGGAGGGGAGGTGCTGCAGGTGCCTCGCCAGCAGTGGGTGATGTCCCTTGAGGCTGGCAGTGGCCGTCGTGAGCGCGGTGCCGTCCGCGTCCTCGATGACGACGTAGACAACCTCGTCGTCATGTACCACGGCGACCAGGGCGTCCAGCTGCAAGGTATCTTGCAGTATCAGCGCGTCCGTGCAGACCGAGGCGATGTACTCCGCGAAGGCCTTGCCCTTGTTCTCGATGGAAAGTTCCAGCTTGTTCTTCTGGGCGACGAACAACGTCGCCGTTACCGCGATGGAAAAAATGAGGATGATGCTGAAGGAAAGGAGGAAAAACCTTCGCTGCAGGCTCATGTTTTTGATGTGCCACATGCCCATTGATTCCTGCCTTCCCCGTGGTGGCGGCTCCCTACTTGATATTCATCCTGAGCCACTTCTCCATCTCCCTCACCGAGTCGTAATCGGAGTCCTTGGGGACGACGAAGCGATCCACCTTGATCCCTGCCAGAATCGCCTTTCCTGCCGGGTCCTTGTGCATGTTCAGGAAGATATCGCGCAGGCGCGCTTTCAGGGCCGGGTCGAGGTCCTTGCGGGTTACGATGGGCGGAATGCCATAGCGGGGGGACTTCGCGATGACCTTGGTCTGGCTGGTGAAACGGGGATCCTTGCTGGCCGCGTAGTTGTAGATCAGGCTGTCGACGCTGGCGCCATCGACGATTTTCTTGGCCACGGCTTCGATAGCCTTATCATGGGTCTTGGTATAGATAATCCTGCCGAAGAACTTCTCGGGTGTCGTGTTGAACCTTTTACCAATCATGTAGGCGGGGACGAGTCTGCCGGTGTTGGACTTGGGATCGGTGAAGGCGAAGCTTTTCCCTTTGAGCTGGGAGAGGTCGCTGATAGTGCTGTTGCGGTGGGCGATGATGTAGGCGTAGTAAAACGGTTCGCCGTAGGACTGGGGGGCTACCAGGAGTTCGGCGCCGAACTTCTCCTTGTCGACGACATACGGGCCGGAGCAGACGAAGGCGACTTTCAGCTCACCCCGCTCCAGCAGCTTGTCGGTCTCGTCGTAGCTGTGCTTTTGCACCATTTCGACCGGTCGTCCTAGTTTCTTGCCGACGTAGTCGATGATCTGCTGGTAATACTTGATCGTTTCCTGCGGCGAAATCATGGCCGCGACGCCGAACTTCAAGTCTTCCGCAGATGATGCTGTCACGCCTGCACTCAATAGAGCGGAGACCATGGCGGCAATGATTACCAATCCTTTCATCACGTGCCTCCTGCGATCTTCAATTGAACCTGGCGCTCACTGCGATGGACATGGAGTCGCGCTCCTAGTCAATACGGCTCCAGCTATGACAGAACCTATGCGACTTCATACACATTGTAGGAAGTTTAACAGTACTACTTAAGTAAGCAATGCGAGTAGCTGATTTTTTCAACCAATCTCAAGACCTTAGAGGTCCCCGGTCATCTCCTGCAACAGGTACAGCTTGGGGTTCACCTTGCGCACGCAGTCGATCACTTCGCGCAGCATGGCCTCGTCCAGGCCGCACTCCTCATCGATACCCTGGAAATAGGGGTACCCCTTGGGGAGCGGCGTGAGCGCGCCGTCGCGCAGGAGCATCACGTCGACGTGATCGTTTATCCTCCCCTCGGCCTCCCACGGGTCGCGGTAGTTGAACTGGCGCGCCACCACGTGGAGGGCCATGCCGTTGTCGAAGATCGCCTTAACCTCAAAGGAGAACTCCCTGGGGGCGCTGTAGTTCTCGCTGCGCCCGGAGCGCACCATCACCTGCGCGCCCGCCTCCCTCAATATCTCCCCCACCGATTCGGCGGTCATCGGCGCCGATGTCGTCTGTTCCATATCGTTTAAACCTCCAGTCTCAGTTCGATGCCCCAGGGGGCCGGTTTCTCCCCTTCGGCGGTCAGGACCCACAGGGTCGGCAACTCCATGCACTCCGGCACGGGGCCGATGCCGTCGGTGAGATAGATGACCGCGGCGGGCATGGGGTGCATGGTCTTGGCGTACTCGAATACGGGGCGCAGGTCGGTGAAGCCGCCGCCGTCGTAGCGCTCCGGCACGAAGGCGGTGCCCTTGAAGGCCTCGACGTGCTGGATGCGGCTGTTGGCGTAGAGCACGGTAATGGCGGCGTCGCGGCCCCGGGCGATCTGCACCAGTTCACGCGCGAACGCCTCGCGCAGTTCCACGATGTTAGTGGAATCGCTCACGTCGATCCCCACCAGCAGCGTCAGGCGGTGGCGCTTGCGCGATCCCGGCGTGTCGTGCTCGAAGCGGCGGTGCTCGCGCATCCAGGTACTCTTCTTGCCGATCCGACCTGCGGTGGCCACGAACTGCCGCAGTACCTGGCGCCAGGGGATGGGGGAGGGGCGCAAGAGCGCATCCACCACGGCCCTCACCTCTGCGGGCGCCTCGCCGTCGCTGCCGCGCAGGCTCTCCCGGGTTACCGCGCGCAGCATCTCCTCGGCGAGCGGCAGCGGCGTGCTGTCGGCGTCGTTCCAGATGGCGTGATCGTCCAGCGTGGAGGCCCCGGCCGGCTCCTTCCCGGCGCCCGAGGCTCCCTCGACCTCCTGCGCCTCGTCGCCGAAGCCGCTCCCCGCCAGGTTGCCGACGTCGAAGGGGCGCACCAGGAGGCGATAGTACTCCTCGGCGGCAAGGCCGTCGGGAAGGTCGAACTGGGCCGGGTAGATGGCGTCTTCCGGGAGCCCCGGCGTGTCCGGGTTGATGGCGAGATCGCAGCACAGGTCCCAGTCGTGCGAGTTCTTCCCCTTGCCGCGCAGCATGTGCAGGTGCAACAGGTGCTTCACCATGTGCTCGAGCAGCGCCTGCTGCTCGACCGCGGTAAGGAGGGCGAAGGAGGCGGGATCGACGGCGAGCGTCGGGGTACCGTTGCGGATGGTGACGCCGGCCGCCTTGCCGGACAATGGGCGCTCCTCGCGGCGCAGGTTGAGCAGGAAGTGGCCGTAGAAGGGGCGCTCCTTTAAAAGGCGCACCACGGCGTTTTGCAGCATGCCGGGGGACACGGCTTACCCGGCCTGCTGGCTGATCGCCTGTATGGCGTCGAAGATGACTGCGTCGTGCTTGTCCTTCACCAGCAGCAGGGCCACTTCCGGGATCTTCAAGAGCGACTTCACGAAACCGAAGCGGAGATCGCGCGGCAGGACGGCGATGTAGGCGACCAGGTTATCCTCCTGCTCCTCGGTGAGTTCCGGAGATACCTGGAGCAGGGCGGAGAGGTCGTTGATGGTGGCCGCCTGCACGTCGTCACGCTGCGCCTCGGCCCGTCCGGCCACGGCCGCCCAGTCGTTCAGCACCTCGTCCGCCGTTACCGGCCTTCCTTTCCGGTCGGAGAGCCAGCGCATGAAGGCGATGGCCGCCTCCTTGCCTACGATGCCGGAATAGACCTCCATCTCCAGTTCGGCCGGGAAACGGCAGTTCTTCTTGAGGACGCTGACCATCTCCCAGGCTCGCTCGCTCGGCTCGACCTGCATCTCCATCGGCATCCCCTGCTTGGCGAGAAAGCCATGGTTGCCGGCCAGGAACTGGCGCACCTCGCCGGCGAATTCCCGCTTCTGTGCATAGCGGGCCCAGCACTGGTAATCGGTCTCCACGAAGAGCATCACCATGCGGTCGACGAGGGCGCGGTCCAGTGTCGCCACCTGGTAGCTGCCGTCGGGCGGGTTGATGCTGACCACCACCTTGTGGCTGCGGGACAGGGTATGGGTGTGGATGGCGCGCAGCATTCCCTCGGCGGGGGGCTCCACGAACTGGAAGATCGCCTGCAGGGTGTCCTCTTGCTGGGCGCGGTTCAATTCGTCGCAGTGGATCACGGTGGGCGCGTCCTCGTCGCCGGGGAGCCAGGAGGGGCGCGACCACTGCATGACATCGCCGCTTCGGAACGGGATGCCGACCAGGTCGCCCACCTCCATCTGCCCCAGGCGCAGCGAGACGTAGCGCCGGTCCAGTTCGCGGCAGGCCTGCAGGATGCCCGCGCTCTTGCCCACGCCGCGGTGTCCCACCACGCAGGGAGTGAGGTCGGTCTTGGAGAGGATCTCCTTCACCACGATCTTCATCTGTTCAACGTTCATGTCGCGCCCTTTCTTGCCGTTGTTACTGTGTCGATCCGCCATCTTACACAAAATTAGAATCATTGGCCATGCAGAAAATCACCACTGCAAATCCCCCCTGTCCCCCTTTCACAAGGGGGGGACGTGAGGGCACATGCAGCACTGATGGCCAACAAGCCTGGAGTCCACCGGCATCATCTGAAGAGCACTCGGAACCAGCTTACGCATCCCACGAAGCTTTGCAGACGACCCAGGGTTCCCCCCTTTTGCGAAGGGGGGACAGGGGGGATTTTGCCGTCGGTGTCAGCACGAATAACCCACTCTTACTAAAATTGGACGAAGTTCATTTTGTTGGTAGTATTACCGCTGTTGTCAAAACCAGCGGACGGAGGAGACGGTATGGGACATAAAGATTGCTGCGAAGGGGGGGGCATGGTGAAACTGGTAGTGGGCGGCCTGATCGGAGCGGGTCTTGCGCTTTTGCTGGCTCCCCAGGCCGGGAAAAAGACGCGGAAGTACTTGACGTCGCTGGCCGAGGAAATGAGCGGCAAGGCCAACGAGGCCGTGACCGACTTCGCTGAGACCGTTTCCGATTTCGTGGACCGCGCCAGCGATCGCGCCTCCGATTTCCTCAAGGAAAAGGAAGGTCTCACCAAAGAGTCTAAGAAGATGCTCTTGGCCGCGCTGGAGAAGGCCCAGGAGAAACTGGAAGAACAAAGGAAGAGGCTTGCCGACAGCATCTAGCGCTCGACGCTTTCACAATCCAAACTGGAGGTATTACCATGGCAAAAGAACCCTGGGTTGACCAAGACGTCTGCATCAGCTGCGGTCTTTGCACCGACAACGTGCCGGAAGTGTTCCGGTTTGCCGATAACGGCAAGGCGGAAGCCTATGACCCCGCCGGCGCCTCCGAAGACGAGATCCAACGGAACGCCATCGACGTCTGCCCGGTGAGCTGTATTCACTGGCGCTGAGATCCCTGCCACCGCCGCAAAAAAGGCCGCGCCCCTTCCGGGCGCGGCCTTTTTGTTTTTAGTTCCCTCTCCCTCCGGGAGAGGGTGCCCGGAGGGCGGGTGAGGGTGCCGCCGGCTGGCGTCATCGTGCCAGTGGCAATGCCCTCACCCCAGCCCTCTCCCGGGGGGAGAGGGGGCTTTAGCTGCGGCCATGCGTCCGGCCGCGGCGGACGCCCCATGATCACCACCAGCGGGCCGTTCTTCACCTTGTGAAAGCCCCCCGGATCCGTGCGCGGATCTATCGCCCACTGGTACAGCGCCTTGGCGTCCTCCAGGAAGGGCTTGGTCAACTCGTGGTAGTGCTTCTTGTTCACCTTGCGGTCGTACTTCCGGTAGTAATCGTACTGCATCTCCTCGTCGTAAAGGCCAATGCAGCCGTGCGAGGCGGGATAGCCGGGGAGGTCCCGGCCGTGGATCCAGTAGGATGGCTCCTCGTCCTTGCTCTTGTCCACCCAGAACCTGAGCGCGTAGTGCATTGGGTAGGGACGGCCGATCTCCTCTACCCGGTATTCGTTGGACTGGTGACTGCGGTCGGCGGCGTCGACCCGGAAGGTGCCGTTGGGGACCATCATCCCCTGCACCCCCAGCGCGATGGGGGAGGAAAAGAGCAGCTTGCCGTACTGGTAGGCTCCGAGGAACATCTCGGTCTGGTCTACCAGAATCAGTTTTGGCTCCCGCGCCCCCGGCGCGTAGGTGAGCGGCATGGGGTTGAAATTCTTCACCTGGGCCAGGTTCCTGGGGACCTTGATGGAACGTCCCCCCACGAAATGGCGCCGGTCCATCCGGTTGAAGCGCAGCACGTCGTGCCAGTAGGCGCCGAAGAGCCTCTGCGGCGTGTCGCTCCAGGTAAGCTTGCGGCAACTCCACTGGATGCGCGAGTCGCTCGGATAGCTGATCTCGCACAACGACTTTTGTTTCGCTGGGGCGGCGGCCGGGTTCACCAGCAACAGCGCTGCAATGAGGACCACTATCGTGCCGAGCCTTTCCATATTGCTCCTCGCCTCGCTCCTAATCAGCATCCTCTCTGCAGTTTTTCAATGAGATATTAAAATAGATTAACATCCAAAAAATGGTGTCAATGAAAGCAGCGACCTGTCTTGGTCCCGGAACCCTTCGATGTGAAAAGGTACTTTTTTTTCCCGGTGCGGCCGCTATACTCTTTTGATTGAAATTTTCTAATTTATGTATCGATCCCCGGTGGGACTCGCGTGTTCTTAATGGGAGAGGTGGCACGATGGGAATGGGTAGGGTAGCGGATGTGGCATGGTCCGTCCTGGTTCTTATCGGCTTGATTGCCGTGGTGACCTGCGCCGGCGCGCACGAGGCACGAGGGGCCGACGCCGCTTCCTCGATGCAGGCCTACTGTAGCGTTCCGCCGCTGCCCGGCTTCGGGGTCAAGCCCAACCTGCTCCTGTTGCTGGATAACTCCGCCAGCATGTACGATCTCGCCTATACCGATCCCAATGTCTTCTGTTTTGACGATGGCTTCGACCCGTCGCCGGAAGGGAACTATCCCGGCTACTTCGATCAAGGCACGCTCTATCGTTACTCCGTAGAGCCCTTGGGCTCCGGCAAGTTTGTGCCCGCCACGGTCAGCATTGGGGCGAGTAGCTGCAACCAGGCCAGATCATCCCATTTCTGCGTGAACCTCGACAGCTCCAATAAGATCGACAACTTCCTCGCCACCGGCAAGTTTCTGAACTGGCTCGCCATGAGTAAACTGGACCTGGAGAAACTGGCGCTGACGGGCGGCAAGTACGATACCGTCAGCGGAACACTGCAGGGGGAATCGCGCGGCTGCCAGGGGAAACGTCACGTGAAGACGGTCTATGCAGAAACGACCGAAAACGAGAAGATCGTCAATGACCTGACCAAACCTCTCCCGGTCACTTTCGGTGTGCGCGGGCCGATTCCGTCGGAACCAGGCTACGTGCAGCAGGCCAACCACGGTGGGCCGTCCCGAATCGACGTCTACCCCGCCAAGTACAACCGGGACGATTGCCTCACGGCGGTGAACAAATGGCAGTTGGGAACCCGCAACGACATCGCGCTCTACACCGCCAAGTGTATGGGGAAACTCGAACTTAACGACGGTACGCCGACCGCAGGCAAGGTCTTCGCCGAGATCATGACCTACTGCTATACCTATCGAGCCGGCACCGACATCGTTTACGACGATATCGCCGACACCTTGGTCTTTGATTGCATCCAACGCTACAGTTCCGTGTACTCCAGCCAGCCCACAAAGATTGTCAAGAACACCGGCGACGACGTCTGTGGCGGTGGGGTTTTTCACAACTTTATCACCCATGAAAACCCCATTACCCATGAGAAAACTACCTCTGTCACCGGCTACCTCGGTCAGTGCTACCAGACGGGCGACGAAGTTGATGCCGACTGCGCGGTGACCCAGACCAAGGACTTCTGCTCCGAGGTGCAGATGCCCTGGTTGGCGGACCCATCTACGGGTGTGACCCAGGCGGGGACCAACGCGAGCCTTCCTGCTTACATACTCGACGCGGGAATCACCAGCCTTGGGCAGGTCGCCGGGACGCTGCAGGTCCGGGTAGCAACGGCGGCGGCCCCGACCGGGCTGATACAGCAGTTCGCAACGGAGATCAACCTCGGGGCCATGGTCTTCAACGACAACGGTGCCGGCTCCGAGTGCCGCGATACCATCCCTTGCGTCAAACACTGCAGTAACGACGCGCCCCCCCGCAGGGAGTGCTACGTTGACGGCGATTGCAGGTCAGCGGGGCCCTGTGTCGAAGACACCCACAATGACGGCGGCAGGATCATCTCCTATATCAACTACACCGAGGTCGGCGACCATGGTACCGGCACCAGCCTGGTCGCTGCCATCGATGCCATCAGGGGTACCTCCTGGACACCCCTGGCCGAGGCGTTTTACGACGTCATCGGCTACTTCGCCAGCCAGGACAAGCTGCGCCTGCAGCAGGAAGATTTCAACCTCGCCAATCCACCATCCAAGTACAGTTGCCAAAGCAACAACGTGCTGATCCTTACCGACGGCATGTCCACCGCTGATCGCGCCACTGCCGTGAACAGTTATGTAGCAGCTGCGGTGGCCAAGTGGACCGGCAGCGACGGCATCCCTGCCAGCCTGACCACCACCAACGACACGGCGCCCGATGCGGCACCGTCATACCTTGGCAGCTACAACCTCGATGACCTCGCCTGGATCGCGAGGCATAAGAACATCTTCGATCCCGACCAGCCCATTTCACGGCGCAGGGACTACATCACCACCCACGTGGTCTACACCGGCCCCCCGTGTGGCGACCCCAAAACCGGGACCGGGTACAACCCGGACGGCAGTTGCGTCAGCTCGGACGAAGGAAAACCAGAAAAGCTGATGCAGTTGACCGCGTCAAAGGGAGGGGGAGTCATCGAGAGCGTCCGCAACCCCGCTGCGCTGCAGAGCGCGCTCAAGGGGCTGTTCCAGCAGGTGGTGGGGGGCTCGTACACGGGGGGCAGCAGCTCGATACTGGCCACCGGCGAGGGGAACGGTGCGCTTTTCCTGCAGCCCCAGTTCTATCCCAACAAGAGCTTCGACGCAGGGCGCACCTCTGCGGCGTGGATCGGCGAGATGCAGAGCCTTTGGTACTACATCGATCCCTTCATCGGGGGGAGCGTCGGGGCGTCGAGCGGCATCAGGGAGGACACCGGGGGGGACAGGAAACTCGACCTGAAACAGGGCCGGGTCGTACAGTTCATTCTGGACCCGGTCCTGCTCGAGACCCGCGCCAGGCTCTCCGGCGACGCGGACGGCGACGGCAGCATCGACGTGCCCCAGCCCTCCGGCTACCCCATGACCGTGGTTCCCGAGGCGGTGCAGAGCCTGTGGCGCGCCGGGCGCAAACTTTGGGAGAGGGTGCCCTCCACCAGGACCATCTACACCCAGACCGGCGGTGCTTTCCTGATCCCGTTTCTCGATACCACGTCGGCTGCAAACCAGCAGCTGCTGCAGGCCAAGGACCAGGCGGAGGCGGACCAGATCGTGGCCTTCGCCCGGGGGACCGACGACAGCACCGGCGCCAACGGCCCGGCCACCCGGACGCGCACGCTCACGGCATACGGCGCAACGGATAAGCGGGTCTGGAAGCTCGGGGATATCATCTCTTCAACTCCGGTACTGCAGTCGGCGGTCCCGCTGGGGAGTTACCATCTCGCTGCGCCCCGCGGCTACGGAGACGTCTCGTACGGCACCTTCAGCGACTCGGAGGCGTACCGCAAACGAGGGACGGTCTACGTGGGGGCCAATGACGGCATGCTGCACGCCTTTCGGCTGGGCAAGCTCAAGGTCCGCCCCGACGGCAACGAGAGCTGGCCGGTAAGCCAGAAAGCCGCTCTCGCCACCGTGTCTGGGGAGGAGGACCGGCTGGGCGAGGAGCAATGGGCCTTCGTGCCCAAGAATGCGCTTCCCTACCTGCGCTACCTGAAGGAGCCACTCTATCCGCACCTGTACTACGTGGATGGTGCCATCACCCTTGTGGACGCTGCCATCGGCGACCCGCAGCGCTGCAGCCGCGACGACTACTGGAACTGCATCAAGGACACCTCCGGAAACAGCTGGCGCACCGTCCTCATCGGCGGTATGGGGCTGGGGGGAGCCAGCAGGTTGTCCGGGGACGCCTGCAGTGACCAGGATCCCTCTCCGACCTGCGTCAAGGCCCCGGCTGCGGGGGTGGGAGGGCTATCCTCCTACTTCGCCCTGGACGTCACCGGCCAGGCCGAAGACGGCTCCAGCAGTGCGCCCACCTTGCTATGGGAGTTCTCCCACCCCGAGCTGGGGTTTGCCACCTCCGGCCCCGCCATCCTGCGGGTCAAGGCACGCAGCACCGGCGACGACCAGGTGGTGATCCACGATCCCAACCGCAACGGCCGCTGGTTCGCGGTCTTCGCCTCCGGCCCCACCGGTGCCGTGGACCGGAAGACCCGCCAGTTCACCGGAGTATCGGACCAGAACCTGAAGCTGTTCGTGGTCGACCTGAACGCGGTCCCCCCGCTCGTGCAGGGGCGTAACTACTGGATCATCGACACCGGCATCCAGAAGGCCTTCGGCGGCAGCATGGCGGGCGCCGGGATCGATGCGGACCGCTGGAACGGCTCGTCCGACGCCAGTAACAGCGGCAATTACGAGGACGATGCCCTCTACGTGGGCTACACCAGGGCTGCCGACGGCGGCGGATGGACTGGAGGGGTGCTGAGGCTTCTCACCAAGGAGGACCCGGATCCTTCCACCTGGAAGACCAGCAAGGTCATCGACGACATAGGCCCTGTGACCACCTCGGTGGGGAAGCTCCAGGACCGGCAGTACAGACGGCTCTGGCTCTACTTCGGGACCGGCAGGTACTTCAACAACCAGGACGACCTCTCCGCCGGACGAGCGCTCTACGGCGTGAGCGAGCCCTGCTACTTTGGCAACAACGCCCTCGATGCGGCCTGCACCGAGGAGCCGGTTAAGCTGTCCGATCTGACCGACGTCACGGACGTGACGCGCGTCGTTGCCGTGAAGGACCAGGGCAGCAGTTACAAGGGGTGGCGCATCTCCCTCGATGGCCCCTCCGGCCGGCTGGCCAGTGAGCGTGTCGTCGATAACCCCATCTCGCTCACCGGCGGCGCCGTCTTCTTCACCACCTACCAACCATCCGTCGATCCCTGCCAGGACGGGGTTGCCTACCTCTGGGGGGTGCACTACAGCACCGGCGGCCCGATCAGATCTGTTGCCGCCCAGGCGCTGATGCCCCTTTCCAACGGCAGCAGCGCCACCCTCGACGCGGCAGCCTTGCCGGACCACGGCAAGCGGCGCAGTCCTCCCCAGCCGGGCAAAGCGCTCAAGCCGCGGCTGGTCACCAACAGCGGTCTCAAACCGTTGAAGAAGATCATCCATATCCAGGAGCGCTAGGGCATGGGAGAGAGAACGGTGCTGACAGGGCGGGCAATACAGACGTTGGCGGCACATGTGCTGGTGGTTCTGGTGCTGCTTTGGGCCACGGCGCTCCCGGCCGGTGCCGCGGTGTGGACCCTGGACGGCTTCGCCATCCATAACGGCTGTACGGTGGCCATCAATGGTTCGGTGCATGCCATAGCGGTGCAACGCACGGACGCGAAGATCATACTGGGGGGGGAATTCATTCTCACCGACGGCGTGGTGACGCGCACCAACATAGCCAGGATCAACCACGACGGCACCCTGGACACCACCTTTGTTCCGCCGCTTCCGGATGGCCCCGTGCGTGCCATAGCCCTGCAACCGGACCTGGCCACGCCCGCCAACCCGGACGGGATCTGGATCGGGGGGAGCTTCACCACGGTGGGTGGGGTGAGCCGCAAGGGGCTGGCACGGCTGTCCGGGTCGAGCGGAGCGCTGGATAGCGTGGACCCGATCACCAGCGCGCTCGCGCCGGTGACGGTCAACGCGCTGGTCATGCTGCCGACCGGCGTGGACCTCCTCGTGGCTGGAGCGTTCCGGGAGCTCAAGTCCGGGGTGCCCACGAGGAACCTGGCCGGGCTGTCGGCCACGAGCGGAGCGCTCACCTGGACCTGGACCGGAGGCTTGACCGATGACGCCGGCAACGTGGCGATCCACGCGGTGCAGGTGCATAACGGCGCCATCGTGGTCGGTGGGGAGTTCGCCGGAACGGGGTCCGCCAACATCGCCAGGTTCTCGGCCCAAGGCGCCTACGACTCAAGCTTCGCTCCGTCGTCGCCCAACGGCGTCGTGCGCGCCCTGGCCGTGCAGGCGGACGGGAAGATACTGCTGGGAGGAGACTTCTCGGGAGGGCTCCTCTCCCGCACCTACCTCGCCAGGCTAAACCCCGACGGGACCCTGGACGCTTTCAACCCCGGCTTCGACAACGCGCCCGGAGCCCGGGTCGCCTCGATCCTCGTGGAGCCGGACGGCCGGATCCTGGCCGGCGGCACCTTTACCATCGGCCCCGCCCCGGCACAACGCGCCAATCTCGCGCGCCTGAAGATAGACGGAACCCTGGCCGACACCGCCTTCCCCGCGGCCAATGCGGCGGTACGGGTTGTGGCGCGCCAGGGAGACGGAAACATCCTGGCCGGCGGAGACTTCACCAACATCGGCTCCGTCCCGCGCACGTCCCTGGCCCGTTTCTACCCCTACGGTACCCTCGACGACACCCTGGCCCAGATCGTCGACGACACCGGGCTGGTGACCAGGCTCCTGCTGCGCCCGGACGGCTACACCACCATCGCCGGCCTCTTCGAGAACGTGCTCGGTGCGCCGCGGTTCCACGTCGCCAGGCTCACCAAGGACTGGTCCCTCGATCCCGGTTTCGACGCCGGGCTCACCCTGGGGCAGCGCACGACCAGCATTGTGCCGCTGGCCCAGGACGCGCTTTTGTTCGGGGGGAACTTTCTGACCGTCAATGGCATCGAACAGCACCAGTTGGTGCAGGTGACCCAAGCGGGGATCCCGGGACCGGCCGCTTTCAACACTGCGGTGAACGCCTACCTGCAGAAGTGGGGCACCCTTAACACGGTCATGGTGGCGGAGGACGGCATGATGTACGTGGGGGGGGAACAACGTCATCGCGTCCCCTTATCGCTACCTCTTCCGCCTCAAGACCACCGGGGAGCATGACCCGAGTTTCGTCCCTTCTGCCGGCGTGAATGGCGTCGTCAGCGCGCTGGCGCTGCAACCGGACAACATGCTGCTGGTCGCCACCCGCACCGGGCGCGTGCTGCGGCTCAAACCCGACGGCAGCCCCGATCCGGGCTGGCACGGCGGCACCCCGCTGCAGATGGGGGGTAGAATCGACCACCTGGCGCTGCTCCCCGATGGCCGCGTCCTCATCTCCGGCTATCCCATGTACCCCGGCAGCTACACGGACCCGGACACCGGGGACCTGGTCCCGGTAACGAGGAACGTGGTGCGCCTTAACAGTGACGGCAGCGTCGACGAGAGCTTCGTCATCGAAGCCCTCTACAACTACGACGCGAGCTTTAGCGACGACGTGATCGGCTTCGCCCTGCAAAGCGACGGCAGCATCATTATCTTCGGCGTGTTCGACCAGGTGACCGACGGGTACGGCACCGTCATCTACCGCGACTACGTGGCCCGCATCACCCCGGAAGGACGCCTGGACACCGGCTTCGACCTGGGCGCCTTCTCCTTCGCCAGCGGGACCCCCATCAGCCAGGTCGAGACCATCAATCTCGGGCCGGACGGCAAATTCCTCATTGGAGGCGATTTCACGGACCAAAACGGCAGGAGCAAGCTGGGCCGTTATGCCAACGGCTGGAGCTTCGAGGACCTCTCCGTCTCCGACACGGGGGATACCGTCACCTGGCTGCGCTCGGGAACCTCGCCGGAACTGTGGCGGGTGAGCTTCGAGTATTCGCCCGACCCGGACGCGGCCACCCCGGTCTGGGTCCCGCTGGGCAGGGGCAACCGGGTGGCGGGGGGGTGGCGCCTGGACGGGGTCAACCTGGCCCAGTACGGCACCCGGGTCAACGGCTACGTGCGCGCCAGGGGATACGTGACCGGAGACCACGGTACCATCGGCTCCCTCGTGGAGTCGCTGCGCCTTTACTACCTGAAGCCGCAGAAGACGACCATTACCGTGACTGCCCACGGCCAAAGCAAAACCTACGGACAGGCCGATCCCTCCTTGGGCTACAGCTTCGATCCCCCCCTGAACGGCAGCGACCAGTTCACCGGGGCGCTGTCTCGCGTGGCGGGCGAGGACGTTGGGGGCTACGCCATCACCGTGGGGACCCTCGCCCTTGGCAGCGCCTACGACCTCGTGTTCAGCGGCGCGAGCCTCACCATCAACCAGGCGCCCCTGCTGATCAGCGCCGACAACCAGGTGAAGACCGCCGGCAACGGCAATCCCCAGTTCACCGCCACCTGCACCGGGCTTGCCCCCTGGGACACCGCGGCGAGCCTCGGCGGTGCCCCGCTTCTTACCACCAGCGTTGATGCCGGTACTCCCCGGGGGAGTTATCCCATCCATGCCGCCCTCGGGAGCATCACCAGCGCCAACTACCGCTACAGCTTCGTCGACGGCACCTTCACCGTCACCGGGCGCCCCCAGGGCATCACCTTTGCCGAGCCTCCCCCGAAGGTCTACGGGGCACCCGCCTTCGCCGCGGGTGCGAGCGCCAGCAGCGGTCTCACCGTGAGCTACGCGAGTTCCAACCCTGCCGTTGCGGTCGTGGTCGGCGCGGAGGTCCGCGTCACCGGCGCGGGGAGCACCGTGATCACCGCCTCGCAGGGCGGGGACGGTTTCTGGGAGCCGGCCCCGTCGGTCCCGGTGACCCTCACCGTCGTCAAGGCCCCCCTGCACGTGGTGGCCGAGGACAAGACCCGCGCCTACCTCACTTCAAACCCCGAGCTGACCGTCGCTTACCAGGGATTCGTGAACGGGGAAGGGGGCGCGGTGCTGACCGGTGCCCCGGTGCTGGCCACCCCTGCCGTCTTGTCCAGCCCGGTGGGAAGCTACGCCATCGTGGCCGGCACCGGCACGCTACAGGCCGCCAACTACCAACTGGTGCCGGTCAACGGCACGTTGACCGTGTACCGGTCCTGCCAGGAAATCACCTTCCCCGCCATCCCCGAGCGGACCTTCGGCGATCCCCCCTTCGAGATCGTCGCCTCCGCCTGCAGCGGGCTCCCGCTCAGCTTCCGCAGCTCCAACCCCGAGGTGGCCCGTGTCGACGGCAACGTGGTCATCATCACCGGGGCGGGGAGCGTCATGATCATGGCGAGCCAGGCGGGGAGCGGCAACCTGGAGACGGCGCTCGAGAAGTCGCAGCCCTTCGTCGTGCATAGAAGCGGCCAGCAGGTGAGTTTCTCCTCGCCGGCCCAGAAGGTGGTGGGGGATCTTCACTTCGACCTCGACGGGAGCGCCACTAGCGGGCTGCCGCTAAGTTACCTGAGCTCCGACTCGGCCGTGGCGACAGTCGCGGGGAGCACGGTGACCGTGGTCGGCGCGGGGACCACGGTGCTCAGCGCACTCCAGGAAGGAAGTGGCAACTACCTTGCCGCCTTGCCGGTTTCCAGGACCCTCACCGTGGCCCAGGAGGGGACGCCGCCGCAGCTTTACCTCTCGACGCTCAACTCCGGGGCCAGCACCTCCAACCCGGTGCTGAACATCATGGGCCGGGCCGCGGACGTCTCGGGCATCGCGAGCCTCAGCGTGGCCGGCGTCGAGCGCGGCGCCGACGCGGCACTGTTCAGTGCCGCCGCTACCCTCGCCGACGGGGACAACGCCATCACCGTGACCGCCCGCGACGGCGCGGGCAACGTGACCACGCACAACTTCATCGTCACCCTCGACCCCCTGGCCCCGGTCCTGGCGCTGACCTCCCCGGCTGACAACAGCGTCACCGATGCCGTGAGCTGCCCCGTGACCGGGACGGTGACCCCGGGAAGCACGGTGACCATGGCGGTGAACGGCGACGCGCTGCAACTGCTCCCGGTGAGCGGGGGGAGCTTTACGGGGAGTGCGCTGCTCGCGCCGGGGGTGAACACCGTCGAACTGACCGCGGAGCGCGACGGGCGCAGTTCGCGCAGCAAGCGGAGCGTTACCTTCGACCCCGCGGCACCGGCCCTGGCCATCGGCGAGCCCGCGCAGGACCTGCGCACCGAGGCCGAGGCGGTCACCATTCAGGGCACGGTCGGGAGTGCCGCGGAGGGGGTGCAGGTCGAGGCAGGGGGGGCGCTCTACACTCCCGACGTGGTCGCCGGGGCCTTCCGGCAACAGTTGGCGTTGGCGCTGGGGGAAAACCGGATCGCGGTACGGGCGGCTTCTGTCGACGGGGCAACCAGCGTGGCGCACCGCAACCTGGTGCGCATCGAGCGCATCAGCGGCGACCTGGGCGGCAACGGCAGCGTCGACATCCATGACGCCCTGCAGTTACTGAGGATCTCCCTGGGGTCCGAGCCCGCCAGCGCCGCCGCACTCGCCCACGGGGACCTGGCCCCGGTGGTGAACGGGGTGTCCCGGCCGGACGGGGTCATCGACGTGGGCGATCTGCTGGTGCTGCTGAGGAGGATAGTCGGCCTGCATCTCTGACAACTTTTCCTTGCCTTTCCCGCTCCAAAAACGTAAAGACGTCTCTAGTCTTACGACCAGGAGCGGTGCATGAGCAGGACTTGGCGATCCATTTTCGGTGGCATTGTGCTGGTGACCTTAGCCGTTGCGGCGGGATGCAGTTACAACCGCGAGCTGCCGCGGCGGGTCAGCGAGAGCCTGGACGGCATCGCTCGCAACTCCCGGAGCGGCCAGTTCCTTTACGTCGACCCCGGTACCCCCGGCCAGCCGCAGGCAACCCTCTATCCGGTGCGGCGCTCGCTGCTGGGGTGGGAGCTTGCCCTGCCGGCGGTCCCGGTGAACCTGGGGCGCAACGGCGTGGCGCCCCCTTTCGAGAAGCGCGAAGGGGACGGCCGCACCCCCGCCGGTATCTTCGGCCTGCGCACCGCCTTCGGCTACCCCCCCGGCCTTCCCGGCGCCTTCCCCTACCGCCAGGTCGACAGGCAGGACCTCTGGGTGGACGACTCGCAATCCCCCGACTACAACCGCTGGGTCCGGCGCGGCGAAAGCCGCGCCTCCTCCTTCGAGGACCTCTTGCGTCCCGACCCGCTCTACAAGTACGCCCTGGTGCTCGAGTACAACACAGAGCCGGTCGTGCGCGACCTGGGGAGCGCCATCTTCATCCACGTCGAGCGCGGTCACGACAGCGCCACCGCCGGCTGCGTCTCGCTGCCGGAACAGGATCTGGTGCAGCTGATCGACTGGCTCGACCCGGAACAGCGACCGCAGGTGGTCATCGGCAGCGCGTCCGCCGTGGCCGCCACCCTGGCTGGCAGAGCCGAACAGCTCCCCACCGACCTGCCCGCCGGGCCGAAGGGAAAGCTCATCGAGGGGGGGCGCCTCTTGGCGCTGCGCCACGGCGCTGGCGGCTTCTTCGCCGCGGCAGTGTCGCTGCCGGCGAGCGTCGGGCAGCAGATGCAGGAAAAGAAAAGCTGGCGACCCGAGTGCCCGGTTCCCCTTGACCAGCTCGCCTACCTGGTCACCTCCTACTGGGGCTTCGACGGCAAACCGCATTACGGCGAACTGGTGGTGCACCAGGCGCTGGCCGCCTTCTTCATGGACTCCCTGCACAGCGCCTACAACGGGCGCTTCCCTATCGAGAAGATGGAGCTCATCGACGCTTACGACGGCGACGACTTCCGTTCCATGGAGGCCAACAACAGCTCGGCCTTCAACTGCCGCGAGGTCCCCGGCAGGCCCGGCGTCTTCTCCAGGCACAGCTATGGCGCCGCCATCGATGTCAACCCGCGCCAGAACCCCTACCTGATGCTGGAGGAGGGGGCAGGTGCGCAGACCAAAGGGATCGCGGGGGGCGCCGCCGCGGCCGGGTTCTGCCTCGCCAACCCCTCCCTGTGCCGCGTGCTCCCCGCCGGTTCCGCCGACCACCTCGACCGGCGCGACCAGCGCCCGGGCATGCTGCAGTCGGGCGACCCACTTGTCGTCCCCTTCCGCCAGCGCGGCTTCACCTGGGGGGGAAGCTGGCGTTTCCCCGACTACCAGCACCTAGAGTACGACCTGGGCCTCCTCCTGCCGGGGTCCTAGCGGCCGTACCCGACCCTAATCTAGTGATCATCGCTCCAGGTGCGTGGCTCGCCCCGGCCATGCCGGGCCGAGCGCGAGGGAGCGCACCCGGTTGCCACGTTCTTACCGGGCGCCCGCCAACTCGCCAACTCACCACAACTACGACATTTTCCGGCTTCCTACCCGCTCACCGGCCCGGCCAGCCAGGTTTCCCCATCCGTTTCCCCGCCACTCACCACGCCTCCATCCCGCCGCGTCTCCCATTCCCCGTACCAGGTACATCGATGCTGTATACGTATGAACCTGTTTTTATTGCTAATGGTTCTATAAGTAGTGCCGATACTCTTGTAAAAAATTCCCGGAGGTTCTCATGAAAAAGATGATGAAGTCGGCAGTGTGCGTTCTCGTGGTACTAGCAGCGGCGGCAGCCTACGGCGAAGAGATCAGGGTAGGCGGCGGCGGTGCCTCGATGAGCGCAGTGTTCACTCCCATAAAGGCACCTTTCGAGAAGGCGACCGGGGACACGCTGATGGTCCTGCAGTCCTCGCCCAAGGACGGCCTGGTCGACCTCATCAAGGGGAAGATCGAGATGGCGGCCGGGGCGGTTCCCTTCGAATCCATGGTGAGCGGCGCTGAGAAAGACGGGGTCAAGGTGAACCGCGACACCCTGGTGGTGCAGCAGGTCGCCGTGAACCGCACCGCCATCTACGTCCATCCATCAAACAAGGTTGCCGCGCTCTCCAAGGAGCAGCTGAAGGGGATCTTCACCGGCAAGATCACCAACTGGAAAGAGGTCGGCGGTGACGACAAGGACGTCATCGTGGTCTGGGGCAAGGGGACTCCGGGGCAGAACGCCCAGTTCCAGAAGGAGATCCTGGACGGCGCCGAGGTCACCAAGGACATCCTCGACACCACCAACTACGCCAAGATCAAGGACAGTGTCGCTGCCACCCCCGAGGCGGTCGGTATCGATCCGTTCGGCATGGCGGACGCCTCGGTGAAGGTGGTCCAGTCTCCGGAACTGGTGAGCCCGATCCTGGTGGTGACCCAGGGCAAGCCTTCGGCCAAGCTGCAGAAGGTGCTCGACTACATCAAGGGTGAAGGCGACAAGTACGTGAAGAAGTAACCCCGACTGACCTGAACTGGTGCCACTATGACGATAAAGACCAAGTTGATCTGCAACGCCCTGCTCACCCTTGCCGGTATCGCCATCATCGGCGGGGTGAGCCTTCTGGGCATGAAATTCGTTCAGGGCAAGCTCTTCATACTGACCGAGCGTTCCACGCCGTTCCAGTTGAAGACCATCGAGATGCAGCGCTCGCTGCAGGAACACACTGCGAACCTCTCCGAGGTCTCCTTCGCCGCCAACGTCAACGCCCTCGCCGCGGCCCGCGGCAACGCGGAACGCACCCTCGCCGACCTGCACAAGGTCACGGGGGAGCTTGCCGTCCTCAAGGGGAAGGATGGCGGGAGCGTCGACGCGGAGGAGGTGGAGCGGTTGGAGGGGCTGACCCGGGAGATGCTGGCCACGACCCAGGCGCGGCTCAAGGCCGAGGACGGGGCGCACCAGGCGGACCTGGCCATGAAGTCGGAACTCGCCGAGATCACCAGGAAACTCTCCGAGCTGGACGTCTCGATCCAGAAACGCCAGAAATCGTCGGCGCGCCAGCTCTCGGTTTCCAGCGGTTCGGCCAGCGAGATCACGCAGAAGCTGATGAACCTCACCACCGCCAGGGACTTCCTCAAGGACGCCAACTTCGCCCTTTCCGAACTGATCAAGGCGACCGGCAGGAAAGGGGTGATCATCGCCCGCGGCAAGCTGGACGCGGCCCTGAACGAGTTCGGTAAAAACCGGCTGGTCACCGCCGGTGATCCCAGTGTGAAGACCCCGGTGGAACTGGTGGCCGAGGCGCGCAAGCTGGTCACCGGCCCACAGGGGCTCCTCGAACTGAAGGGGGCGGCCCTGGCCAAGGGGGGAGATGCGCCCCCGGAGTACGACCAGGTGGCGCAGAGCGTGGCTACCAAGCTCTCCGGGGCGGTCATCGAGATCGAACAGTCGGTCACCCTGGCCACCGGCAAGTACAACCAGGAAAGCCGCAGCCACGACGACTCCCTCAAGGGTTCCACCCTCGCGGGGGATGTCCTGGCCCAGAACGGCACCCTGATCTCCCTGGGGCTGGACATCAAGAGCGGCATCAAGGAGCTTTTCGCCGCCCGCACGAAGGAGGAGATCACCCAGGTGAGCGGCGAGCTGCGCACCAAGTTCGCCGCCGCCGAGGGGATCGAGGGACGCATGGCGGCCGCACTGGGCTCGAAAAATTCGGCCGAGGCGGGTGTGCTGCGCGGGGTGGCGGGGAAGCTCGCTGCCATCAAGTCCCAGCTCATGGCCAAGGATGGGGTGATCGACAAGCTTGAGCAGGTGGTGCAGGTGCGCACCCAGGCCGCGGCGCTCAACCTGAAGTTGAAGGAACTGGTGGCCCAGCAGAACGAGCAGGGGAAAAAGGGGGTCACCGCGGCGCAGGGCGAGCAGGAGAAGGCGGTTGCCTCGGTGAACCGCATGGTGCGCAGCTTCGTGGTGGCGGTCTCGCTTTTGGGGCTGGCCATGATGATCTTCGGCCTGGTGACCAGCATCCTGCTGGCGCGCTCCATCACCACGCCGATCCGGGAGCTGATCGTGCTGGCCACCGGGTTCGGCAACGGCGACTTCAGCGCCCAGCTCGACGCGCGCCGCAAGGACGAGTTCGGCGAAGTGGCGCGCCACTTCAACCAGACCACAGTCAAGCTGGGCGAGATCACCGGTGCGCTCAGCCGCGCCATCGCCAACCTGGCCGCGCACTCCCGCCACCTCTCCGTCACCGCGGAAGAGCTGGCGCAAGGGGCGCGCGAGCAGGCTATAGCGACCGAACAGTCGGCGGACGCGGTGGGGCAGATGTCGCAGAGCATCAACGAAGTGGCCGGCAGTGCCGCCCAGGCCTCGGAGGCGTCCCAGCAGGTGCTGATCACCGCGGGGCAGGGGGAAGAGGTGGTCGCCACTACCGTCCGTGGCATGGAGCAGATCGCCGCCTCGGTGCACGAGGCCGCGGTCCTGGTGCACAGCCTCGGGGAGAGGTCGGAGCAGGTGGGCTCCATCGTCGGCATCATCAACGACATCGCCGACCAGACCTCGCTCCTGGCACTGAACGCATCCATCGAGGCCGCCCGGGCCGGCGAGTTGGGGATGGGCTTTGCCGTGGTGGCCGACGAGGTGCGCAAGCTGGCCGCCCGCACCACCGAGGCCACCGCCGAGATCGGCGCCATGATCCGGGAGATCCAGGAGGGGACCACGCGCACGGTGCGCGCCATGAAGGCGGGGACCGGGAACGTTGCCGATGGGGTGCGCTACGCGGGAGAGGCGAGCCAGTCGCTGGAGCAGATCCTGGCCGTGTCGACTCGCGGTGCGGAGATGGCGGAGCGGATCGCGGCGGCGGCCGAGCAGCAGTCTACGGCCATGGTGGAAATCTCGGCCAACGTCGACGGCATGGCCGACATCACCAAGCGCGCCGAGCACTCCACCAACGAGGTCAGGCGTGCCTCGGTGGAGCTGCGCCAGATCGCGGAGGAACTCTCCGGCATGGCCGCGTGGTTCCGGCTCTCCGGCGCCGCCTAGCCGGGGCCGGAGCGGCAGCGCCCAGTCACCAGGAGCGCCAAACGACAACGGCGCGTCACCAGTTTCGGTGACGCGCCGTTGGGCGTTTCAGGGGAGGCTGCCGGTCAGATGCCGCTTTGTGTCGAAAGCATCTTCTCCGCCACGTCCCGGGCATCGACCCGGTACTCTCCCGACTGTACCCGGGCCTTGATGGCGGCTACCCGCTGCGCCTGCTGCTGGTCCAGTTCCTTGGTGGAGATCTGGGACAGCGACGAAGAAAGCTCCACCAGGTCTTCCTGGCGCTTGGCAGGGCGCCCCGACTGCTGCGCCCGGGCTCTCGGCGCGGTGTCCATCCTTCCCTCTACGGGAATGGCAGGCTTCGCTTGCTCTATTTTATCGGTGATGTTCATATCTCCGGCTCTTTGCTCGTTAAGGTCGTGTACTCAGGAACTACTTGAATGGTAATAGTTTTCCTGCACAAAGCCCAGTGATTTTTCTTTCATTATTCAGGCCCTCAAGGTGTCCCTTGAGCCCGGGGGCAACATCGTAGTCGGTTTGCCGCGACAGTCATTGTCGCACCGTTTCACAGCACCATCGCATTTCCTCATCTGTCATCCATCCTAGAACCTTCTCCCCTGTTGGTCCCCTGTCTCTTGGCCGCCTGTCACGGTGCTCACCGGCCGGTTTCTGCTCCAGTCACAGTAAAAAAACAAAGATTGGCTTGTTGACATTAAAAGTCTCTAAGTTATTTTTGATGGGTGCCGCCGGCCGGGTGACTGCGCCAAGCGGCAAAAGGAGGAGGCCATGGCTACTGTGCAAACGCAAACGCAGGCGCCGTCCACCGTTCCCGCTCCGGCTGCCAAGCATTCCTTCGGCACCTTCGCCCTGAGTGTCACCCTCTTCATTGTCTTGGCCCTCGCGCTCTTCGTTTACCTCACCCTGAGGAGGAAGGTCGATGGCAGACACGTCGACCAGAAAGCAGGCGACGAGGGGGAAGACTGAGCAGGAGGGGCCATGCGCAGCGAACTGGCGGTAACGACCGACTGGCTATGGGAGCGGATCAAAGAAGGGGAGCCGCTCTTTTTTATCGAGCTGCGCCACCCCGGCGATGCCGACTTCGCCGTGCACAGGGTGCGCGGTGCGCTTCGGGTCGATTGGGACGAGGCCCGGCGGCAGCTGCCGGAATTGCCGCGCGACCGCCTGGTCGTGGTGGTCTCCGGTTTGCCCAACGACGAGCCTGCCCTAGAGTTGGCCGCTCTCTTTAAAGAGAACGGTGTCCAGGCGCGGGTGCTGGCGGGAGGGGTGGCCGCGTACCTGGGGGCTGGGCTCCCGGCGCAGGAGGTGAGGGCCGCCCGGGACATGACCCGCATCCGCGGCGAATGACCCGCGCTGTGCAGTCTTTGCGCAGCGGCCGCCAGTGCGGCTTTGCGTGTTGACACCGAAACGAATGCCGATATATTGGTAAGCGTTAATTTTTCCGGCAGTAACCGACGAGGCATTGCGGAAAGGGAATCAGCGGGTTAGCGGATCTTTCACGCCGGCACGGGCCGGGACTGGATGGGCCAGCCAGAGGCCGGCTCGAAAATTTAGCGGGAGGGTCTCGGAGAAGATCCTCCTCAACAAGGAGGCTACCACGATGAAAAAGATCACCGGCTTTATCTGCATCATGGTCCTGGCCGTGATGGCGCTGGCCGCCACGGCGCATGCCGGAGAACGTGCGGGGGCGTTCTCCATCTCCCCCTTCGTCGGCGGTTACATCTTTGATGACAAACATCAGAGCTGGCTGACCGAAGACCGTCTCCTGGGCGGCTTGAGGCTCGGTTACGACTGGACCGACAACTTCGAGACGGAGCTGGTGGGCACCTACGTCAAGGCGGAAAACGCGGGCACCGATGACGAGCACGGCATGTATTCCTACCGCCTCGACCTGATCTGGAACTTCATGCCCAGGTCCGTCTTCGTCCCGTACCTCGCCCTGGGCGGTGGCGGGACTGTTATCAGGTACAGCGGGGAAGACTCCCATGACGGTACGGTCAACGGCGGCGCCGGCTTAAAGATCTTCCTGGGCGACGACGTTGCCATTAGGGCCGATGGCCGTCGTATCATCGACTTCCAGAGCAGGCACCTCAAGGATGACATCGCCAGAAACTGGGAATACAGCCTGGGGCTCACCTTCGTGATGGGTGGGCGCACCGAGAAGATTGCCCCTGTCTCGGCTACGGCAGCAGAACCGGGTGGCACCGTTGCCCAGACCCCGCCGCCGGCGCAGCCGGAAGCACAGGCCCAGCCGCAAGCACCGCCGCAACCGATGGCCACCGAACCCAGCCCCGGCCACTACAAGTACTGCATGACCCTGCACGGAGAGTTCGACATCGACAAGGCCATCGTGCGCCAGGAACTGCGCGACCAGATCGCCCAGGTCGGCAATTTCATGAAGAAGTATCCGACCACCACCGCCGTCATCGAGGGGCACACCGACAACGTCGGTTCCTACAACCACAACATGGATCTCTCCCAGCGACGCGCCCAGGCCGTGGTCGATGTGCTGACCGAGCAGTACGGCATCGAACGTTCCCGTCTCGCCGCCAAGGGCTACGGCTTCACCCGCCCCGTCGCCGACAACGCGACCAACGAAGGGAAGCAGAAGAACCGCCGCATCGAGGCCATCATCGACTGCGCCTTCGATGTGCAGCAGGTCACCCCGCCGGAGCGGCTCTGCATGTCCCTGGTGGTCGACTTCGACCCGGGCAAGGCTGACATCAAGCCGCAGTACCGCGACGAGATCGCCAAGGTGGCCGACTACATGAAGCGCTACAATACCACCACCGCAGTGATCGAAGGGCATACCGACAACACCGGCAACGCCGCCCAGAACATGAAGCTGTCCCAGCAGCGCGCCCAGAACGTAGTCGACTCCCTGGTCAAGGACTTCGGCATCGAGCGCTCCCGCCTCTCCGCCAGGGGCTTCGGGGCCACCCGTCCCATCGCCTACAACAACACCGCGGAAGGGCGGCAGCAAAACCGCAGGATCAACGCCATCATCGACTGCGTCATCAACAAGTAGCCATGTCCGGCCAGGGTTCCCGCGCTCACCTCCAGCACTCTGGCCTTCGGCAACCCTGAACTGCTGCCGCAGAAATAGCCCATATCCGTATGGGCTATTTTTGTTCTCGGGAGGTTACCATGCACAAACGCAAGCTTGGACAACAGGGGTTGGAGGTGTCGGCGCTGGGACTGGGGTGCCGGGGGTTGACCTACTGCTACGGCAGTGGCGACCTGACCGAGTCGATCCGGGTGCTGCGTCGCGCCATCGAACTGGGCATCACCTTCTGGGATACCGCCGAGGTCTACGGCCCCTTCTGTAACGAGGAACTGCTGGGGCGCCTGCTGAAGGAGGTCCCGCGCCAGAAGCTGGTGCTGGCCACCAAGTTCGCCTGGCGCTTCGGGCCCCACGGCCGGCAGATCGGGCTCGACAGCAGCCCGGCGCAGGTGCGCAGGTCAATCGACGGCTCCCTGAAGCGCCTGGGGACGGACTACATCGACCTCTACTACCAGCACCGCCTGGACCCCGCCGTCCCGGTCGAGGAGACGGTGGGCGCACTGGCGGAACTGGTGCGGGAGGGGAAGGTGCGCTACATCGGCCTCTCCGAAGTGGGCCCCGGCATCGTGCGCCGTGCCCACGCCGTGCACCCGCTCTCCGCTGTGCAGTCGGAATACTCGCTGTGGGAGCGGGGGGTGGAGGACAAGCTGTTACCGGTACTGCGCGAACTGGGCATCGGCTTCGTCGCCTACAGTCCGATGGGGCGGGGGTTCCTAGCCGGCAAGATCAGGACACCGGACGACCTGGAGCCCTGCGACTGGCGCCGCAAGAACCCGCGCTTTCTCGCCGAGAACCTGCGCCACAACTTCACCCTGGTCTCCATGGTCAACGAACTCGCCTGTGCCCACGACGCGACGCCGGCGCAGGTGGCGCTCGCCTGGCTGTTGCGTCGCGGCAGCGACATCGTTCCCATCCCCGGGACCAGGCACCTGCGCTACCTCGAGGAGAACGCGCAGGCCGTCGGGCTCAAGCTGTGCGAAGACGTCTGGTGCAGCCTGGACCAGTCGGTGTGCGGGTTCCAGGTGGCCGGGGCGCGTTCCCCCGAGGCGGCGCTGCGCTTCGTCGACAACTCCGACTAGGAGGACATACGGGGACGGAACGGGCGATAAAACTGTATCTGGAAAGGGAGCCCAAGTCATAGGGGTCGGCACCTTGTCGAGTGTTCATTGCTAATTGTCAGTTGAGACTCGGTTCCTATTTCCCCAATGAGTTGTTATAGTCATGGCAGGAAGCATCACCAACTTTTCTGTCACAGTTCTTCAGAAGCTTCTCGGCGTCGATGATAGAAGCGTGGCGGACACGGTGCCGATGCTCCCGGACCTCATACCTGAAGGAGCAGCGCCATGACTACGCATCCCGTTACCGACCCCGCCGCCGACCTGGACCAGCTCTGCATCAACACCCTGCGTTTTCTGTCCGTAGATGCGATTCAAAAGGCCAACAGTGGCCACCCCGGCATGCCGATGGGGGCCGCTGCCATGGCGTACCAGCTCTGGACCCGGTTCCTGAAGCACAACCCGGCCGATCCCTCGTGGTTCGACCGGGACCGCTTCGTCCTCTCCGCCGGGCACGGTTCGATGCTTTTGTACTCCCTGTTGCACCTGACCGGTTACGACCTGCCGCTGGAGGAGATCAAGCGTTTCCGGCAGTGGGGGAGCCGGACGCCCGGGCACCCGGAGCGCGGCCTCACCCCCGGCGTCGAGGTGAGCACGGGACCCCTGGGACAGGGGCTGGGCAACGCGGTGGGCATGGCCATGGCGGAGGCGCACCTGGCCGCCCGCTTCAACCGCCCCGGCTTCCGCCTCATCGACCACTACAGCTACGTCATCGCCGGTGACGGCGACCTGATGGAGGGTGTGGCGTCCGAGGCCGCCTCCCTGGCGGGGCACCTGCACCTGGGCAAGCTGATCTGCCTCTACGACGACAACCGCATCACGCTGGCCGCCTCGACCTCCCTCTCCTTTTCCGAGGAGCGCGGTGCCCGGTTCGCCGCCTTCGGCTGGCAGGTGCTGGTGGTGGAGGATGGCAACGATCTCGCCGCCATCGCGGCCGCGCTCGAGGAGGCCCGGGCCGACTCCCTGCGCCCGTCGCTGATCATGGTGCGCACCCGCATCGGCTTCGGCTCGCCCGGCAAGCAGGACAGCTTCGAGGCGCACGGCTCCCCCCTGGGTGCGGACGAGGTGCGGCGCAGCAAAGAGCACCTCGGGTGGCCGGCCGAACCGGAATTTCTGGTGCCGCAGCCGGCGCTGGAGCGCTTCCGGGGGGCGTTGGAACAGGGGGGCGCTGCCCAGCGCGACTGGGAGGCACTGCGTGCCCGCTACGCTGGTGAGTACCCCGAGCTCGCCCGCGAGCTCGACCTCGCCGTCACCGGTGAACTCCCGCAAGGGTGGCAGGAGGCGCTCCCGGTCTTTCCCCCCGACGACAAGGGGATGGCGACCCGCGCCGCCTCTGGCAAAGTCCTGAACGCGCTGGCGGCGCGGCTGCCGCAGTTCTTCGGCGGCTCGGCCGACCTGAACCCCTCCACCGTCACCGCGCTCTCCGGCAAGGGTGACTTCCAAAGCGAGGCCTACCAACCCGAAGACCGCCAGGGTGCGGTGGGCGGGGAGTGGGGACCTGCCGGCGCCAACGTCCACTTCGGGGTGCGCGAACACGGCATGGCTGCGATCCTGAACGGCATGGCCGCCCACGGCGGCACCATTCCCTTCGGGGCCACCTTCCTCACCTTTTCCGACTACCTGCGCCCGTCGCTGCGCCTGGCCGCTCTGTCCGAACTGAAGGTGATTCACGTCTTCACCCACGACTCCATCGCCCTCGGCGAGGACGGCCCCACTCATCAGCCGGTGGAGCACCTCGCCTCGCTGCGGGCCATACCGCGCCTCATCGTGCTGCGCCCCTGCGACGCCAACGAAAGCGCCTTTGCCTGGCGCGCGGCGCTTTCCGTGAGGAACCGCCCGGTCGCGCTGGTCTTGTCGCGTCAGGCCGTCCCCACGCTGGACCGGGAACGCTTCGCACCGGCCCAGGGGGTGCTGCAGGGGGGGTACGTGCTGGCTGACTTCGAGGGGGACGGCACGCGCCTGATCCTGGTCGCCACCGGTTCCGAGGTCGCGCTGGCGCTCAAGGCGCGCCTGCAACTGCAGGAGGAGGGGCTCGCCGTGCGCGTGGTGTCGCTCCCCAGCTGGGAGCTCTTCGACGAGCAGCCCGCCGCCTACCGCGAGACGGTGCTGCCGCGGGAGGTGCCGCTCAGGCTCGCCATCGAGGCGGGGAGTCCCCAGGGGTGGCACCGCTACGTGGGGGACGCCGGGATTGTGCTCGGAGTTGAGGGGTACGGCGCCTCCGCGCCGGGGGACAAGGTACTCGAGGAGTACGGCTTCACCGTGGAGAACGCCTGCCGGCTGGCCCGGCAGATGGCGGCAGGCTAACCGCGGCGCGACGCGCCGTGCCGGGGATGCCCGGCAAGGGAGCGATGATGAGGCAAACGCCGGTCTCGGGGCTGTTGCAGTGCGGCCAGAGCGTGTGGCTCGACGGCATCAGCCGTCGCACCCTGCTCTCCGGCGAGCTGGTGGCACTGATCCAGGAGGACGAGGGGGGGCAGTGGCTGGCGCGCCCCTATGACAGCGTGATGTGCAATATCGAGCTGAAGGGGACCGCGGCGCTGCAGGTAGGCAGGGAGGGCAGGGGATGACCTACAAGGAGTTGCAACTGGCGCTGGCGGTGTTCGGCCTGGAAGAGCGGGCGACCCTCAGGCAGATCAAGAGCCGGCACCGCGATCTGGTGAAAAGACATCACCCCGACCTGGGAGCGCCGGCGGACAGCGAGGAGATGAGGAAGGTCAACGCCGCCTACCGGGTACTGCTCGACTACCTGGCTGACTATCGTTTTTCCTTTTCAGAAGAGGAGTTCTACGAGCAGAACCCGGACGAGCAACTCAGGCGCCAGTTCTTCGACGACCCGCTCTGGGGTAGCAAAGGTTAGTTGGCGTAAATTAGTTTTCGTCAATATACTGTCGAAGCTGCGCAAAATGGCGTAAAAGTGCAAAAAAACGGCGCCTCTCGGCTAGCACCCCGCTGGGCGCGGCTTCGCTGTACACAGTTTGGTGGAAAACGCTGTGGATAACTTCCTGCTTTGGTCGCCTTTCTTCCCGCAGATCATGGTTTTTTACCTTTTTGCATAAAAAATGGGCACGCCGTCTGCGGATTCACCTGTGCTACCGGCCAAAGCCGAGTTCGCGGGCCAGGGCCTCGCGGCGGTACTCGAAGATGGCGCGCACCCGGCGCGTCACCAGCGGCGCCGCGACCCGTCCCAAGATGCCCAACGGGAGCACGTAGTGCACCAGGTCGGTCATCAGCGTCCCCTGCGGCGTCTCGGTAAAGATGTGCTGGTGATGCCACATCCGGTACGGCCCGAAGCGCTGCTCGTCCACGAAGAAGTGCGGCTCCTGCAGGTGGGTGATCTCGGTGACCCAGTTGACCGCCAGCCCCAGAAACGGGGTCACCGTGTAGGTCACGATCATCCCGGCGTGCATCTTCTCCGGGAGTGCGCCGGTGATCTTGAAGCCGAGGTCGGGGGGCGTGATGCGCGGCAGGTTGCCGGGGTGCACGAAAAACTCCCACGCCTGTTGCAGCGACATGGGCAGCAGCTGTTCCTGCTTCAAGAGATACATCTTCATTTTCAGGTAGGTCCTTTCCAGGTCACCAAAGTTCGACCTCTGGGAGTGCGGCCTGCTGCTGCTCGATGGCCCTTTGCCAGCAGTAGCGGTCGCGTTCGGCCAGTTTGTTGCTGCGGCTTGAGTCCACCTTCCTCCGGTGCACGGCGAAATCGCCGTTGGAGAAGTGGATCACCCTCCCGAAGTCCCCGCCGATGTCCATGGCGTCGATCGGTATCCGTTCCTGTTCCAGGTACTGCAGGATGAACCGGCAGTTGACCTGCCCCACGCAGAAGAAGTTGTCCGCGTTGGCGCCCGGGTTGATGATGGTGGCACCCCCGAAGATCTTGGCCCTGATATGGGAGCGGTCGGTCCCCTTGGCCATCATGGCGTTGATGAGCAGGTCCATGGCGTGGATGCCGTAGCGTCCCGCGTCGGTGATGTTGAGCGGCAGTTCCTTGGAGTAGCGCGGGTTGCTCAGCATGAAGTGGTTCATGCCGATCAGGCGCCGGTTCGGGTCGTAGAGGCAGGCGGCGATGCAGGAGCCGAGCAGGGTGGTGATCACCCCCGGCTTACCGGTCACGTAGAATTCGCCCGGCGCGATGGTGACCCGCTCACCGTTTTGGTATTTCTCCACTTTCATGCCGCACCCGCGCCTGCGTCGTGGTCCGCCTCAATTTTCTGGCCGCTGCACCAGCATTTCCGAGAGCTTTTTCCGGAGTTTTTCCATTCCCAGCGGCTTCTGGATGTACTCCATGCCCGCTTCTATCACCCCGCGCTGGATCACGTTGTCCGAGGTGTGTCCCGACATGAAGAGCACCTTCATCTCCGGCAGAACCTCCCTGATCCGCTCCGCCAGTTCCCTACCGTTCATCTCCGGCATCACCACGTCGGTCAGCACCAGGTCGATATCGGCCCCGCGCTGCCGGGTGATCTCCAGCGCCTCCAGGGGATTTTGCGCCTGGATCACTTTGAGCCCCATCTCTTCCAGGAGCCTCGTGGTAAGCCACAACAGCATCTCCTCGTCTTCGACCACGAGGATCGTCCCGGCAAGACGCCCGTCCTCGGTGTCGTCTCCCTGCGGCGCCGCCGGGCTCTCCTGGAGCCGTGGCAGGTAGATCTTGAACACCGCCCCCTGGCCCGGCTCGCTGTAGACGTTGATGAAACCGCCGTTTTGGGTGACGATGCCGTACACCGTGGACAACCCCAGGCCGGTCCCTTTGCCTTGCCCCTTGGTGGTGAAGAAGGGCTCGAAGACGTGGGCGGCGGTGGTCTTGTCCATGCCGTGGCCGGTGTCGCTCACCGAAAGCTGCACGTACTCCCCGGGCCGCGCCTCCGGATGCAGGTAGGCATAGTGGCTGGGGATCTGCACGTTGTCGGTCTCGATGGTAAGGCTCCCTCCGTCGGGCATGGCGTCGCGCGCGTTCACCGCGAGGTTCATCAGGATCTGGTCCACCTGCGACGGTGCGATCATGACTGTCCAGAGCTCCGGCGCGGGGCGGAACGAGAGCTTGACGTCCTCGCTGATCAGCCGGGTCAAGATCTTGAGGGAGTCCGCGATGAGCCGGTTCAACTGCACCGGTTTGGGCGAGACCACCTCCTTGCGGGAGAAGGCGAGCAATTGCCGGGTGATGTCGCTGGAGCGCCGGGCGGCGTTGATGATCAGCTCCAGGTATTGTTCGATCTGCTCGCCGTCCTCGAGCTTGCGCCTGGAGAGCTCAGCGGCACCGGAGATGACGCTCAGCATGTTGTTGAAGTCGTGGGCGACCCCGCCGGCCAGGCGGCCGATAGACTCCATCTTCTGCGACTGGCGGAACTGCTCTTCCAGGTGCCTGCGCTCGGTGGTGTTGATGAAGGCCACCACGGCCCCGACCACCTTGCCACCCTTCACCTGGGGGTAGGACCAGTACTCCACGGGGAAGCTGCTGCCGTCGGAGCGCCAGAACACCTCGTCTTCCACGTGGCTTCCCTTGCCCTGCAGCATGGTCACGTGGGCGCTGCACTCCTCCTGGGGCATGTGCCGGCCATCGGAGTAGCTGTGGTGCATGATGTCGTGGATGTTTTTGCCCAGGAGGTCGGTGTCTTTTTCGTAGCCCAGCATGGCCAGGCAGGCGCGGTTGCAGAAGGTGCACTTCCCGTCGATGTCGATGCCGTAGATGGCTTCCCCGGTGGAATCGAGCAGGAGCCTGAGCCGCTCCTCGCTCTCGCGCAAGGCCTCCTCCGCCTGCCAGCGCTCGGAGACTTCTTCCTCCAAAAGCGCCGCCTGCTCCTGCAGCAATTCCTGGGCGGCTTGCCGCTCGGTGATCTCCTCCTCCAAAAGCGCGGCCTGCTTCTTGATCTCTGCCTCGGCATGCTTGCGCTCGTCTATTTCCAGCTTCAGGTTGTAGAGCGTGTAGGACATCCCCATGACCAGCAGCAGCGAGATGGTCTTCAACAGGAACAGGCGCCAGTCGCTGCGCCCCTGGTAGCGGGTCACCCGCAGCATCACCCCGTCGTCCGGGGTGACGGCCCAATCGGTGGCGAAGTGCCGGTCCAGCGGCTCGCCATGCGCCATGGTTGCCAAAAGCCGCCCGTTGGAGTCGGTGAGACTGAGGTGGTACAGGTGCGGCTGGGTATGCGCGACCAGTTGTTGCAGCAGCTTGTCGCAGGAGTAGATACCCCCGAACAGCCCCAGGAAGGTGTCGCCGCGGAACACCGGGACCCAGACCTCGAAGGAGGGGCTCCCCTGGATGGCCTCGAAGGGGCGCGTGTAGACCGGTTTGCGCAGTTGCCTGGCCAGGGCCGAGGCCCGCTTCGGTTCGGGAAGGTTCAGGTGCAGCCCCACGATCTGCCGGTTCGGCGCCAGGGGCGCCACGTCGGTGATGGTGAAGTCGGCGTCGACCCAGGTGATGTTGATCAGCTGGGGGTGGGCCTGCACGTACTGGCCGGCGCGCTCCCGGAACAGCTGCGAGGTAAGTTTTCCCGAGGCGCGGTCCAGGGCCAAAAGCCCCAGGTAGCTCGCGTCCCCTTCCATGGTGATTTGCAGGGAGCCGCTGAAAGTCTTGGCCCTGCTGGCCAGGTCGTTTTGCTTGGCCTTCAGGTTGTTACCTTCGGTGAACCACACGATCAGCCCGAACACCACCAGGAAGGTTACGAACAGCATGGCGCTGTAGCGCACCGCCGCCGAGCGGTTGCGTGGGTGGGGATGTGGGCCACTGAGGTAAGACACTGCGTTCCTCCGACAGGTTTGGGTGCGATGCGCTCCTCATCGGCAATTGGCCCGAAATGTTGAGGCCCGGTTTCCCGGGCCGCGCGCAACTTCATGATAATACCAGCAAAAAGACGATGCACAAACGGAAGAGCCCGCCGTTGCCGGCGGGCTCATGGTTGTTAGCAAAAGGTACCAGTTACGGTCAGTGGTGAGGAAGACCAAACTCAGGCGGCAAAGTTGCGGGCGATGTGCAGCCTCAGGATGTCCTCGAATTCGGTCTCCTGGTCGCCGCGGTACACCATGGAGGAGCCAAGTTCCGCGGCCAGGATGGCGCACAGGTATTTCTGGGGCAGGGTCCCGATCCTGCGCCGGTAGAGCGCCTTCTCCGCCACCAGCGCGGGGAGGTGCGCCAGGATGACCCGGCGGAAGGGCGCCTGCGCCAAAAGTTCCTGCCTGCCCTGGAAGAAGCGGAACAGGCGCGCGTAGTGGCCGTTGATCTCGGTGCTGATGGCGTCGGAGATCTCGGTGCAGGGCAACACCGGGCTCTGGCGGTGGCGCTTGAGGATCAGCCGCGCCTCGTCGGCGGCACGTTTTTCCAGGATGGAAATGACCCCGGCCACGTACTCCTCTTTCTCGGCCAGGAACTCGCTGTCTTTCATGAGCAGGTTGGCGATGATCTCGTACGAGGAGGAGATTACGCCGCACTTGTTGGCCGAGGCGTCGCGCATGATGATGACGCCGCGCTTTTGCAATAGGGTCCGCGCTTGCGGGGTGATGAACGAGTTGGCCCCCTCGATGATGGCCCGCGCCGACGGCGTGCCGTCGGGAAGGAAGAAGCGTTCCCAGTTGCCGGCGTCGATGGTTTCCGGGCGGCCGCCGCCCGGGATGAAAAGGTCGGCCTCGGTGGTGAAGACCAGGTCGCCGAACTCGCGCGAGAACTCGTCGATAGAGATCCACTGCTCGGCGAGGCCGTCGCTCCCCATGGTCACCTTGCGGTACAGGGTCTTTAACCCCTCGGTACGGCTGCCGCTTCTAAAGAGCATGAAGCCTCCCTCGTGCAGCGCCTGCGGGTTGAAGCCGTCCAGGTCCTCCTTGAGGATGATGCGGGAAAGCTCGCCGTGGCGCGCACCCAGCGGGTCGAACAGGGCCGCAGTGCCGTCCAGGATCAGGCGGACCTGCATCCTCGGGTAGCGCTCCAGCATGATGCGCATGGCGTTGCCCGCCACGTCACCGTTGGGGCCGCCGGTGAACTTCACACTGAAGGCGTCGTGCACCATGTCGATACCCAGGTCCGCCATGGTGATCTCGGCGAAGCGTACCACGCCGGTCGAGGTGACCCCGAATTCCTTGTGGTTGATCCCCACCTTCTTGCTGGACATGATGCCGATGCCCAAGAGGTAGCCGCGTTCTTTCGAGATGCGGGCGATGCTCTCGATCATGGCGTCGTGCATGTTCTCGTCCGGCCCGAGCTCGATCGGCTCGTCCTCGCGGTAGTAGTCCACCACCGCCGGGAGCCTGGCCACGCCGTGGTCGGTGACGAAGATGTCCAAAAAGGCGTTGGCGACGCCGTACTGCAGCTTGTACAGGCGCAAGACCTCCTGGTCGCGCTCGCCGGTTCTCTGCAGGTCACCCGCGTCGAGGATCAGCACCAGCTTCGAGCCCCCTTCGTAGATGTCCTTGTTCTTCAGGTGCTGGGTGTGGGCGAGCACGAAGTTCTCGCGGAAGATGGTGTTGGCGTTGGTGATGAAGTCGTCGCCGTTTCTGGCGATGACGGTGCGCCAGCCGCCGCGCGCGATGTCCGAGAAGCCGATGTGGTAGCCGAACCCGAAGCGGCTGAAGAAGAAGGTGACCCGGAAGGGGAGGGCAGAGGGGAGGTCAGCGGTGAAGTCGCTCCCCAAATCGGTCAGGTAGGAGGGATCGAGCCGGAAGGCGAGCGCCTGCTTCTCCAGGACGTAGAAGTTGGTCTTCAGGGTGTGCTTGATGAAGATGAGGCAGCAGCGGAAGATGGCACGGCGCACCTCGTCCAGGTAGCGGTGACCGGTGTTGTAGTCGGCGACCACCCGCTCGGTTTCCTCCAGCTTGGCCGCGTAGCGGGCCTCGCGCTCGGGCACGGCGGGGTCGAAGCGGACTGCGAACAGCTCGGCCAGTTGCAGGGCGATCTCGGGGTGCGAGAAGAAGGCGCTCTTCACATCGTCCAAGCCGAAGCGGTCCGGCTGGTTGTGGGCCAGGTTGGTGTGGGTGAAAGCGATGAAGGCGTTGATGAGCGACCCCTCCCGGCCGCTGAAGGTCCCCTTGGTGACGAAGTCGCGGTAGGCGTTGGAGGTGGTGGCGAGGATCTGGGTGTTGCACAGCTCGTCCTGCAGGCGGCTGAACAGGTCGCTGCCGCGAGAGAGCACGTGGCCGTCGCGGCGGCGCACGTAGAAGGTGCCCAGGAAGTAGGGGTGGGTGCCGTTGGAGATGGTGAGGCAGTAGGCGCGGTTGACGCCGAGGTCGAGGCGGTTGAAGACCTCCATCACCTGGAGCAGGAAGTCGTGCTGCGGCGGGTTGCCCACCGCGAAGTGGATGCGCGATTCACGTCCCCCCTCCATCTCCTCGACATCCAGGTAGAGCCCGCCCGCCTTGACACCCTTCTGGTACAGGTTGAGCACCTGGGCCACCCGCTCCGGCCAGGCCATGCGCACGTACTTCTCGTTGTTCAGCCAGAGCATGCGCAAAAGGCGGTCCAGCTCGCCCATGACGAAGTCCGGGTAGCTCTGGCGCAGCGACGAGGCGATCTTGGCACGGATCCCTGCCGGGATGACCACGTCGCCCCCTTCCTGGATCTCCTTGGTGCTTTTTCTATCGAACTCGAAGCGTTGGATTTCCAGGGTGCGGTCGCTGCCGGGGAGCGGGCTTTCCGAGTGGGCGATCATGGCGTAGGAGATTTCCCGTTCCGGGATGCGGCGCAGCGTGTCGTAGAGCGAGCCCGGCACGTTGGGGAGCGCCTGGATCAGGCACTTGTCGCGGTCCGAGAGCACCAGGCGGCGGTTGTCGGCGAGGCTTCCCATCTCGCGCTCCAGCATGGCCATCGCCTCGGGCTCGTCCTTCATGGCGATGAAGAAATACGGCGGGAACTGCTCCATGAGCCAGGTGCGGTTTTCCATGGTGGCGCTCAGTCTTTTCGATGCGGTGGTGTTCGTTTTCATTGCTTTGTCACTCCCTTGAAAGGAAATTGTTTTTATAGTGTCTATCCCATGCCCCCTCTCCCTCCGGGAGAGGGTCGGGGTGAGGGCGCCTATGGCATCTCCCTCACCCGGCCTACGGCCACCCTCTCCCGGGGGGAGAGGGGAATGGGGAGGGAGCGTAGCGGTTGCTTCCCTAGAACATCAGCTTCACCAGCAGGAACCCGATCCCGATGGACGAGAAGGTCGCCACCAGCCCCGGGATCATGAAGCTGTGGTTCAAGACGTAGCGGCCGATGCCGGTGGTGCCGGTGCGGTCGAAGTTGATGGCGGCGACCACGGTCGGGTAGTTAGGGATGAAGAAGTAGCCGTTCACCGCCGGGAACATGGCGATCAGGAACGGAGCCGGGATGCCCAGGCTGATCCCCAGCGGCATGAGCGCGCGTACCGTGGCGGCTTGGCTATAGAGCAGGATGGAGAGGACGAAGAGCGCGAAGGCGAACAGCCACGGTGCGGTGGTGACCATCCCCTTGATGGATCCGCTCAACAGATCCATGTTGCCCTGGAAGAAGGTGTCACCCATCCAGGCGATGCCGAAGATGGCGATGACGGCCTGGATGCCGGCGATGAAGACGCTCCCCTCGACCACGCGGGAGACCTTCACCTTGCACAGAAGCAGCATGAGCGCCGCGATGGTCAGCATGACGATCTCGATCACGTGCGGCATCCCCATCTTCTCCTTGTTCTGGGCGGGGCGCTTGTCGTCAAATTTCACGATGTGGTAGCCGAACGGACTCTTGATCACCTCGGTCAGGTCGCCCGGCTTCTTAAGCTTGGCGCACGCCTTCTCGAACTCGGGGATCATCTTCCCTTTGGCCTGCCAGCCGAGGTCGCCGCCGGTAACCGCGCTGGCGTCGATCGAGCACTGCTTGGCGACGTCGGAGAAGTTGCCGCCCGATTTTAACTGTGCCAGCACCTGCTTGGCCTCGGTCTCGCTCTTCACCACGATGTGGCTGATGCGGGTGTCGCTCCCTTGGCTCCACTCGGGGCGCATCTGCGGGAAGGAACCGAACAGGACCACCAGGATGGTGCCCACCAGGAACAGGGCCACCGCCACCTTGGCGCTTGCCGGCGTGTTGCGGATCGCCTCGTTCACCTTGGCGCTGTCCGCCTGCGCGTTGCGCGGCGGTGGAACCAGCCCGTCCTTGAGGCGCTGCTGGTATTCCGGGTCCTGGTCCAGGTTCTTGCCCATCTTGTTGGAGACGAAGGCGGCGATGATGACGCCGATCAGGGTGGAGGGGATACAGACCTTGAGGATGTCGATCAGTTCCACGTTGAAGCCGAACTTTGCGGCCGATCCGCCGAGAAGCCCCAGCAGTGCTACGGTCGCGGCGGCGATGGGGCTCGCAGTAATAGCTTGTTGCGAGGCAATTACCGAAATTGACATGGGGCGTTCCGGGCGGACGCCGGTTTCGCGTGCCACCTCGGCGATGACCGGGAGCACCGAGTAGGCCACGTGGCCGGTCCCCGCGAACAGGGTGAAGAAGTAGGTGACCATTGGTCCCAGGAAGGTGATCCGGTCCGGGTTGTTACGCAGGATTCTTTCTGCCAGCGAAACCAGGTAGTCCAAGCCGCCCGCCGCCTGTAGCACGCCGGCGGCCGTTACCACCGCCGCGATCATCAGCATGACGTCGATGGGGGGCGCGGTCGGTTGCAGGTGGAACAGGAAGGTGAGGACCGCGAGGCCCAGGCCACCCATGACCCCCAGTCCGATGCCGCCCAGCCGGGCTCCGACGAAGATAGCTGCCAGTACCACTACGAACTCTAGCCAGAACATGATGTTTCTCCCCTCTGAGATGGTCGGGCGAGCGTCGCCCACGACCGATACATAGCATCGGTGATGCCAAGAGGAGTACGGAGAAGGAAATGTTTTAGTATCAGTACGTTATGGTGGTGGAGGAAGGGAGCCGTTTCTGGGGAGGGGTATGCCGCAGGGAATAGGGGAGCAGGTATAAGCGAGGAATGGCACGGAACTACGGTTCGTTAGGGTGATGTATGACAACCGTCATACTATGCCGGGGGGAATACCCCTTTTCTCTGCCTCGTTTCAGGAAGGAGAGACGCTCCGTTGCCTGGTGAGTTCCCTCGCCCTGTGGGAGAGGGTGCCCGGAGGGCGGGTGAGGGGGATGCCACGAAGGGATGACGGTGCAGATGGCGATGCCCTCACCCCCGCCCCTCTCCCGGAGGGAGAGGGTAGAAGGGAAGAACCTTTGCGAAGGGGGATTTGCCTTATCTTGCCTTACCTCACCCTACCTACCGTGGGGCCCTTCCCCCCTCCTCAAGCTCCCGCATCGCCCGTTCGATGGCCCGGACATCGCACCCGTCGACGATCCGCTTGCCCTGGTCGAAGACGATAAGGGGCACCATGTCACCGTGGTAGCGTTCCCGCCATTCCTGGCGCGCGGCCTGGTCCTTTCGGATGTCGCGGGTGGTGTAGGGGATACCTTTGCTGGTGAAATAACTTTCCACCTCGGCACAGTAGCTTCAGCCGCTGCCGACGTAGATGGTTATGGCGGGATAATGCCGGGTGGTGCTCGGGACCGGGACTGACGGCGTGGCGCAACCGGGGAGAGGCAGCGCGAGCAGCAGGACCAGCGCAGCCAGTCGGAACACCGTCCAGTGCCGTAGCGGCGGCATCGCGATTTTGCGGTAGTGCTGCATCAGTTCCTCCGGGGCGGTCATCCTGGCACTTACACCTCCTCCCCCAGGAGGAGGAAGGGGGGCTTTGCGGCAACTTCTATCCCCCTCCCTATCCCTCCCCCTCCGGGGGAGGGGACCCGATAATGGTACCTCTGGGGGAGCAAGGAGCGTCTTTTTACGCCCGCTGCTGCTTCAACCTCTTACTGAGCGTAGGCTGCGACACCCCCAAAAGCCGTGCCGCGATGGACTGGTTCCCTTCCGCCCGCCGCACCGCCTCGGCCACCAAGAGGTCGATCGCCTCTGTGAACCCCGGCAGCCGGTCCATTCCGAAGAACGGGTTGTCCGAAGGCTCCGCCGGTTGCTCCGCAATCGATTGCGCCGGGCGTTCCCCGATGGCGCGCACGAAGGCCTCCATGGAAAGGACTCCACCCTGGTGCAGGCTCACCGCGTCGTACACCATCGCCTTCAGTTCCCGCACGTTGCCGGGGAAGTCGTAGGTGGCAAGAAGCACCGCGAGCTCTTTGGGTAGCGTCGGCTTCTTCTTGCCGAACTCCCGCGCCGCCAGCTCCAGGAAGTGGTCCAGCAGCAGCGGGATGTCATCCTTTCGTTTCCTCAAGGGGGGTACGTGCAGGTGGTGCGCCCGCAGCCGGTAGTAGAGGTCGTTTCTAAACTGCCCCGCCACCTGCCGCGCCGCCAGGTCCTGGTGCGTCGCCACCACCACCCGCGCGCGGATACGTCGGGGACGGTCGCTGCCGATCGGGTAGTATTCCCCCTCCTGCAATAGCCGCAACAGCTTCACCTGCGAACCGAGGCTCAGGTCCCCGATCTCGTCAAGGAACAGCGTCCCGTCGGCGGCCTGCTCGATCATCCCTTTTCTCGCCTCGCCCGCACCGGTGTAGGCGCCCTTGACATGGCCGAACAAGGTATCGGACACCATGGTGTCGTCCAGTCCCGCCACGTTCACCGCCACAAGCTCACCCTTCCTGCCGGAAAGCCGGTGCAGGGCGGAGACGATCAGTTCTTTTCCGACACCGCTCTCTCCCGTCACCAGGATGGGCTGGGAGGAAAGCGCCACCGCCTCAACGTACTGGAAGATGGAACGCATCCCCTTGTCGCCGGTCACGATGTTGTCGAACGCCTCCGGGTGCTCGAGCCGGTCGTAGAGGAAACGGTTCCTCAGTTCGCGGTTCTCCAGTTGCAGTTCCTTCTCGCGGACCGCCCGTTTCACCCCCTTGACGATGCGCCCCTCCTCCGAGGTCTTCACGTAGTAGTCGAAGGCGCCGCTACGCATGCAGTTCACCGCCGTCTCCAACTGGTTCAGGCCGCTCACGATGATCACCGTCACCTCGGGATGCTCCTCGGCGATCCGCTCCAGCAGTTCCTCGCCGGAGAGGTGCGGCATGGTCAGGTCGAGCAGCACCACCCCCACCGTGTACTCCGCCATCATCTTGAGGGCCTCGCGGCTGTCCGGGCAGGTGAGGATGTTGGTGAGCCCGGCGCGCTCCAGGGTGATGCTCATGGAATAGAGCCAGTCCGGTTCATCGTCGACCAGCAGGATGCTGAAGGATGGATAGAGGGTGGTGGTCATGCCATGGACTCCTTGTCGGGCACGGTGAAGGTGAGCCGCGCCGTGGTGCCTGCACCGGGGACGGAACTGAAGGAGAGCTCGCCGCCGTGTTCCTTGACGATGCCGCTCGAAACCGACAGCCCAAGCCCGGTTCCCCCGCTGTCGCGCTTGGTGGTGAAGAAGGGATCGGTGAGGCGGGAGAGATGTTCCGGCGCGATCCCGGTACCCTCGTCGCGCACCTCCAGGATCACCTGCCTCTTGTCCACATCGAACCAGGTGACCAGCTCGATGCCCCGGTCCGGTGCGGGGAGTGCCTGGCACGCGTTAACCACGAGGTTCACCACCACCTGCTCGATGCGCTGGGCGCTGCCGTTGAGCCGCGGGATGCCGGTGCCGAGGCTCACGCTGAAATGTTCCGTGCTCTTCTCCACCAGGTTGGCCAGCAGGCGCAGTGCCGCCTGCACCGTCTCGTTCAGGTCGAACTCCGCCGCCTGCCCCGGCTCCTGTTGTCTCGCGAAATCCTTCAGGTCCTCGACGATCAGCTTGACCCGCCGCGATCCCTCCTGCATCTGCTGCATCAGCTTGGGGAGCGCCTCGCGCATGCGCGAGTAGGGAAGTCCCCCGAACTCGAAGTCGCCGTTGTCCTGGTAATACTCCTCCAGGATCGGCTCCGCGTCCCGGAATGCCTCCATCACCACCGGCAGGTTCAACAGGATCAGCCCGTTGGGGTTGTTGATCTCGTGCGCCACGCCGGACACCAGGATGCCGAGCGCCGCCATTTTGTCCGCCTGGACCAGTTGCTGCTGACGGTTTATGAGCTCTTCCTCGGCATGGCGGCGCTCCTCCACCTCGCGGGTCAGTTCGGCCGTGCGTGCCGCCACCTCGCGCCCCAGCGTGCGCGACCAGAGCACGGCACCGCCGGCCAGAAGGATCAGCGGCAGTACCACCACCGCGCCGTACTTGAATACCTCGCTCCAGGAGAGCCCCGGCGGTTCCAGGACCCCGAGCCACTTGTTGTAGATCTTCTGGTACTCCCCGGTGTTTTTCAGGATGGCGAGCCCCTCGTTGAAGCGCGCCAAAAGCGCCGCGTTCCCCTTTTTCACCGCGAAACAGTACTGCTGCGCCGATACCGGGTCGCCCACCGCCTCGAGGTTGGAAAGCCCCAGTTCCCGGATCAGGTACAGGCCGGGCAGTTTCGCCATCACCGCGTAGTCGTGCTTCCCCGCGGCGAGCGCACGCAGCACGTCGGCGTGGGTCGGTACCGGAATCACCTTGGCGCCGATGCGCTGCGCTGCCAGGAACTCCTGCATGATGCCGTCGTCCAGTACCAGGACCTCCTTGCCGCGCAGGTCGGCCAGCGTGGGATGCCGGCTCCCCCCTTTGCGGGCGAAGATCGAGTGATGCACGATGGTGTGCGGCGGCGAGAAGTCGACGCTTTTGGCGCGCTCGTCCGAGTACGACATCCCCTCCAAGAGGTCGACGTCCCCCCGGACCAGGTCCTGGCGCCGTTCCGACCAAGCCCCGAGGCGTATTTCGACCTTGAGTCCCATGACCCGGGCCACGGCGCGGGTCAACTCCACGTTGTAGCCGCTGGGCTTGTCGTCCTTGTCCAGGAACTCGTAAGGAGGGTAGCTGCGGTCGCCGCCGACGATGACCAGCGACGGCGCGGCGTCGGCGGCCGGGGCCGCGTGGGCACAGACGACGCTGCAGAGGGAGAAGACGGCGGCGAAGAGGAAAAGACACAGGTGCCGCTCGGGACGATCATGGCGCTTGGTAGTTCGTACTGATGGCATGGATGCAGCTTATCTATCAAATTCGCCGCTTGCAAGATGATCTGATGCCACCGACAGGAATAAGACGGCGGCTTGTACATTATTTTAAGTTAACGTTAGCTGTGCTGTTGTTTAAAGTCCTCAAGCACATTCCGTATTGTACCGAAATGATAGGAATGAGAAATTCCTATTGCAAGAATTTGAGAGGTGCCCAATGAACCTGAGAAACAAGGTGAACATTACTGTCGTCGTCGCTTTTTCCATAGCGATCGTCGCCCTGATCATCACCGCCGCAACCAGTTCCCGCAGGATCATGGGCAGCATGGTCAACTCCTCCCAGTTGTCGCTTGCCAGCGACAACGCCGCCAGTGTCAACTCGTGGCTCTTGAGCAAACAGGCGATTATAGCTGCGGGCGCCAAGGAGTTGTCCACGGAGCCGGGACAGTCAAAAGAGCAGCAAATGAGCCTTGTGCAGCTTTTGGCGGGAGCGGGCGGCTTCTCCACCGTCTATCCCGGTTACGAGAACGGCGTGTTCATCTCCTCCGACGGCTGGGTGCCCGACGCGGGCTGGGACCATCGCAAGAGGCCCTGGTATGAGAAGGCCAAGTCGGAGATGAAGGTGTCCCAGACCGAGCCGTACGTGGACGCCCAGACCGGCAAGACCATCATCTCCTTCATCGCGCCCATCACCGCCGGAGGGAGCTTCACCGGCGTGCTTAGCTCCGACATCATGCTCGATGACGTCGTTAAACAGGTGCTCAACGTGAAGGTCGGCAGCACCGGCTACGCCTTCATCATGGACAAGAGTGGCAAGATCCTGGTGCACCCGAAAAAGGAACTCGTGCTCAAGAAGAAGTTCCAGGAGGTGACCTCAGGACTTGACGACCTGGGTGCCAAACTCGCCGCTGCGCCGGCCGGCAGCTTCGAGTACCAGATGGGGGACGTCGCCAAGATCGCCTCCTACGCGCGTATTCCCGCCGCGGACTGGTACATCTGCGTCACCGCCGACAAGGCTGACGTGTTTGCTCCGGTCAGCAGGCAGGTGCGGGCGCTTATCGCTATCGGCGCCATCTTCCTCGCCGGCGGCATCGCCGTCATCTTCTTCATCATCAGGGGGCTGCTCAGCCCGCTGGGTGTTCTCTGTAACCGTGTCGCCGATCTGGCCGAAGGGGAGGGGGACCTGACCAAGCGGGTCGACGTCGGTCACCGCAGCGACGAGATCGGGCTGTTGGCCGAGAAGCTGAACACCTTCGTGGAGAGCATGGGAAGCATCATCTCGCAGATCGCCTCCGCCTCCAGATCGCTCGCCTCCGAGTCCAACGCGCTCACCTCGACCTCCATGTCGATCTCGGTCGGCGCCGAGTCGGTAGCCGGGCAGACTGCCACCGTGGCTACTGCCAGCGAGGAGATGGCCGCCACCGCCGCCGACATCGCCAGTAACTGTCACCGCGCCGCCGATAGCGCACAGCACGCCGCCGATACCACCCAGGAAGGGTTCAAGGTTGTTTCCAGCACCGTGGAAGGGATCCGCTACCGCGGTCGGCAGACCAGGCAGAACGCCGACCGGATCTCGTCGCTGGGCGAGCGCTCCGAACAGATCGGTGCCATCGTGGCGACCATCGAGGATATTGCCGACCAGACCAACTTGCTTGCATTGAACGCCGCCATCGAGGCGGCCCGGGCCGGCGAGCAGGGGCGCGGTTTTGCCGTGGTTGCCGACGAGGTGCGTGCCTTGGCCGAGCGCACCACCCGCGCCACCAAGGAAATTGGCGACATGATCAAGGCGATCCAGTTGGAGACCAGGGACGCCATCACCTCCATGGAAGAAGGGGTGCGCGGCACCGAGCAGGGCGCCGTAGAGGCCGAGCAGTTAGAGGGCGCTTTGAAGCAAATCCTGGAGCAGGTCAACGATGTCACCGCCCAGGTGAGCCAGATTGCCACCGCCGCCGAGGAGCAGGGTGCCACCACCGGCGAGATCACCAACAACATCCAGCAGGTAACCGCCGTGGTGCAGGAAACCGCCAGCGGCGCCCAAGATTCCGCCCAGTCCGCCTCCCGGCTCGCCGAGCTCTCCGGGGAGTTGCAGCGCATCGTCGGCAAGTTCAAGCTCTGACAGCAGCCGGTCGGAATCGATAGCAACCAAAGCGAAGCGGGGGACGAGCAAAGGCTCGTCCCCCGTTTTTGTTTGCAGGTCGCCGACTCCGGTTCCGATTGACTGGCAATACTGCATCCAGCATCTTGCGGATATGGGTATAACGGAAAAATCAGCTCGCTTTCAAAACTACATGTACGAAATCCCCCCACTCTCGCCTAGTGACGGTGCGTACAACCAACAGCAACGTTCCCTCCTTTGGATCAAGGCAGTAAAGATTGCTAGCTATTGCACGTATTGTTGTGCGGCAATTGGCGTTTTCTTGATATACGTGTCACGTATCGTGTTGAAATATAAGTTATTTAACGACGGTACATTAATTGCTATATCTTAAAAAATAGTTTCACACTTCGTCAAGGGTAAACCCATCGAAAGGTGGGGACACAAAGCCACAGGCCCACAGTTCTCTGAACCGGGCAGCTGGGCCGCCGAAGCTTTGTTCCTGACGGAGGACACCATGAAAAACATCACCACAGCAGCATCCCCGCTTCTGATCCTTGATCCTGCCTCTTCAGCCGGAACCACGCCCCAACCCGATCATGCCTCACGTTCATTGTCAGTGCACGCAACTTTACAAGGAGGACGCATGCCCATGAGACCACAGAAATCACCGCACCAGTTGGACACACGGCTGAACACTATGCTCACGAGGGGCGTATCCGCCCTGGCGCTCACAGTGGTGGCACTTTCATTGTTAGCTTTCACCACACTGTTCACAGTAACATCAGCGGCAGCGAAAGATATCCAGCAACTGCCCCATGAACCGAACAACCCTAAAATTCACCAAGTTTATTTCAATACCACGGACAAGCATGAATACATCTACAACGGCCAAGAATGGGTTCCCCATGACGCGTCGATTGATACCTATGTTCTCAAAAAATACAAAAAACCAAAGGTAGACAAGGATTCTCCAAATGATAACGGGGCAAGTAATAAAACGGGTCAAGGAGGCGCACAATGAAAACGCTTACGGTAGCATTCAGCCTTGCGCTGCTTATCCTGGCCACGCTCAGTTCGGTTGTCAGTGGAGCCAACTATTGTCTTGACGCAAAGAACAACGACCTTTGTCCTGACATTTTGCATACCAAGCACCAGGCATTCATGAATGATTGCAAGGCGTGCCACGACCTGACCAACTCATTCATGGCTTCAGGAACATTCTTTAAGGACAGCACAAAAGCGGCCTTCTCTCCTAGTGGTCCCGCCCCGGTATTCACACCATCAGGAAGCTGGACTTCTCCACGGACATCCGCGGCTGCCAGCTGTTCAAATATTTCATGCCATAGCATTCCCGCTGGTGTTTTTACCTATTACATATATGACTGGGGCGCTGATGAAGTAGTACCCGTCTCGTACAACTATGGCGGCATGAGCGATGCGACAGCCCTTTGGCAGGACAAAGAGGACACCAATTGCAAAAGTTGCCATTCGATCCCGCCTTATTCCAAGAATGTCTGGCACAGCGGCTCTCACGGCATGCAATACATGATTGGATCAAACAACTGTGAGACGTGTCATCCTGATGCAAAATCCAGTACGGCAGCGGATGGAAAGACCATCGTGTCGAATTACATAACGGCTCCAAGCCAGCACGCAAACGGCACTCTTGACGTAGTAGCCAAGTACACATCTAAATGCTTCTATTGTCATTGAGCGGACACTTGTAGTCGATTCCTACTAAATATTTCTTTTGTTTTGGAGCCTGACTATGAAAAATCTATTAAGCATAGCACTCAGCCTCGCCTTGCTTGCCCTGGTGATACCATTTAGCGCCGGCGCTGGGGACGGTCCGCATTTCGACCCGGCCAAGATTGTAGCGCCATCCTGCACAACCTGCCATAATTCCTCCGCGCCATCCAATAGCGTTACGTTCAACAGCAACTGCCTGTCGTGCCATAGTGACTTCTCTACCGGCACGAACAGAGAAGAATTGCAGACCTCGCACCGTTGGAGCGGGAGTACCACGAATCCCGCCGCAGGTGCCCAACCGCCGGTTGTCGGGGTGCTGTCCCAGGCCCAGAACTACACGGGCGATCAATTCGCTTGCGTAAACTGTCATAACCCTCATGACGACGGCAACGGCAAATACCTGCGTATGGCAAATGATGGGGATCAGCTCTGCCTGGATTGCCATAGGTCGCGTGACGTGAAAAGCCACCGGGTAATGCCGGCTGCTTACCCGGCAAGCCATCCGGTGAATATCAAGTTCCCGGAAGCGGCCGCAGCCAACCCAAGCGGCTACAACAATCCCCCGCTCAATGCCAATCAGGCCAACCCGAATTCAGATCTGGGCGCCAAGCTCACCACATCCGGCGGCGTGTTGCTCTGCAGCACGTGCCATTCAGTGCATAGTGCCTATTCACAAAGTGCCAATCCACCTGTTGCCGACAGCAACGGCAAGCTTGGCGACGGCAACCTGCTGCGCACCAACCCACGGGGGGGCAAAGTGGCCTCCGGGGCTGCCGATAACCTGAATATCTGCACCAACTGCCACGCAGGCAAGATGAATCACAACGGCTGGGGGCAGGACGTCCAGTGCCTGGACTGCCATGCCGCCCATGTGGAGTATGATCCGAACGATCCGACCGGCGCCAAAGGGACCAACATCAACCTGATCCGGAGGAATCTGCCGGGAACATCAAACCAGATATTCTTCCGTTACTCTGGCAGCAGAAGGGAGTACAAGAACGCGGATGGAACCGGAGTCTGCCAGGTCTGTCATGTCCCCCCGGCATCAATTGCAGATCATGCCAGCAACGATCCGAAGGTATGCAATAAGTGCCATGCGCACAATAATGCCAAAGGATCATTTGCCGCATCGATGCCAGATCACAAGGCAACGATGAGTTCCGGCGATATCGTGATGTTCACCCCTGACAGCGCCCACGATGTCACTCCTTTGAGCATTAACGAGAATTGTACGCTGTGCCACTATGAGAGCCTCGTCCAGCAACATAACAGCAACTGCTCGTTGTGCCACTCGGGCAGCAACCCTCCGAGGAATTCTTTCGGTGGCGAAGCCTGGAACAAGACCTGCCAGCAGGGCTCCTGCCACCCTTCGATACACTCTGCAATGACAGCTAACCACAACGGAATGTACTGGAACTCATCTGCAAGCTGTGAGCTCTGCCATGACACCGGTGGCGGTGATTTCCCGGGACCTGGTGATAACTGCGCCCGCTGCCACACCCCAGGCTTGACGGCAGCTGCGGTCGGAGACCATCAACCGCCAACAACAACATGCAACGCGCAGTATACGTACGTGGGTGGTTCTTCAATCCATCTGACGGCCACGGATGCAGGTTCTTCAGGCATTTCCGCAACCTGGTATTCTCTTGGTGGCACGTCCTGGCACATAGGGAACGATGTTTACTTTAGTGCACCGACTTCAGGTTCAAGGAACTACACACTGTATTTCTATTCAGCTGATCATGCCATGAATAGAGAGGCCACAAAGACAGTTACATTTACCGTACAGGCAGTACCAGTTGCCGATACTACCCCGCCTGCAACGACATCGAACTTTAATCCATCAACTGGGGCAAACTTCAAGGCCAGCCAAACGGTGACTCTTACTCCGAGTGACAGTGGTTCCGGTGTCAAGGCGACCTACTACAAAATTGATTCAGGTGCTTTCGTACAAGGAACATCCTTTACCGTTACGGGCGACGGTTCGCACACCTTTAGCTATTACTCTGTTGACAATGCCAACAACACCGAAGCTGTTCACGTGTCAAATTCGTTCCGCATTGATACCGTAGCACCTGTTACTACTAATAGTGCTGCGAACAATGTTACTTATACTAGCGCTCAGACGTTCACCCTGAGTGCAACAGACGGTGGTTCAGGAGTCGCGAGTACGTGGTACAAGCTCGACGGAGCCGCGTCGTTTACACAGGGCACATCGATTGCCGTCGCTGCCCCGGTTTCCGGAAGCGCATCTCACACTATCTCGTGGTATTCGATTGATGCCGCGGGGAATCAGGAAACGACACGGTCGGTTACCTTTACTGTACAGGCTGTGGTAGTTTCCGATACAACGCCACCTGTAACGGCATCAAGCTTCAACCCGGCTGCCGGCGCCATTTTCAAGGGCAGTCAGGCCGTAACACTTACACCTGTCGATGTCGGGTCAGGGGTCAAGACTACCTACTACAAAATAGATGCTGGCGCCTTTATCCAGGGTACGGTTTTCGCCGTATCGGGTGATGGGCTGCACACTTTCAGCTATTATTCTGTTGACAATGCCAACAACACAGAGACTGCCCACGTATCAAATCAATTCCGTATTGATACGATTGCTCCAGTTACTTCAAGCAGTGCTGTGGCAGGTACCACCTATACAGGTAACCAAAGTTTCACACTTACCCCGGCAGATAGTGGTTCTGGCGTCGCAAGTACGTGGTACAAGCTGGACGGAGCCGTGTCGTTTACCCAGGGGACATCAATAGCGGTGACTGCCCCCGCCTCTGGAAGTGTGTCGCATACAATCTCCTGGTATTCGATCGATACGGCTGGCAATCAGGAGGTCACAAAGTCGGCGACATTTACGGTGTCAGCAGTGACGGGTAGTGGAGGTGGGACAGCAACCCTTATCGGGCGCAATTCTTCGTCATCCAACCATCCCTATACACACTTCTGGGTAAATGACGCGACCGATACTAATCTCATAGCGGACGGCGGTTGGTCTTCTGATGAACATATTACTAGCGCTACTTTCGTCGTTCCGGCAGGTGTTGGTTACGTATTGCACGTCGAATGGGAATACCCAGACTATGAGGGGAGCGATTCGGGAGCTGACTCTCGAGTGGTCTCTCCTTCGGAAACTTCTAGCGGTGCCACAGTCACGTGGCAGTTAACACTCCCGTAATCATCGGACAATGTGACTTATTATAGGATTGCGGACATAGGGGGGCGTTCCTGAGATTTTGAGATTTGCAGAAGCCAGACAGCCAAAATCAAAATCTTAAGAACGTCCTCCCCTTGAGCAACCGGTCGGAATGGGTAGCAACCAAAGCGAAGCGGGGGACGAGCAAAGGCTCGTCCCCCGCTTTTTGTGGTTGATCCCGGATCAGCTCCCCATCTGGAGCCGCACGTGAACCAGCGTCCCCCCCCCCCTTTGCGAAGGGGGGACAGGGGGGATTTGTCCTGTGCTGGCACCGGACGCGTGCCTCCTAGCTCAGGCCACTCTGTAGCCTGCCTGAACCCTCCCATACCCCCGCCATATAATCCTCAAATCGAGACGTTCTTTGCGTCTTGGCTCCTTTGCGTTAACCGTTGCTTTTGGTTCTCCCCCCGAAGATTTGCTCTTGCAATGACGGATCTGCATGCTACCGTAATTGGAGTTTTTTAATTTATCAAGCGGAGGCCAAAGACATGGTGAAAAATCGTAATGGCGGGGAAGGGGACGACGAACTCATCCGCACAACCGGCGACCTCCTCACCGATTTGAGCAGGGATCCGTCCATCATGCAAAGCATCTACGACCTGTTACCGAACCAGGAGAAGATACAACATGCTCTTGACCGGCACCGCAGCCTGTATCACCAGGTATTGGACGGCGCCCGTGACAAGGAACCGGAACTGGAGGCGGCCCGGAACGACCTCATTGTGCAAATAAGCCTGGTTCATGGCATGGCGACCCTCACCGGCAAACACGACCCGACCATTCCACAGAAATTGGGTTTGGTGCACCAGGTATCCAGCAAACGGACTTCGGCTGGGGGCCTCCTCGTGCCGGAGAACTTCAGGATGCTCTACGAAGGGCGCAGTATCATCGCCCGCGCGTCTGCGGTCAAGGGTGCCAGGAGTTACGAAGTTTGGGTTTGTGAGGGCGACCCGCTCGTAGAGTCCAGTTGGAGGCACCATGCGACCTCGGGCAAAATCAACCGGATCGAAATAACAGGTCTCACGCCCGGCAAGCTCTACTACATCAGGATCAGGGCTGTGGGCGCCAATGATGCAGGGCCGTGGTCCAACTTCATCAGCATGATGGCGATCTAAAACCTCACTAAAGTGTCACCACCGCCTGGTTACGGTTTCCGTACCCGGTGGTGACACTCCCTTCTGCTACCCTCCTCTCCAAGCAGTGCGCCAAGACAAAATCGGAAAACGTCCCAATGAAATCGGAAAACGCAGTGACAAAATCGGGAAACGTTCCCGTTAAATCGGAAAACGCAGTGACAAAATCGGGAAACGTTCCCGTTAAATCGGAAAACGCAGTGACAAAATCGGGAAATGTCCCCGTAAAATCCGAAAACGCGATCACAAAATCGGAAAACGTCCCCTTAAAATCCGAAACGTCATCCTAAAATCACAAAACAGGATGACAAAATCGGAAAACGTTACCCTAAAATCGCAAAACATCCGGACGAAATGTGAAAACGCGGTGGCAGATTCGGGAAACGCGACGATGAACTGCTAAAGTGGCAGGTCCAACTTCAGATTGAAACATCAACTTCGGCTGACTGGTGTCTCAGGGGGCAAATTTCCAGCAGGCTTTTCGGCGTTTGCTCTGTCAGGATGGGCACGCAATGGTGTAGCCGCGACGGTGGAACCCTGAACTGCGCCAGGAGACACAGGAATTCCGACACTACCGCTTGAGGATACCAGTCATCACTTCGCCTTTGACATGTGTGCAGGATCTATATATATTGCGATTGATTTGTGTATGCAAATGAAATTAAGTATAGATGGCGCATCTTCTTGTTGCGGTGGGAGGATGGTTATTTTATAGCCTTCCTCCCGATTGGCAGGTAGCTCACACATGAGAGTCGTAAATAGCGGATCCCAACCAAAACGGGTAGAGACGGACTGTGCGAGTCAGTAGGAGCGACTAGGAGCCTGTGAGAGCAAGATCGCTCCGCCGCTCAGCCGCAACCCGTTGGGCGTCAAGATGGGGGTCCACATCAAGTAAATGGGGAGACATTAGATGATTAGTCACAAAACCTGCCGAGCTATTCTGTTTATGGCAATTTACGGTCTCTTGTTAACTGCTTGTTCTGCGCACAACCCCTTCATTATTACAAACACAACTCAATCAATACCTGCCTCAGAATCAAAATATCCAGCCCACCACGACAAAGTGTTTGTGACAGAGCAGGGTCTTCCTCTAAGCGTATCGTTTGAGGCCATTTCATCCGTTGAGGTTGGTAAGGTCTGGTACGGAAGCTCCGACAGTGTTCTGACCTCCATTGCCGACAGGGCACGTGAACTTGGCGCTAATGTCGTAATTCAGGTCAAAACGTGGCATCAGCCTTCAGGCTGGTCTTGGGCTGCGCCTCATGGATCAGGTCAAGCCGTTCGGATTGATCCGCAATCTCTGTCAACTCTCAACGTAACGGGCAGCTGGTATTGAAATTGAGAATAGAGCCGTGCCTAAAGATGATTGATTTTTGTATTCAGCAATAGGCCTGACTAACAAGGGAAGCTGAAAGGGCCGCGTCTTCAAGTTTCAAAAAACAGAATAGACTGAGGTCTCAACCCGGCTTACGACCCGCCGAAAGCGGTCAAAGCCATACCCGTTGGCATACAGTGTCACAATTTAAGTTGGTGCAGTGAGATGTGATGAAATCACCAGCAGAGGGAAAAGTGAAAGAGATCACGTGTCCGGCTTGCAACTATACTAGGCAACCAACGGATGACGCGCCAGAATGGGCATGCCCCAAGTGCCTGAAAGCTTATGCCAAAACAGGTACAATGGCAGAAATTGTGCCGAAAGACAGTAATTGTAAAATTCATCCCAGCCACCAAAGCAGTTGGCAATGCTCTGACTGCGGATCGAGATTTTGCCATAATTGCGTCACCCCCTTAAAACATACTACGTCCTACCTTTACGAAAAAGTTCCTATTGGGTTATGCCCGGAGTGTAAAGGTCTATGCGCAAATTTTGAGTATGTTGAAAAGTTTGCTGCGGGTGAACTACCGCATCAAAAAGCCACTAGAAAGCGCGCACGAACAGTGCTCATTTCCGCAATAGCGCCTATACCTGCGATGATTGCTTTCTTCGTTTTTGCCCCGCCGGAACTTAGACTTGTCGGGGCTATCGGGGCTTATGCTATATGCTCAGTGTTGAGTTGGCAGTGGCGACTGGACCAGTGGATCGGCGGAGGTTCAATTTTCGGCCTGGACAATAAGGAATACCATCTAATACATGATAAACCCCGTCCGTTATTAACATTATTGCTATTTATCATAGCTGCAGCATCAGTATTTTGTTTTCTTTATCGTGTGCTGCTGTCCAAAACACTTCATTGGATTTAGGCTAGGCCTAGACGGGATGCAGAGATGTTTTAGACTCCGAAAGGGGCAGGCACGTTTTAATCATGAGGAATGGCAGATTCCAACAACGTCCTAAGACTCGGACGGCTAACGCCGCCGGTCAAGGCCGCCCCCGTTGGCAGCGAAGGAGAAATTGAAATGAGAAAGCTGCTGCATTCGTTCTTGATAGGAATCCTGATTTTATCAGCAACACCAGTGCTCGCCGGGGATGTTGCTGCACTGGAAAAAGCAATAAACACCTGGGCAAAGGAAGCTACTCCACCCTCTTACAAATATGCATTTGTCGACTTAAATGATGATGGAACCGATGATGCAGTAGTCCTTATCACCGACAACCAGTATTGCGGATCAGGTGGATGTACATTCCTAATTTTTAAAGAAGCAAGTCACGGCTTTCAAAAAGTCTCTTCCAGTACCATCACGAGGGCGCCCATTTTTCTGCTGCCTGAAAGAAAAAATGGGTGGCACACATTATCAGTATTTGTCGTAGGTGGTGGGGCTAAGTCTGGACAGGTATTAATGCGGTTTGACGGCGCAAAATACCCAAACAATCCAAGCACACAGCCAAAGGCAAAGAGACGCGAGCTAAAGGGAGCAAAGACGTTAATCTCCGACAACAATGGACGTATGTAGCCCAACCAGAACGGGTGGAGACGGACCACAAAACTTGAGAAACTTGAGGGGACGTTGCTGAGATTTTGGGATTTGCAGACACAACAGAGAGAGAAAGTCAAAATCTCAGCAACGTCCCCCTGCTCATCCCCCTACTCAGTCCCCCTGCTCACACGTGAGATGGATGGTTTGGCGTGGTAAGACGGTTTCAGAGCTTGAAGGAGGGTTACCCATGGCACCGCTTCGACTGCTTATTACCTGTTTTGCCCTGATGCTTTTGACTGGTTGCTTCCAGGTGACGACGGTCGTTCGTGTAAATCGTGACGGGAGCGGTACGGTCGAAGAAACGGTTTTCATCAGCAAAAAGGTTGTGGCTCAGATCGAGGAGATGTTTCGCAGCTTAAAGAGCGCCGGCGGGAAGGTTCAAGGCGCCGGGGGAAAGGACAACCCCTTCGACCTTTTCGAGCCGGACCAGCTCAAGGGCAGAGCCAACTCGATGGGAAAGGGTGTTAGCTACCTTTCGGGTGAAAGGGTGGAAAACAAAGACTTTAAAGGTTATGTAGCTAGATATGCATTCAGGGACATCAACACGCTCCAGTTGTCGCATCGGAGCGGCGCCGATGTCACCGCAAATATTCCGAAGATCCCGCTCCTGAATTTCAGCTTTAAAAAGGGACCGAAGGGGACTCTGGTCATCAACTTCCCCAAGGCTACTGAAAACCACACAGTTCATGCGGCGCCAGATCCTTTGCGCACCAACGGATCAGCGCCAGCCGAAAGCTCCCCTGAAATTTTCATCCCCCCCCTGCAAACCGCGCGAGATGCGGAAACCGCCCCTGAAGTATACAGCCCCAAGGTAGAAAACCCGGCAATTACATCTGACCCGCTAAGCGAAGAGAAGAAGAGGGAAATGATGGCGATGTTCATGGGGATGAAGTTCGCCCTTGTCGTAGAAGTGAACGGCACCATACTGAGCACCGATGCCACCCATCGCGACGGAAATCGCCTGACCATTTTCGATTTTGATATGACCAGGCTTAGTAATCCGACCACGGCTGAACTGGAGACACTGAGCCTTCTTAGAAGTGGGTTCATGCCCGACGTGAAGGAGCTGTCCAAGGCAATACCAGGGATAAAGGTGGAGTTGAACGAAAAGCTGACCGTGGTTTTTCAGTAAGTCAAGTTCAAGGCGTCTCCGGGAGAAGGGGGATGCAGGTGACATATGTAACATGTTGATGTTAGCTGGGATGAGAGGCATAGGAACGTCCCCCTTGCGGGATAGCGGTAGACATTTTCGACCACGCAGTTACATTTGAGGACCTACCGGAATGAAACAAACTATAGGTCTCATTCTCTCGCTTAATCTTCTTTGCGGCTGCGCGACGACGCAGATCAAGCCCATTCCTCGTGGTGAAGCGGTCCAGATCGTCTTTGCGAAGAGCCCGCAATCCGTTGATGTCATTGACATAAAGAACAAGGCAATCGGTAGCGGCGCTGCGGCGGGTGCCGGAACCGGAGCGGCGGGCGGCGCCGTCACCGGTGCCCTTCTGGGCTTGTCATGTGGCCCCTTCTTTTTTTTCTGCAGCCCGGTTCTAGCCGCCACTGGTGCCGTAACCGGGGCAGGTGTTGGCGCCGGTGTCGGTGCAGGGGTGGGCGTTACGGGCCAGCTTTCCAGTGCAAAGGCTGCTCAGTTGCGCGCCCGGATGATGGGCGTGCAGCAGTCTCACCCTTTGCTGGCCGAGTTGCAGAAGAATGTCAATGCCAGGGCACAAAAGTGCTGGAAGTTGGGTACAGATCATCCTGTAGCGCTGGTGACCGTCGAGCTGCAAGATCTACTGTTCTCTACGACGCGGGATGAAGAAATCGACTTTACTGTACGGGTATTGGTATCCGTGCAAAGAGATGTGACGAAGAACACGACAAAGGAAGAAAAGCTGTACCAGTATGTTGCCCCTTCCAGCAACATCTCCGTTTGGCTGGATGAGAGCAGTGACTTTATCGACACGGTGCTCACAAGCGCCAGCCAACAGATTGCCGTACAGATAGTTTCTGATCTGGCCATGAAATGAGAAAGACCGTTGATCATCCTCAGCCGTCTCATCTGCTTAAGCACTCAAGGGAGTTCTGGGGGCAGGCTTGCGAAGTTGCACCTCTGACACTCGCCATCGACTTTGCAACACTGCAAGCCTGACCCCAGAACTCCCCCTTAGACCTTCCCTTTTCTGACATGAAATATACGTCGTTACTGGTATAGTTCTCGGACAATTAGGACGGCAAACCTCCCCCCTGTGTTTCTGCACCCCGGCTGTTCCAATCGCCGACGTTTTCACAATAGGAAGGGATCACTATCATGGACGCCTCAAGCTACCAGGAAATCAGGGAACTGTTCGATAATTACATTCGGATGTACTCGACTCGCGACGATTTGCTGACGGCCTGGTTCAGTGACGATTTCTCGGGCATAACCGGTAGCGGCGATTATCTCGTGAAGGATCGTGAGGCATGGATCGCGGTCACCCGTCAGGACTTCGCTCAGGTCAAGGACCCCATACACATCGAACTGAAGGATCTCTCGATCCAGCTGCTGGCCGAAACGATTGCGGTGACCAGCAGCACCTTCGTCATCCATCTCCCCATCGAAGAGCACATACTGTCGAAAAAAATTGCCCGCCTCGTGCTCATATTCCGCAGGGAGGACGCCGGCTGGAAGATCTCCCATAGCAGCATCTCGGTCTCATTCGGAATCGCTGACGAGGGGGAGATCTATCCGCTCAAGGACCTGCAGGATCGCAACCGGCACCTTGAGGCGCTGGTGGCCGAACGGACCGGCCAGCTCTGCGAGGCAAACGAAAAGCTTAAGCGGGTAAACGAGGAGTTGGCCCGGGAGGTCGAAAAACAGAAGACGGCCGAATTGGCCAACGCGAGGCTATTGCTGCGCCAGCGGGCCATTCTGGACAACCTGCCGATGATGGCTTGGCTGAAGAACACCGAAGGGCGGCTGGAGATGATCAACGAAAAGTACGCGAGATCTGCCGGCCGAACCGTGGAGGAGTGTCTCGGCAAGACTGACTTCGACCTCTTCCCCGCAGACATGGCCGCCGATTACGTGGCGGATGACCGTGAAGTCTGCGCGTCGGGAAAGACCAAGCACGTGGAGGAGCAAATTGCAACCCCGGCCGGGGCCAGATGGCATTCCACCTTCAAGACCCCCCTCTTCGACGAACTGGAAAGGGTGGTCGGAACCACGGGCATCGCCCAGGACATCACCGAGAGAAAACAGGCGGAGGAACTCCTCTCCTATGCCACCTCGCTGACCAGCGCCGCCCTCGAATCCACTCCAGATGGGATCCTGGTCGTCAACCGAAACGGGGAGATCGTGCGCTGGAACCGGAAGTTCGCCGAGCTCTGGGATGTCCCGGAGGAACTGCTGGTCACCGGCGTGAGTGACCTGATACACCCTTACATCGCCTCCCGGATGGTCAAGGCTGACGAGTTCCTGGCCAAAGTGCATGAGCTTTACGCCCGCCCGGAAGCCTCAGGCCAGGACCAGATTGCCCTCGCCGATGGACGCCACTTCGACCGCTACACCCAGCCCTTGAAGATTGGTGACGAGATCGTGGGTCGCTTCTGGTCCTACCGAGATGTGACCGATCTCAAGAAGCACCACCTGGAACGGTTACGGATAGAAAAACTGGAATCGCTTGGCCTCCTTGCCGGCGGCATAGCCCACGACTTCAACAACATTTTGACCGGCGTCATGGGTAACGTCTCGATTGCACAGCTTTCCCTGGATCCGGGCCATAAATCGTTCAGACCGTTGGAGGAGGCGGAAAAGGCCTCGGTGCGGGCCACGGAGCTCGCCCGCCAGTTGCTCACCTTCGCCCGTGGGGGAGAGCCGATCAGGAAGGTGGTTTCCCTGCCTACCATCATCAACGAGTCGGTGGAGCTCGGCTTGAGCGGGTCCAACGTGAAGGGGATAGTTGACATCCCCGACCTGATCCATGCGATCGACGCCGACGAGGGCCAGATGTGCCAGGTCCTGCACAACATAGTTATCAATGCCACGCAGGCCATGCCGGGCGGCGGTACGCTGGCGGTGACCGCCCGTAACGAGATCCTCGCCGGTGACAACGCTTTAGGCCTCGCTTCCGGAAACTACGTCCGGCTGACGGTGGCCGACCAGGGGTGCGGCATGACCGAAGAGGTAATGGCGAAGATTTTTGACCCTTACTTCACCACGAAAGTGGGAGGGAACGGACTGGGGCTGGCTTCCGTCTATTCAATAATAACGAGGCATGGCGGACATGTCGGCGTCGCCTCCACGCTCGGTAGGGGAACCACCTTCACCATCCACCTTCCCTCTATCGGGGAGACGTATCAGGCCCATGCCGCCGAGACTGCTACCCAAGCGGCCGGCCATCAGCATGGGGAGGGAGTGGTTCTCGTGATGGACGATGAGGTCATGATCAGGGATTTGGCGGCCGTGATGCTGACGGAGTTGGGCTACCGGGTAACCACCTGCGCGGAGGGCTCCGAAGCAGTCCAATTGTATGAAGACGCCCTTCGGGCTGGTACCCCCTTCTCGGCAGTGATCATGGACCTCACCATACCGGGGGGAATGGGGGGGAAGGAGGCGGCGGAGAGGATTCTCGCCGTGGATGCAGGGGCCAACTTGATTGTATCAAGCGGATACTCCAACGACCCCATAATGGCGGATTATCCTGCCTACGGGTTCCGGGGCGCGGTGGCCAAGCCTTACACGATCCAGAGCCTGGGGCAAAAATTGACCCCATTGGGATCTGGGGCTAGAAGCTAGGGCTAGGGGGGACGTTGCTGAGATTTTGAGATTTGCAGACGCAACGGAGAGAGAAAGTCAAAATCTCAGCAACGTCCCCCGTGGTTCTGTTGGCGTCACCCGGACGCCAGGCCGTTACACTCATGCATCGATCGGTTTGTTAATTTCGTAGCCGTTGTCGCGGAAGGACTGTTTGAGTGAGGAAAGCTGCTCTTCGGTCATTTCAGCCAGGATTTCGTGCATGTCGGCCTTCGTCACGCCCGGCGCACATATCGCCTCTTTGATCCGGTTTTGCAGCGATTGGGGAAGCGCTGGCCTGGCAACAATGCGCCCGATATCACCGGAATCGCAGAGCAGGCGCTGCCGTGCCTCGCAGTCTCTGGTGATGAAAAAGTTGCTGCCATCCTTATACACGAGAAAGTTGTTGCTGCCGCAACCGCTTACTACCAGTGCCAAGACAGTAATGATAAAACCCGGACCTGACCAGCGCATGGTTTACCTCCCTGTCGAGCTGTACGTTTGCGGTTGCATGTTATCACTGTACGGTGGTTGCACACCTTGTCAACGGGCTGGCTCAATGCACTATGGAGAAGCTAAGAGATCTGCCCTTGAATATGGCAAATAAGTAACATCCCAACCAACCGGTTTGACGCCGACAGCCCAAGAGTGCCGGGCTTGCAGGACAACCGGGCGCCCCGTGGGCAGACATGAATGCCAAAAAACGTTTCAATGAATTCTTGAAAACATCGATAGCAATGACTAAATAATCGAGACAGAGGAAGAAAATGACAATTCGATATCTGCTTTTATGTGTTTGCACCATAATTTTATTGTTTCCATGTTCAGGTGCTGCTTCTGAAAATTACGTTCACGAATGTGATAAGGTTTGCATCCAGGCAGCTGATTTATTTTGGGACGTATACACGTCATCCACATCAAAAAATAAATCTATAGACAGTGACTCTACTTTTTTATCTAAGTACAATGAAGTTCCAAGAAGTATAGGAATTAAAATAATAGATTTTGCTAAACATACTAATGCAAAATATGGCAATCAACTGGTTAATCACAAGGACCAACTCATAGATATAGCTAGAGATAATTGTTTGAAATCTTGTGAAGACGCAAAAGGTGAGTATGAAAGTGAATAATTATTCAAATTTAACCAGGAAATAGGATGCAAGCTGAGGTGGCAGTGGTAAGTTTCCTAAGTTGTCGGCAGTGACATAGCCCAACCGGTCAACTCCCAGGTCGTAGGCGAGGAACAGACCATGATAAATAGAAAGCACTCCCGTTACAGGGAAAGAGAACAAGGAAGAGATACCACCGATGCTGAGAGCCCTGTCGCAGTTTTATGAGGCCCTTAATTCAAGGGACATGGAACTGATGTCCCAGAACTGGCTGCAAGGTGACGAAGCAGCAATGGACAATCCACTCGGTGGGATCAAGAGAGGCTGGGAGGAGATAAGGTCTGTCTACGAGCGGCTCTTTGGGAGCGCTTCCGACTATTACTTCGAGTTTTACGACTACACCCTGCACGATGCAGGCGAATTGTTTTACGTTGTCGGCCGTGAACGCGGTACTTTCAAGACCGGGGATATCGTTCTTGAAATGCGGATTCGCACAAGCAGAATCTTTAGACTGATCAACGGACAATGGCGCCAGGTACACCACCACGGTTCCATCGAAGAACCGGAGTTACTGACCAGCTATCAGCAGGCTGTGCTTGGAAGAAGGGAGGCGGACCGTGAACACCATTGACGCCTTTCTTAGCCGATACCCCTTCATCCTTGGCGAGGGTGCCGTTATCGAGCGCCTGCGCCGCATGAAGGGATTGGAGCTTGATCCTTTCGTCGTGAACTCGGCTTTTATCTATGATGATGACAAGCGAAGGGCGCTGGAGGGGATCTGCCGGGAGTACCTGGACATCGGCTGCCAAGCCGGGCTGCCTCTCCTCATGTCTACACCGACATGGCGGGCGAGCAGGGAGCGGATCGCCGCGGCCGGTCTCGATGGCACCGACCTCAACGGCGACAACGCGGCTTTTCTGGAAGGTCTGAGACAGAGCTACCAGGGATATGCCGACAAGATCCTCATCTGCGGGTTGATGAGTTGTAAAGGTGACGCGTACCACCCCGACGAGGCTCTCCCGGAAAACCAGGCCGCGGAATATCATGCGTGGCAGGCGGAAAAACTTGCGGCGACGAAGGTGGACTTTCTCCTGGCGGCCACGCTGCCGGCTCTGAGTGAAGCCACCGGCCTTGCCTTGGCGCTGGCGCAGACGGGAAAACCTTACATCGTGAGTTTCGTGGTCCGACCGACCGGCACCCTCCTCGATGGCACGCCGCTAAAGGAAGCCATCGCGGCAATCGACGCCGTAGCCAATCCCAAACCGCTCGCGTTCATGATCAATTGCACCCATGTCACCTTTGCCAGATCTGCGCTACTGCATGAGACCAATTCGTCTGCAGAAGTGCGCCAGCGAGTCATCGGTCTTCTGGCCAATACGGCGGCTCTCAGCCCGGAAGACTTGGACAACAGCTCTGCTCTCGTGGAGGAGGAACCGGATGCATTTGGAATATCCGTGGCCGCCATGGGCACGGAGCTCGGACTGAAGATCCTTGGCGGGTGCTGCGGAACGGATGGCCGCCATCAGTCTGCACTGGCCACACGACTGCGATCTGCCACGCCTTCCTCCTGATTTCGGCAGTGACCAGGGGGGGTGGACATTGATACCTACGTGATTTACCTCTTTCAGGATTTATTCAAGGCTTTTTTGAAGCACCACCAACCAACAAAAACTACGGCAACGAACCAAAGGATGCCCGATACATCGTCGTACCATTGATAGGTGCCGCGCCACTGGCTGAGCTGGCGGTATTTCAGCCCCTGGGACATAATCACCAATGCCCAAATAGCGAACAAGGTACCGAGCACCGCGAATCCCAGCTGGTGAATAGCCGTTGTTGCAGAAAACCGTTGAGTTGATGCCTCGGAACCGTAAAAGAGCCCCTTTCTCTTCTTCCAATATATGCAATTGGGCCACAGCCACACTGGGGCGGCTACAATGATGCCATACACTGCTTTTGCCAACAGGTCACCTTCCAGCGATTTAACGACGGGTGACTGAGCAGATAAAATCGCCTTTATGTACACATAGGCGATCATTATCCAGTTAAGTTGCCATGCCCAACTCTTACGCCCCTGTAGGCCATAGACCAAGATGATAGCGGTTATCAGCACCGTTCCGGAAAGAACAGCTAGATGCTTTCCTTGCAACGCGCCCACCATTGCTTCGATACCGAGACCTGGCAGGACTAAATACGTCCACAGATAGAGCCAGGTGACTCCCAGAGGTTTGTCTGACTCCCTGGCGTGCGTCATGCCGGCCACTGTCCTATAAAGCCAACTAAACAGTGTCATGACTGGCAACGGCAGTAGAATCAATATGATAAAAAGTGCCCAAGCTACAGGATCTTTGCTCATGTTCTCATTCCGTCGGCGCAAATGTTAGATGGATTCCAACAAAAATATCACGGTATGTTTGTAGCACCAGACATAAAAGAAAAGAGACATAGACGAGGTCAGCCAAAATCTGCAAAACGTCCCCTGCAACGGATAGTGTCGACTGACTGCGTACCTGCCGGGGCGAGTAAAAGGGGACAGGCTACTTTATCCTCGACCAGTGGCGAAGGGGAGAGCCTAACCACGTCCTTGGACTCGGACTGGTAACGCCGCCGGGTAAGGCCACGCCTCTTTGGTTTCTAAAAGGTGAAGAAATGTCGAACCGGCAATCGGAACTGGAAAAATTGGGGTGGAACGAAAGATTGGAACGGCTCGCGGCACTGCAGGGGCAGTCGATTGACGCGGTGGCACGCGTGGCGGCGGTGGATCGGGATCAGCTCTTGCTCCTCAACGACAAGGGCGCGTTACGGGCCAAGCTGTCCGGGAGCTACCTGCACCATCACCGGCGGCCGGAAGAGCTGCCGTGCGTGGGAGATTGGGTCTGCGTCGAGAAGGGCACGAATGACGACTTCGGCCTTATCCACGCCATGCTGGAGCGCAGAACCAGCCTTTGTCGCAGAGCTGTTGGAGGGATCAGCGAATCGCAGATGATTGCGGCAAACATCGACTACGTCATCATCGTCCAGTCCTGTCACTTCGATTTCAACCTGAATCGTTTGCAGCGATACCTGGTGATGGTTACTGAAGGTGGCGCAACTCCGTTCATCCTTCTCACCAAGACAGACCTGGTTGAACCCGACGTGCTCACAGCCCAGCTTGCGCAGATACGTGCTGCCGGTATCACCGCGCCGGTGCTGCCCTTGAGCAATGTTACTGAAGAGGGTATCGATGAGCTGAAGCGGAATTTACTGCCGGGCTTGACCTATTGCCTGGTGGGTTCGTCTGGGGTCGGCAAAAGCACGATCATCAACGAACTGCTCGGCCGGGGGAGACTGGAAACTCAAGACGTGAGCGCTACCGGCGAAGGAAAACATACGACGGTGCGCCGGGAACTGATACTCCTCGCCAATGGCGCGTTGGTAATCGACAACCCGGGGATGCGCGAGTTCGGCATGGTAGCCGCTGAAAACGGCATAGGTGGAAGTTTTATCGACATAAACGTCCTAGCCTCCGGTTGCCGCTACCGCGACTGCACCCACACGAGCGAGCCCGGCTGTGCAGTCCTGGATGCGCTGAGTGCCGGTGCAATCGATCAAGAGAACTACCAGAACTATTTGAAGCTGAAAGAAGAGGCAGAGTTCTACCAGATGTCACATGCCGAAAAGAGGAAGAAAGATCGGGACTTCGGCAAGTTCATCAAATCTGCCAAGAAAGATCTGAGACGAGACTAGCAGCGGAGCCGACGTTTTCACGTGTGGTGCTGCGGCCCCTGCAGCGTGAAGTAGAAACAGGCGCCCTTGCCAGGCTCGCCCTCGGCGCGCACCTCGCCGCCGTGCCGGTCGACGATCCTGAACACGGTGGCCAGCCCAACCCCGGTGCCGGGAAAGTCGCTCGAGGGATGACAGCGCTGGAAAGGCTTGAAGATCTTCTCGGCGTCGCTCATCTCGAAGCCGATGCCGTTGTCACGCACGAAGAACTCGTGCATCCCGTCGCGCAGCCTCTGCCCGAACTCGATGCGGGTGTGTTCGTTCCTGGAGGTGTACTTCCAGGCGTTGCCCAGCAGGTTCTGCAGGAGCACCCGGGCAAGATGGGGATCGCACCAGGCCGTCATGCCTGCCTGGTTGTGCCAGTCCAGCGAGCGTTCCACGTCGTACATCCGCAGTTCGGCCATGATGTCCTCCGCCACGCGCCCCAGGTCCACCTCCTCGCAAGCCAATTCCGTTCTCGTTACCCGGAACAGCACCAGCATCGCCTCGATGAACTGCTCCATGTTTTCGCACCCGGTATGGATGGCATTGACGAGGCAGTGGCCGGTTTCGTCCAGCAGGTCGCGGTACATCTCGGCAAGGGCCTGGCTGGCCGCGTAAACGGTGGTCAGCGGCGTGCGCAGGTCGTGCGACAATGAGTAGCTGAAGGCCTCCAGTTCCCGGTTGGTGGCCTGCAGGTCGAGCGTTTGCTGGCGCAGGCTGGCGTTCAACTTCCGGATCGCCTCCTCCGATTCATGGCGCTCCGAGATGTCCCGCACTACGCAGATGATGCCTCCGTCCTCCAGAAGCGACAGGGATATCTCCTGGGGGAACAGGGAGCCGTCCTTCTTGAGGCCGGTCGCCTCGCCGCGCCAGCCGTGTCCCTTCCCGAATGCCGCATAGATGAGCGGCTCCAGTCGTAGGCGTTCCTCGTCGGTGTACAGCGTTTTCCAGGTGTGGCCGAACAGTTCCTGCTGCGACGAATAGCCGTAGATGTCTGCGTGCGCCTTGTTCAGGTACAGGTAATCGCCGGCCGGGGTCAACAGGGCGATGCCGTCCATGGATGCTTCAATGGCGGCGAACTGCTGCTTCAGCGTGTTCTCTTTGGTCTTGCGCTCGGTGATGTCGTGTACCACTTCTATGGCCGCGACGACCTCACCGGTGCCATCCGTCAGTGGGGCGGCTGCCGTTTCGATGTGACGGGTCTGCCCGTCGATGACAAGGGTCGACTCCTGCCGGTGCGGCAGCCCGTCCTGGAAGCAGTCGCTGACGACGCAACCGATACAGACTGCGTTCCTGCCGTGGTAGGCACTGTAGCAGTGGTGTCCGACGTGCTCGCCCCTGAACTGCCTGGCCGGCGGGTTCTGGTAGAGGATCCTGAAGTCACGGTCCTGGACCGATACCGCGTCCGGGACACTGGCGAGGATGGCTTCGGTGCGACTCTTTTCCAGGGCCAGTTTGGCTACGGTATCTTCCAGAGCCAAGGTGGCTTCTTGCACTTTCTTGGACTTGCGCCAGGCACAGGTCATGAAAACCAGCAGAAACAGGATGGTTTGGAGACGGTAGGTCAGTTCCTGCATCTTGGGGTGCAGAAGCTGCTGAAGGAAATCGCCTTCGTCAAACACCACCCCGTCGAGCAAGCTGTCCACGAACCACGATGCCACTATCAGGACGCTTCCCGTGGCTATGGAAGACCAACGATCCTTTTGGAGCCGCGACAACATAAACTCTCCTTATTGCAATTTCGACTGACGTGATGCCAGGTGCATATCAATCCGGTCGCGGTCGCGATTGATGCAATCATCGGCATGCACCGTCTATATCGATTCGTATATCATATTGAACTACAAGCTCAAAGTGTTTTCCCGCGGAAGTCGTGCGGTAATCGGGGCGGGCAGACATGCGGCAGCGTCGCAGGAGGAGATGCTCTCCTGGCGGGCGGTGGGGTACACGTCGTGGCGAGGGGGAGAGGGGAGCCGGTTCAGCGTGCTGACGACCCGGGCAATGGCCGATCCTACATCTGCTTGGGCTTTTTGCCGGAGAAGTTGTCGTCGAAGCAGGAGGGGCAGATGCCGTGACTGAACTGAACCTCGCTGTGCTGGGAGATGTAGGACTCCATCTGCTGCCAGCTCTGTTCGTCCTTTCTGACCTTCTTGCAGTACATGCAGACGGGAATGATTCCCTCCAGGACCTTTACCTTGGACAGGGCCTGTTCGAGGTCCTGGTTGCGCTGCACCAGGGCGTCCCGGTGGATCTGCAGGTTCTCCCGGCTCTTGACGAGCTTGACGAAGCTTATGGTGAGGGCCAGCAGGAGCAGTAACGATATGGCGGACAGGATCTCGACCCGGTACGTGAAGAGGTAGCCCGGGGGCTGGTTGACGATGATGCTGTCGGCGGGGAGTTTCCCCTGTGCGATACGGAAGCGCCGCAGTTCGTTGTAGTCGAACATGTCCTTGTTGGGGCTCGGCGTGACCGGGGGGAGGGCGTCTATGGATTCCCCTTTGAGCACCCGAACTGCCAGCGCCGCCGCTGCGGCGCCGTGCTCGCGCAGGTTCAACAAGCGCCCGCCGACGATCCCTTTGCCGAGGTTGAATTCCCAGCCGCCGTACACCGGCACCGGACTGACGCTGGAGATCCGTCTGAGCGCCTCGTTGCTGGAGACCCGGTCGCCATTTCTGTCCTGGACGAAGGACGCGAAATAGACGATGACGCTGCCGGGGCGCAACTGCTCGACCCGGCTGATGAACTGTTCCAGGCGCAGGCCGGCCCAGTCGGAGAAGGTGGCCTTGTCCTGCAGTCGCTCGGCAGCCTTGCGGAATTCCATGTCGTTCAACTGCCCGGTCACGGAATCGTCGCGGACGACCACGATGTTTTTCGTCGCGGGATGGAGAGAGAAGATGAGATCGAGCGTGGCCTTGAAGCTGGGGCGCTCGTCGATGCCGACTATGCCGCGCTTGCCGGCAAGCCGGGAACGGTCGAACGAGTTGGTGCCGCAGAAAACGACCGGTGTCGTCCCGAACAGGTCGGCCCGGTGCGCTTCGAGGAGGTTGAAGGCATAGTCGTCGGTGGAGAGGATCAGGTCGAAGTGGCGTTGCTGGTATTTGAACCTGAGCAGGTCGATGAGCTTGGTGTCGAATTCCTTGCCGCTGTTGTTTTTGGAGTCCAGGTACTCGATCTGGATCTCGGTTTCCGGCAGTGCCCGCAGCAGCGTTTCCTTGATCCCTTCTACGGCGTCGTCGGACCCCTTGTACCCGGAATGGTAGGAGTTGAGTACCAGGACCTTCTTCCTGAGTATCTCGGCGCCGTTGCCATCGGTGACCCATCCCAACAGGCAGATGCCGACTAGTATCTGCAGCAGGCGGTTCAAGAACCACATCCTGGTCATCTCTTTCTCCATGCGGGAGCCGAAGTTCGCTTCCCTTTGGTCCTGTTACCGAAACTGGCCCGTCACATCAAAGATCCGTCCCTCTACTGATACTTTCGGCACAATGGCACTATCCTTGAGCAGAAGATGCCGACATCCTGATGCGCGTTCTCCCGCGTGACGCCTGACCTGTCACAGCAGACAGCATACAGAACAAATTCCGGCGCATTGATCGATACCAATTAGCGCGCAATGTATAATAGTTTAGAATGCATGTCAAAGGGCAATGAAGGTGGGATGGGGGGGCGTGCTGACACCAACGGTTGATCTTTTATAATTGGACCAGGCGCGAAAGGTGCTGGTCGTCGGGGTACAGTTGTGGCAGTATCCCTGGTCCGCGCCTTGAGGCGCACAAACGAGTCACTACTGGAGTAGAGTATGAACCTTGAATCCATCCCACGCCAGGATCTGGACGACATCCTGCGCCGCATGCCCAAGGCGGAGTTGCACATCCACATCGAGGGATCCCTGGAACCGGAGCTGATCTTTCGCCTGGCCCGCAAAAACGGCATCGAGCTCGTCTACCCTTCCATCGAGGCGCTGCGCGCGGCCTATGCCTTCACCGACTTGCAGAGCTTTCTCGACATTTACTATGCCGGTGCCGGCGTGCTGCAGACCGAGGACGATTTCTTCGACATGGCCTGGAGCTACCTGAACCGGGCCAGGGCGGACAACGTGATCCACTGTGAGATCTTTTTCGATCCCCAGACCCATACCGCCAGGGGAGTCCCCTTTGCCACCGTGATCAACGGGCTGGACCGCGCCGTTCGGCGTGGACGTGAGGAACTCGGGCTCTCCGCCTCCCTGATCCTTTGTTTTCTGCGTCACCTGAGCGAGGCGGATGCCTTCGTCACGCTGGAAGAGGCGCTGCCGTATCGCGACAAATTCATCGGCGTCGGTCTCGACAGCGGCGAGCGCGGCAATCCGCCGGAGAAGTTCGCCAGGGTCTTCGGCCGCTGCAGGGAACTGGGACTCAGGCTGGTGGCCCACGCCGGAGAGGAGGGGCCGGCCGGGTACATACGTGATGCGCTGGACCTGCTCCACGCGGAAAGGATCGACCACGGGGTGCGCTGCCTGGAAGACCCGCAGTTGGTGGCTCGACTCGCGGCGCAGCGCATCGCTCTGACGGTATGCCCGCTGTCCAACGTGAAACTGGCGGTGTTCCCTGACCTGGGACAGCATAACCTTGTCAGGCTCTTGGCCGAGGGGGTCGTCGCCACTATCAACTCCGATGATCCGGCCTACTTCGGTGGCTATCTCAACGAAAATCTCGCGGCGACCTTCGCTGCGCTCCCGGAACTCGGGGCGCGGGAGGCGTACCAGTTGGCGCGCAACAGCTTCGAGGCCAGCTTCGTATCGGAGGAGACCCGGAAAGAGTGGATTGCCGGCCTCGATGCCTTCTTCTCAGACTGTTGCGCCGGCTTTACCCCCTCGCCCTTCGGGAGAGGGTGCCCGCAGGGCGGGTGAGGGGCACGCTACGAAGAAAGAGGGGGGGCAATTGCAACGTCCTCACCCCACTCCTTTCCCAGAGGGAGAGGGGGATGAACACGCCTGTTTTTCTCCATTTTTTGCAGAACAAAAAGAGCCGTCAGAGCCGACAATTGCCGGCCGCTGACGGCTCCTTTTGTTACTGTTACTGCTGGCTGTGATTACGGTTGGATGCCACGCTGCACCGTTGCACCGTTACACCCTGCGTAGCTTGACGGTCTCCTCTTCTTTCCCCATGATCTGCTGCTTTTTGCCGATGGTGCGCAGCAGGGAGTTGCAGCTGTCCACCAGTTGCTCCAGTTGCCCCTTCTTGCCGTAGACCTGGGTGTAAAAGATGTTCTCCATGATGTGCATCCTGCCGAGGTTGCTTTTCGCCTTACGCATCTGCATGGTCATCGACCACTGCATCTGCTGGAGCTTGAGGCTCTTTTCCGGTGTTCTCGCTACGCACGCCTTCTTTACTGCCTCAGCCGCCAGTTCGTCGAACCGGGCGGGATCCTCCTTATATAGCTCCCTCAGCTCATCCGGGGTATACGTTGTGAAGTCTCTTTGGCTGCTCATGACACGCTCCTTCTCCTTGCATAACAATAAAAGTTGTGACAGTGGTCCTGATTGAGGTTTTCTAATTGAGCTAATTGTGGACCAAAGCAAAAAAATATTCCAGCAAATTGTGTATACGGTTCAGGGGGTGCGACAGTAACACAGTCCCTACCTTTTTTCTATTGCTTATCGGGCCCGCGCTGGTGGTGGGAGGCCCTGTCGGCTGCCTGGTTTCCTCCGTGGCGGTCATTGCGCAGGGGAGCCGGTCATGCCCTGGTCGCGCCCCTGCCGCAGCTCCCCGCCAATGGCCTTGCAATTAAAATGCAAATTTCTTAACATTAACCTGTACCAATGATTGGTTGTGCAACTGCAGATCTTCAAGCGGCGAAAGGAGGCTGCCATGGCGGATAAAGGTGAAAAGACTATCGGTGAACTGGTGTCCGAACTGACCGGGGAGGTACGCGAACTGTTCCGGCAGGAACTGGACCTTTTCACGGCGGAGATGAAGGAGAAAATCGTTGCGCTTGCCAAGGACGGCGTCGCCATCGGGGTGGGCGGGGTTCTGCTCTATACGGGGGGGCTCGTGCTCTTGGCCGCCATCGTTCTGGGGCTGGCGACCGTGATGCCGGCGTGGGGGGCTGCACTGGTGGTGGCCATCGCTTTGATCGCCATCGGGGCGGTCCTGGTCCTGAAAGGCGGCAAGGACGTGAAGGAGATGGACGCGAAGCCCGAACAGACAGTGGGGGCTTTGAAGGAGACGGTACAATGGGCGAAAACGTTAAAGTTGACGAGCAGTCGCCGGAGAGGATTCGCGAGCAAATCCGGCACACGGAAAGCGATATAACCCAAACGGTGCAGAGCCTCGAGCAGAGGCTTTCCCCGCAGTACCTGAAACGGCGGGGAGTACGCAAGGCGAAACTGTTCGCTTGGCAGGGGATCGCCAAAGCCCTCGAGTTGGCAGAGAGGACCTCGGTGCAGGCCTCGCTGGTTGGCGGGAGCGTGCTGCTGATGCTGTTGGGGAACAGGCGGGTGCGCCACAGGATGAAAATCGCAACCGGCAGGAAACACGTACTAGAGGTGCAGCACCCGGTCCCGGCCGTGGCACGGGCGGCCAGTGCCAGTGCTTTGTGGCTGCTGATGCGCAAGCTCGGCGGCGGGAAAGGGAGCGAGAAGGCGCCGGTATCGGGATGGGGTCTGGCAGCGACTGCCGCCAAGGCATTCCTGGGCGGCAAGCGGGCATCGGAAAAAAGCGGCACTCCGAGGGAAGGTAAAAAGGTCGCGTGGCGCGGGCTGGCGACGACGATCGGAGCCACCCTGGGGAACTATTGGTTCACCCACAAGACCCGCAGGGTGTAGCGAACGGAGCAAAGGAGGACGTCATGAGAAGACACGCGAGCACCACGGCTGAGGTAGTCAGCTTTTCGGCAGGGGCATTGGTAGGTGCCGGGCTGGCACTGCTCTACGCCCCGAAAACCGGGCACGAAATGAGGGAGAAAGTATCTGACGTGACCGGGGACGCCATCGCCAAGATGAAAGGGCTGACGGCCGAGGCCCAGGACAAGCTGAACCGGAACCTGCGCAGAGGGCGCGAGTACGCGGAAGAAAAAGTGTCGGAGTTATCTTCAAATATTGAGGAAAGGGAACAGTATCACTAACACCCGCGCTGGTGCCACGGGGTAGGTCAAGCGGGGCTGTCCGGTAGCGGACAGCCTTTTTTTCGTGCGCTCGCTGGGGTTGAGCAGGCGCAAGCAGGTTGACGCAGCCGGCGCTACTGTGACACAGTGGCTGCCAAAAAAACCGGCGCAGTGAGCGTAATAGCACACCGGCTTCAGCTTTGTTTGCCATTCTCTGCAACCTCATGTACCATCTGTTGCACTGCATACAATTTCACTTCTCGACCGGACCCACTATGACAAGTCATGCCCTGTCAATGACCTCGAAATTCCACCTTAAGACAATCCTCTTTGCTATCGTGGTACTGCTCGCAGCGTGGGGACGTCCGTGCCATGCGGAACCGCTCGCCATCACCCCTTTTTACACCTTCAACCAGAGCCCACTGGTGCAGATCTACGGGCTACCGGCCGCTGAAAACGCAGTGGTGCAGCGTTCCGGGCAGACCTGGACGCTGCTGTCGGTAGATGTGGCCAACAGCTACCTGAAGCGGGAGTCGGCACACGAGTCGCTCCTGGTAGACGGCGAGGGGGAGCGCATCACGCTCGCGCTGCGCTACGGTGTCGCGGAGCGGGCGGAAGTGGGGTTGGACCTCCCCGTGGTCGCGTACAACGGCGGGGTCTTTGACGGCTTCATCGAGGGCTGGCACAAGTTCTTCGGGCTTCCCCGGGGAGACAGGCCCGACGCCCCCAGGGGGCAGCTGCAGTTCGAGTACGCCAAGGACGGGCAACAGCGCCTGGACATGGACCGCGCCGGCCTCGGTATCGGGGACCTGAGGCTTAACGCGGGATGGCAGCTCTACCACGACGGCAGCGCCAATCCGGTCGCCCTGGCGCTGCGCGGCAGCCTCAAGCTTCCCACTGGAAGCAGTTCGCGTTTGACCGGCAGCGGCAGCACGGACCTGGCCTTGTGGCTTACCGGCAGCAGCGATTATGCCCTGCCGGATACCTGGGGGCACGCCACGGTTTTCGCTGCTGCCGGCGGCCTGGCCATGACAGACGGGCAGGTGCTGAAAGAGCAGCATAAGAACCTGGCCGGCTTCGGCACCCTGGGCCTGGGCTGGTCCCCGGTCGACAGTTTCGCCTTGAAAGCGCAGCTTTCCGGGCACAGCGCCTTCTACAGGGACAGCGAATTTTCCGAGTTGAGTTCCGGCGCCATGCAGCTCCTTTTCGGCGGTTCCGTCGCGTTCTCACCGCGTACTACCCTGGATATCGCCCTTTCCGAGGACGTCACCGTCGGCGCCTCGCCGGACGTGGCGCTGCACCTGGGGCTGGGGCACCAGTTCTGACAGGTGGGTCGTACCCACAAGCGGTGGAGGATGTCATGGGGACATCGGTAGGAATAGGGTTCAGCATGCGCAAGAATCCGGTCGAGGCGGGGCAGGAGGCGGCCCGGACCGCGCTGGAACGGGCCGGCATCGGCAAGCCGGATTTCGTCATGGTCTTCGCTACGGTAGGCTATCACCAGCAGAGGTTGATCGCCGCCATCCGCGAGGAGACCTCCAGTGCCCCGCTGTGCGGCTGCTCCGGCGAAGGGGTCATCGCGCAGCAGGAGGTGGCCGAAACCAACTTTGCCGTCGGCGTCATGGTGATCGCCTCGGACGAACTGCGCTTTGCCACCGCCTCCATCGTGGGGATAGGGGAGGGGGGCGACGTCGCCGGTCGGCGGCTGGCGGAACGGGTCGCGCCGCTGGTGGCGTCGGACAGCCGCGCCTTGTTCCTGCTCGCGGACGGGCTTGGCTTTGACTTCGATCCCTTCGTGGCGGCCTTCGAGGAGGTACTGTCACCGTCGGCGCGGTTGCCGATTTTCGGCGGGCTGGCCGCCGACAACTGGGCCTCCCGCAAGACCTTCCAGTACCACGACGACCAGGTGCTCAGCGACGGGGCCTGCTGCGTGGTCATGTCCGGCAAGGGGCAGGTGGCGTGGGGAATCAACCACGGCTGTGTCCCCGTCGGCACCAAGCGCACCATAACCCGCAGTAAAGGGAACATCATCTACGAGATCGACGGGGTATCGGCCCTGGAGGTGCTCAAGGAGTACCTGGACGAGGATTGGGCCATCAAGTGGAACAAGGCCACACTGAACCTGTGTCTCGGCTTCAAAACGCCGGAGCACCTGCGCCAGGGGTACGAGGAGTACTTCATCCGGTACATAACCGACAAGGATGAACACGAGGGTTCGGTCACCATCCAGTCCGACGTGACGGAGGGAACCGAGCTTTGGATCGTGCGCCGCGACAAGGAGTTGATGATGAACGGCCTGCGCTCGATACCGCGGCAGATCAAGGAACAGCTCTGCGGCGACCCGCCCAAATTCGTGCTGCAGTTCGAATGTATGGGGCGGGGCCGGGTGGTCTTCAAGGAGCAGGAACGCATGGACCTGGTCAAGTCCCTGCAGCGCGACCTTGGGGAGCAGGTGCCCTGGCTGGGGTTCTATACCTATGGAGAGATCGGGCCGATCCGGAAGTACAACTGCTTCCACAACTTCACCTCTGTAGTGACCGTGGTGTATTGAAAGACCGCAGCGTATGAGCGATTCCGGAAAAGACATAGTGCCGGCAGCTGAACTGGAGAAGCTGCGCCGGGAGAACGAGATCCTGTCGGAGCAGGTGAAACGGCTGGTCAAGGCCGAAAGCAGGCTCTACGACTACCAGGAGAAGCTGGACGCCCAGGTGAAGGAGTACAGCGAGCTCTATGACCTGAGCCGCAAGCTCTCAACCTGCGTTGACCTCTCGGCCATCTTTGAACTGGCCACCGGCTACGCCATCAACAGCCTCAACTACGAACGGGTGCTCATCTTCCAGAAGTCCGAAGACGGCGCCGCCTACACGGTTTGCGCCTGGGACGGCTACTACGATGCCGAGGAGGAAAGCACCGTCGCCTCCCTGTGCATCCCGAAGAAGGCCCCCTTCCTGTCCCCGCTCTTTAGTGGCGAAAACTATCGCATCTGCACGGAAGGCTCCCGACAGCACGCGCTCTCGGAGTACCGCGCCAAGCTGTTGATGGACGAGTACCTGCTCTGCCCGCTGGGCAATCCCTCCGATCCCGCTGTCCTCCTCGCGGTGGGCAACTCGGCGGAGAACGCGGATTTCAACCGCAGGGTCAGCGACAGCGAGGAGGCCCTGTTCGGCATCGGCAACCTGGTGGGGCTCCTCTCTTCTGCGATCGAGAATCTTATCCATTACGCCGGCATGAAGAAGGCGCTGGAGCAGGAGCGGCTCGCCGAGGCGAAGTACCGCGGCATCTTTGAAAACGCCATGGAGGGGATCTTCCAGACCACGCCGGAAGGGAAGTTCCTGAGCTGCAACTTTGCCACAGCCGCCATCCTCGGCTACCAGACCCCGGAAGAGGTGCTGGAAAACGTGGTGGACATCGGCCCCCAGCTCTACGTCGACCCCACGAGGCGCGACGAACTCTACGGGATGATGCACCAGCGGCACAACGTGAAGAATTTCGAGGTGGAATTCTACCGCAACGACGGCAGCAGGATCTGGGTCAACCTGAGCACGCGCCCCACCTTCGACGACAACGGCGTGCTCGCCTACATCGACGGCATCATGCAGGACATCACCGAGAGAAAGCGGGACGAAGAGTCGCTGCTCAAGCTCTCCCAGGTCGTCGAGCAAAGCCCGGTTTCCATCGTCATCACCGACACCTCCGGGCGCATCGAGTTCGTCAATCCCAAGTTCGTCCAGCTGACCGGGTACACGCTACAGGAGGTCTCCGGCAGAAACCCCAGGTTTCTCAAGTCGGGGAAGTCGGACCCGGAGGGGGCCCGGAAGCTGTGGCAGACCATCGCCAGCGGCAAGGTGTGGGAAGGGGAGTTCCTGAACAAGAAGAAGAACGGCGAGCTTTTTTCGGAGCACGCCACCGTCTCACCCATCAGGGACAGAAACGGCGTCATCACGCACTATCTGGCGGTCAAGGAGGATACCACCGAGCGCAAGCTGCTGGAAGCGCAGCTGTTCCAGTCGCAGAAGATGGAGTCGATCGGGCGGCTGGCGGGGGGCGTGGCGCACGACTTCAACAACATGCTGAGCGTCATCCTGGGGTGCGCCCAGCTGGCGTTGCGCGAGGCCCAGGAGGGGACCCCGCTCTGGCAGGACCTGGACCAGATCATCCATGCCGCCAAGCGCTCCAGCGATATCACCCGGCAGTTGCTGGCCTTCTCGCGCAACGAGGTGATCGCCCCGCGGGAAGTGAACCTGAACGAGCACTTCGCCGAGATGCAGAAAACACTGGGGCGGTTGATCGGCGAAGACATCAAGATGACTTTCCAGCCGGCTGCCGATCTCTGGCCGGTCAGCGCCGACACCACCCAATTGGACCAGATCCTGGTCAACCTGGCGGTGAACGCGCGTGACGCCATGGAAAACGGAGGGGTGCTCACCGTGGCAACGGCGAACATCACGGTGGACAATAGCTACAGCCAGTACCACCTGGACGCCTCTCCCGGCGATTACGTTCAGCTTTCGGTAAGCGACACCGGCTGCGGCATGGACCGCGACACCATCGATCGCATTTTCGAGCCTTTTTTCACGACCAAGGAGGTGGGCAAGGGGACGGGGCTGGGACTGGCGACGGTGTACGGCATCGTGCGGCAGCACAACGGCTTCATCAACGTGTACAGCGAGCCGGGACAGGGGACCATCTTCCAGATCAACTTCCCCAGGTTCGCCGGAGCCGCCGCGACCGTGGAGGATGCAGAACTCGAGGCGTCGCTGGTGGGGTCGGGAACCGTGCTGCTGGTCGAAGATGACGCGCTGGTGCGCAAGATGACGCTACGCGCCCTGAGGGACCTGGGTTACACGGTGATCCATGCCTCCGGCGCCGACGAGGCCATCGCCATCTGCAGGGACATGGGGACACGCATAGACGTGATTCTGACCGACGTGGTGATGCCGGGGATGAACGGCAAGGAGATGGTCGATGCCATCGAGGTCTTTCGCCCGGGGCTGAAGGTCCTGTTCATGTCGGGCTACACCAGGGACTTGGTGGCCCAGCGCGGCGTGGTGGACGAGGCGAGGCATTTCATCCAGAAGCCCTTCGACCTGCAGTCGCTGGGGCGGAAGCTTAAGGAAACACTGCGAGACAGCTAGGTCCCCTCATTCTGACCCTCTCTCATGGAATGGGGAGAAGGGTGAATTTCCTCACTGCTCCTTTTCGTTGGAAAGCGCGAACTGCTTCATCATCTTCTGCCGGTACCCCACGATGTCCTGCCTTAGCGACGCCAGTTGCGCCATCTTTTCATCCACCTTGGCCACATGCAGGTCCAGGATCTCGATGAGCCGTGGGATCATCTTCTCGGTCTGCTTGGCATCCCCGTAGGCAGCGTAAAGATCCTGCATCTCCTTGATGGTCAGCCCCAACTCTTTGAGCTTGATGATGAACTTTATCCTTCTGACATAGTAGGGGGTGTACCCCCGGTTAGCGCCGTCCTGCCGCTCCACCGATTCTACGATTCCCACCTCTTCCCAGTAGCGCAGGGTCCTCGTTGTCAGTCCCAGATCCCTCGCCAAGTCGCTTATCGAGACCATGGTCTCGCCTTCCTTCAACACATTCGTCATTCGCTTCACCTTTACGTAAATTGAGACATTCTCAGCCAAGGGGCGGCGTTTGTCAATCAATACTCCTCGCTGCACGTCGGCACAGTAGCGGGCACCGGTCATCATAAAAATTCAAAAATGTACAACTATGTTTTATTTGTGATTGACATTAACGTAAACGACTGATATTTTTTTTACCGCAATGGCTCTTAACGATTAAAATACATGTAAAACCGGTGGTTATCTTTAGCTTTTTCTCGGGTGGCCAACGGAACGATGGTGCTAATCTTCCCTGTGCGTCAAATATTTTCAGCCCGACTGCCGTGAGCGGGTGTGCTGATCGCCACGGTTCCGGTCTTCTTTGGGAGGCCGGCGTTGACTGGTGTGAGCCCAATCTTTCTATTAAACAAACCATCGTTTTGTTGAATCTGGTCCACGAAATAATCAAATAATTACGTAGTGTAAGGTAAAACAAAACCAACTTTTCATGCTGAATGTGTCTAGTTAAATAACGGAGGTTGAAATGAGCGAGCTGCGTAAAAGGATCAGAAAGACGAGCCTGCATTCGAGAATCATGAACCCCGAGGACACCATCCCCTTTTTCCGTAACGGCATGGACCTGGGCTGGTCCGGGTTCACCCCGGTCGGCTATCCCAAGGTGGTCCCGGCGGCCCTGGCCGACTACGTGGAGAAAAACAACCTCCAGGGGAAGATGCGCTTCAACCTGTTCATAGGCGCTTCCATCGGGGCCGAGATCGAGGACCGCTGGGCGTCGCTGTTGATGACCGACAAGCGCTGGCCCTACCAGACCGGCAAAGTGGTGCAAAAGCAGGTGAACAACGGCACGGTGCGCATGGGGGACAAGCACCTCTCGGTGTACGCGCAGGACCTGGCCTACGGCTTTTACACCAAGGAGCGGGGGGGCGGCTTCGACTTGGGGCTCATCGAGGCGAGCGGCATCACCGAGGACGGCAGCATCATTCTGGGGGGCTCCATTGGCTGCGCCACCGAGGTGATCCAGCACTCCGACAAGCTCATCATCGAGATCAATACCGCCATTCCCTCATTCGAAGGAATCCACGACATCGTGATGACCGAGCGCCCTCCCTACAAGAAGCCCTACCTGATCAGCAGGGTCGACGACCGCATCGGTTCACCCTACGTCCCCTGCGACCCGGACAAGATCCTCGCCATCGTGGAGTCGCGCATGCCGGACAAGGGGCGCGCCCTTTCCGCACCCGACGAGACCTCGGAACAGATCGCCGCGCACATCCTCGACTTCTTCCAGTTCGAGGTGAAGGCGGGCCGCCTGCCGAAGAACCTCCTGCCGCTGCAGTCGGGCGTGGGCAACATCGCCAACGCGGTAGTGGGCGGCATGGTCAAGGGACCCTTCTCCAACGTCAAGGTCTGGACCGAGGTGATCCAGGACACCATGCTCGACTTCTTCGACTCCGGGAAACTCGACTTCGCCTCCTCCACCTCGCTCTCTCTCTCCGAGAACGGCTTTAAGCGGCTCTACGATAACTGGGACTTCTACGTCCAGAAGGTTGTGCTGCGCCCCATGCAGATCAGCAACAACCCGGAACCGATCCGCCGCCTCGGCGTCATCGCCATGAACACTCCGGTGGAGTTCGACATCTACGGCCACGCCAACTCGACGCTCGTCGGCGGCACCCGCATGATCAACGGCATCGGCGGCTCCGGCGACTTCCTGCGCAACGCCTACCTCTCCATCATGCACACACCCTCCACGCGCCCCTCGAAGACCGATCCCACCGGGATCACCTGCGTGGTCCCCATGGCGCCCCACGTCGATCACACCGAGCACGACCTGGACGTCCTGGTCACGGAGCAGGGGCTTGCCGACCTGCGCGGACTCTCGCCCCAGGAACGCGCCAGGACCATCATCAGCAAGTGTGTCCACCCCGACTACAAGCCGCTGATGCAGGAGTACTACGAGCGGGCCAGGCGCGAGTGCTGCGAGCTCAACGTCGGCCACGAGCCGCACCTGCTCTTCAAGGTGTTCAAGATGCAGCAGCACCTCGCGGAAAAAGGGACCATGAAGATCGACAACTGGAACTAGTTGCAGCCAGAGAGGGGCGACGCATGCAAAGGGATAAAGGTGAGCTTTCCCATGACGAGTTGCAAAAAGCTGTCGAGCTCCTGGAGATAGTTGCGGCCAGGGGCAAGGGGTGTTCCTTGTCGGCGCTGGCGCGCCAGGCGGGAATCACGCCGTACCGGACCCGTCTCCTGTTGGCCCTTTTGGAGGACAAGGGGCTGGTGGCGTGTGCGGTCCAGAGTGGGAAATACGACGAGGGGCGCGCCAGGAAATTGGCCCGTACCCTGCTGCAGAACGCCCGCAACAGCAGGGTTCTCGCCCCGATAGTGCGACCGCTCTTGTCGGAGCATGACGACGATCTGAAGGTGACCATCCTGAAGGATGCGCGTCCGGTACTGGAAGCCCTGGCCCGCAGGCACAACGAGGCGATCTACATGGCTATTCCCAACGGCGACCAAGTGCTGCTGCTGGACATGGTCGATCCCCCGCGGCAGGAGAGGGGGGAACCGCTGGTAGGGAGGCGCTTTCCCTTCTTTGCCAATGCTGCCGGCAAGGTGATACGCGCCATCGACTCGTGGGACTTGTTGGAGCAGATCGGTCGGAGGTGGCGCGGCGGCAAGGGAGAGCACCCGGACCTCGCCACGTTGCGGATCGAGCTGGAGCAGATCAGGGAGCACGGGGTCGCGGTGGAGTGCAGCGGCATGGGGGACGGTGTGGTCACCGTGGCGGTGGCGGTCAGGGACTACGCGGGCAAGGTGGTGGGAGCCCTGATGCTGATCGGGCCGTCGTTTAGGCTGCTGGGGGACCGGCTGGAGCAGGAGATCATCCCTTCGCTGCGCCTGAGCGCGGAGCTCCTCTCCGCCAGGTTCGGCTACGCCCGCCCCTGAATCCCGAAAGTTTTCCTGAGCTATTGGCCCCCTGGCGCAGGCGGGGGGATGAACAGGGAAGCGGCGGCGCCGCTTCCGGACGCTGGTAACCCTAACAGAAGGAGTGACGGCCATGTCGGAAAAATCGCAATGGGAAGCAATCGCCAACCACAGCAAGTTCATCGAGCTCAAGCGCAGGAAACGGAACTTCCTCTTCAGCTGGTGGATCATCTCGACCATCTACTACCTCCTGCTCCCGGTCATCTCCGGCTACTTCCCCGAGGCCTTCCGGGTGAAGGTGATCGGACCCATCAACTTCGGCTACCTCTTCATCCTGTCCCAGTTCGTCATGGCCATCGGCGTGGCGGTCTACTACGCCCACACGGCCAACAAGACTTTCGACCGGCTCACGAAACAACTCCTGGAAGCGCTGCAATAGACACGTTCATCAATTAAAGAGGGGGACCAGGTATGAAAAAGAGGATCGCCGCTTTAACCGTAGCACTGTCGCTATCGATGTTCGGCGCGGCCGCCGTGTGCGCCCAAGCGCCCGCCGCCGCTGCCGCTCCTCAGGCCACCGCTCCCGCCACCGCTGCACCTGCCCAGGCAGCGGCACCCGCTGCCAACGCCGCCGCCAAGGCCGTGGCCACGCCGGCCAAGGGGGGCGCCGCACCGGCCAAGATCACTCCCAACCGCGGCATCACCATCGGCATGTTCGCGCTGATCATCGCGGTCACCATGGGGGTCGTGGTCTGGGCCGCCAAGAAGACGCAGACCGCCTCGGACTTCTACACCGCCGGCGGCGGCATCACCGGCTTCCAGAACGGCTGGGCCATCGCCGGCGACTACATGTCGGCCGCCTCGTTCCTGGGGATGTCTGGTCTTATCTCGCTCTACGGCATCGACGGCTTCATGTATGCGGTGGGACCGATGTTCTCCTTCATCGCCATCCTGCTGGTCATCGCCGAGCCCTGCCGCAACGCAGGTAAATACACTCTGGGCGACATCCTCTCTTTTAGGAGTTCGCCCAAGGTGGTGCGCGGAGTCGCGGCACTCTCCACGGTTACTGTCTCCATCTTCTACCTGATCGCCCAGATGGTGGGCGCCGGTAAGCTGATGCAGATGCTCCTGAACATCCCGTACCGCATCTCCGTGATCGGCGTCGGCGCGCTGATGGTCGCCTACGTCGTCTTCGGCGGCATGAAGGCCACCACCTGGGTGCAGATCATCAAGGCATCGCTCCTTATGGGTGCGACAACCGTCCTCTGCCTGCTGGTCGCCATCAAGGCAGGCTTCAACCCGGTCGGCTTCTTCACCGACGTCGTCAGTAACAGCGCAATCCAGGAGCACGTGCGCATGAACGTGCTGAAGGACGTGATCGCCAAGCCTGGCGTCGACTACGGGCAGAGGTTCCTGGAGCCCGGCCTGTTCCTGAAAAATCCCCTGGACCAGATCTCGCTCGGCCTCGCCTGGGCGCTGGGTGCTGCCGGCCTGCCGCACATCCTGATGCGCTTCTTCACCGTCCCCAGCGCGAAGGATGCGCGCAAGTCCATCATCGTGGCCCTGTTCCTCAACTCCAGTTTCTTCTTCATGATCAGCGTGATCGGCTTTGGCGCCGCGCTCTACCTCACCCCGCAGGCGATCTCCGCCGTGGACAAGGGTGGCAACATGGCGACCTTGCTGCTGGCCCAGCACATGGGCGGTGGCCCGGGGAGCCTCGGCGGCGACATCTTCCTCGCCTTCATCTGCGCGGTCGCCTTCGCGACCATCCTCGCCGTGGTCTCCGGCCTGGTGCTGGCGGCCTCCGCGGCCATCGCCCACGACGTCTACGTCAACATCATCAAGGACGGCAAGGCGGATCAGCAGCTGCAGGTGAAGGTGGCACGCATCACCTCGCTGTTCGTGGGAACCTCGGCAATCGTCATGGGACTCATGGCTGAGAAGGAGAACGTGGTGGCCCTGGTGGCGCTCGCTTTCGCGGTTGCCGCTTCCGGGAACTTCCCGGTCATCATGCTGTCCCTGTTCTGGCGCAAGTTCAACACGGCGGGGATCGTTTCCGGCCTCGTGGTTGGCACCATCTCCGCCCTGGTGCTGGTCATGGTCTCGCCGGTGATGACCTATCCCAAGAAGATCGCCGCCGACGCCAAGAAGGTGGTGGAGACCCTGGAGAAGAAGCAGGCCGGCGGCGCGGTACTTGCCGAGAAGGAGCTGCAGGCCCTGGAGAAATCGCGGACGGAGTACGTGAAGAACAAGGACGGCAAGTCCATGGTGGGGCTGGACGCGCCGATCTTCCCGCTCAAGAACCCGGGTATCGTGTCGGTTCCGCTGGGCTTCCTGGCCGCCGTCTTCGGCTGTCTGCTCTTTAGAGAACGCCGCGCCGAGGAGATGTTCGACGAGATCGACGTGCGCCAGAACACCGGCATCGGCATCGCCAGCGCGTCGGACCACTAGCTCTTGTTTTTCTAACCGCCCCCCCCCTCCCGACCTCCCCCCTCCGGGGGGAGGGGGCCCCGTTGGCTGTCCTCAACTCCGGCGAGGCCCCTACTGGGTGAGTTTGTTTTCGGGATAGCGGGCGCGAAAGAGTCCCCTCCCCTGGAGGGGGAGGGACAGGGAGGGGGAAGCTTCGATGCACAAACGACAAGGAGGTGAACCCGTGACACACGCAAACAACCTGCAACAGATCCCAGCCGTGGTGCAGCCGGCGGGAGATGAGGGGATCCAGCTCCTCTACGCGCTCAGCAAGGAGGAGCTGGTCAGGATCATCGTCGATGACGCCAAGAACTGGCTCGCCCACGATGGGGTCTGGTTCCAGTCGCTGGAGCAAAAATACGGCATGGACGTGGCGGTGGACATCGACACCGACGCCTGGCGGCTCTTCACGGTCATCGAGGCCAAGAGGATCATGGAGCGGCTCTCCATGAAACCCGGTGGCGGCATCCCGGCACTGGTGGAGTGCCTCAAGCACCGCTTCTACGCCCGCCTTAATCTCCAGGAGTGCATCGAGGTGAGCGATACCCGGGCGGTGTTCCGGATGATCGACTGCCGGGTGCAGTCCGCCCGGAAGCGCAAGGGGCTCCCGGACCACCCGTGCAAGTCGGTGGGGATCGTCGAGTATTCCGAGTTCGCCCGGACCATCGATCCGCGCATCACGACCCGTTGTCTTGCCTGCCCTCCCGATCCGCACCCCGAAGAGTTCTGGTGCGCCTGGGAGTTCACCTTGAAAACCGACTAGCAGTAAAGACCACCTCGCAAGGAGGAACGACATGCACATAGCCGCTGCGGAGCCTTATCGCTCCAGACACAAGGTACGATTCGTCACCGCGACCAGTCTCTTCGACGGGCACGATGCCGCCACCAACATCATCAGGCGGATGCTCCAGGCCTCGGGCGCCGAGGTGATCCACCTGGGACACAACCGCTCCGTGGACGCCATCGTCACTGCCGCCATCCAGGAGGACGCCCAGGGGATCGCGGTGAGCTGCTACCAGGGGGGGCATGTCCCGTTCTTCAAATACATCTGCGACCTGCTCCGGGAACGCGGTGCCGACCACATCAAGGTCTTCGGAGGTGGTGGCGGTGTCATTGTTCCTGAGGAGGTTCGGGAGATCGAGGCCTACGGCGTAAGCAAGATCTTCTCTCCCGAGGACGGCAGGCGCATGGGCCTCCAGGGGATGATCAACCACATGCTGGAGCTGTGCGACTTTACCCCCGAGCGCGATACGGACCGGGAGATCGAGCGGCTCAAGGAGCGGGACATTCGCGCCGTCAACACGCTTATCACCTTGGCCGAGCAGGCGGTCCACGACCAGAGCGAGGGGTACGGGGCGGTGCGGGACCGGATCAGGGCCATGGGGCGCGACGTCCCGGTGGTCGGGGTGACCGGGACCGGCGGCGCGGGCAAAAGCTCGCTCACCGACGAACTGGTGCGTCGCTTCATCAGGGACTTCCCCGAGAAGAGCGTGGCGATCCTGGCGGTGGACCCGTCCCGGCAGCGTACCGGTGGGGCGCTTTTGGGCGACCGGATCCGGATGAACTCGATCAACAGCGATCGGATCTACATGCGCTCCCTGGCCACCCGCGATTCGCGCTCCGAACTTTCCGCTGCGATACGCGATGCCCTCGACGTGGTGCGCGCCTCCGGCTTCGACCTGGTCATCGTGGAAACGTCGGGGATCGGGCAGGGGGATGCCGGGGTGGTGGAGATCTGCGACGTGTCGCTCTACGTGATGACCTGCGAGTTCGGCGCCCCCACCCAGCTGGAAAAGATCGACATGCTCGATTTCGCCGACCTGGTGGCGCTGAACAAGTTCGAACGCAAGGGGGCCGAGGACGCGCTGCGCAACGTGCGCAAGCAGTACCGCCGTAACCGGAACCTGTTCGAGATACCCGACACCGAACTCCCGGTCTACGGCACCATCGCCTCGCAGTTCAACGACCCCGGCACCAACGTGCTGTACCGCGCCCTGCTGGATAGGGTTAACGAGAAGAAGGACGTGGGGTGGAGCTCACGCCTGGAGGTCAAAGAGCGCGAGAGCCTGAAGCAGTACATCATCCCGCCGGACCGGGTCCACTACCTGGGCGAGATCGTGCATGCCGTGCGCGGCTACCGCAAGGATGTGGAAGAGCAGGCGTCTGTGGCGCGCACCCTGTTCCAGCTCTCGGGCGCCAAGGCCCAGGTGAAGGGGGAGGGGACGGTCGCGGAACTGGAGCAGCTGATCGGGACCTTCTCCGCGAAACTGCAGGAGGAGCCGCGGCGCATCATCGACGGCTGGAAATCGCTCAAGGATTGCTACCGCCAGGACGTCCAGGTCACCAAGGTGCGCGACAAGGAGATCTGCACCGAGCTCTACACCACGTCGCTTTCCGGAACGAAGATTCCCAAGGTCTGCCTCCCCGACTACCAGGACTGGGGCGAGATCGTCAAGTGGTCCATGAAGGAGAACCTTCCCGGCTTCTTCCCGTTTACCGCGGGCGTCTTCCCCTTCAAGCGGGCCGAGGAGGATCCCAAGCGGCAGTTCGCCGGCGAGGGGACCCCGGAACGGACCAACAGGCGCTTCCACTACCTGTGCCAGGACGACGGCGCCAAGCGCCTCTCCACCGCCTTTGACAGCGTCACCCTGTACGGCGAGGACCCGGATTACCCGCCCGACATCTACGGCAAGGTGGGGGAAAGCGGGGTCTCCATCTGCACCGTCGAGGACATGGAGAAGCTCTACGCCGGCTTCGATCTCTGCGCCCCCTCGACCAGCGTCTCGATCACCATCAACGGACCGGCGCCGATCATGCTCGCTTTCTTCTTCAACGCGGCCGTCAGGCAGCAGTTGGCGCAGTTCAAGAGCACGCAGGGGCGCGAGCCGTCGGCGGATGAATTCGCCCAATTGAAGGCGCGCACCCTGCAGACCGTGCGTGGCACCGTGCAGGCCGATATCCTCAAGGAAGACCAGGGACAGAACACCTGCATCTTCTCGACGGAGTTCGCGCTCAGGATGATGGGCGACATCCAGCAGTACTTCATCGAGCAGCAGGTGCGCAATTACTACTCGGTCTCTATCAGCGGCTACCACATCGCCGAGGCCGGGGCCAATCCGATTTCGCAGCTTGCCTTCACCCTGTCCAACGGCTTCACCTACGTCGAGTACTACCTGTCACGCGGCATGCACATCGACGACTTCGCGCCCAACCTCTCGTTCTTCTTCAGCAACGGCCTCGATCCCGAGTACACGGTGATCGGCCGGGTGGCGCGGCGTATCTGGGCGGTAGTGATGCGCGAGAAGTACGGCGCCAACGACCGCAGCCAGAAATTGAAGTACCACATTCAGACCAGCGGACGGTCGCTGCACGCCCAGGAGATGGATTTCAACGACATCCGCACCACGCTGCAGGCCCTGATGGCCCTCTACGACAACTGCAACTCGCTGCACACCAATGCCTACGACGAGGCGGTGACCACCCCGTCGGAGGAGTCGGTGCGCCGGGCCATGGCGGTGCAGATGATCATCACCAAGGAACTGGGCCTCGCCAAGAACGAGAACCCGCTGCAGGGCGCCTTCATCATTGACGAGCTGACCGACCTGGTGGAGGAGGCGGTCCTCGCCGAGTTCGAGCGGATCGACCAGCGTGGCGGCGTGCTGGGCGCCATGGAGACCCAGTACCAGCGCAGCAAGATCCAGGACGAGTCCATGCTCTACGAGGCACGCAAGCACTCCGGTGAGCTCCCCATCGTCGGCGTGAACACCTTCCTCAACCCGCGCGCCGGCGAAGAGGGATACCAGATCCCCGGCGAACTGGCGCGCGCCACCGTAGAGGAGAAGGAGCAGCAGATCAATAACCTGCGCACCTTCCAGGAACGGCACAAGGACGAGGCTCCGCTTGCCCTGAAACGCCTCCAGGAGACGGCGGTGGCCGGCGGCAACATCTTTGCCGAGCTGATGGAAACGGTGCAGTGCGCCTCGCTGGGGCAGATCACCAGGGCTCTCTACGAGGTAGGAGGCGAGTACCGCCGCAACATGTAGCTAACTGAAATGCCGAGCCCTAACGTCCCCTCCCCCGGAGGGGGAGGGACAGGGAGGGGGCTGTGCTCTGCAGACGACGGGAGGTAAACCATGGACGTGTTCCAAGCGATAAACGATAGAAGAAGCATCCGCAAATACCGGGATACCCCGGTCGAGTGGGACAAGGTGAGCCAAGTGCTCGATGCTGGGCGTCTGGCGCCCTCCTGGAAGAACATGCAGTGTTGGCGATTCCTGGTGCTCTCGGCGGGAGAGAAGCGCAACGCCCTGCTGGACGCTTTCCCCGACGACAACCCCGGCAAAAAAGCCCTGTCCCAGGCCCCTCTGACCATCGTGGTCTGCGCCGATCCGGCAGAATCAGGGGTCGAGAACGGCATCGAGTACTACGTGGCCGACACGGCCATCGCCTTCGAGCATATCTGCCTGGCGGCGCATGGCCTGGGACTTGGCACCTGCTGGATGGGGCTTTTTGACGAGCCTACCCTGAAGCAATCGCTCGGCATACCGGGCGGGATTCGGGTGGTCGGGGTGACGCCGCTGGGGTACCCGGACCAGGAGCCCAAGGCGCGGCCGCGCAAGGAGCTTTCGGAGATCGCCTATCATAACAACTGGGGGAGCGCATGCTGACCAAGACCGAAGCGGAACAGAGGATAGCCCGGCTGCAGGACGGGCTGAGGCAGCAAGGCCTCGACGGCGCCCTGTTCATCTATCCCATCGACATCTATTACTTTTCCGGCACGCGACAGAACTCGGCGCTCTTTGTTCCCGCCGAGGGAAAGCCGCGCCTGATGGTGCGCAAGAGCTACTTCCGGGCCCAGGCCGAAAGTGTCATCGACGACACGCGCCCGTTCCCCTCCAGCAAGGAGTTCGCGTCCCTGTTCCCGCCCACGCTGAAGCGGGTCGGCTTCACCTTCGACGTGGCGCCGGTGCAGCAATACCAGTACTACGCGAAGCTCCTGCCGGGTGTTGAGTTCGTGGACATCTCCACGCTGAACCGGGAGCTGCGCAGCGTGAAGTCGCAACTCGAACTGGAGCGGATGCGCGAAAGCGGCTCGCGGCTGTGCGGCGTCTTCAAGGAGGTGCCCGGTTTCCTGAAAGAGGGGATGCGCGAGCTGGACCTCGCCGCCGAGTTCGAGTACCGGCTGCGCAAGGCGGGTGGCGAAGGGTACGTGCGCATGCGTGCCTACAACCAGGAACTGTTCCAGGGACTCGCCGTCAGCGCCGGTGCAGGTAATCCCGGATTCTTCGACGGCGCGGTCACCGGCCGGGGACTCTCCAACGCCTCACCCCACGGCGCCTCGACCGACGCCATCGCCGCCAACGTCCCTGTACTGGTCGACTACACCGGTGTCTTCAACGGCTACATCGTGGATATGACCCGCATGTTCGTGGTGGGGCGGCTCGCGCCGGAACTGGAGCGCGCCTTCGCCACCTCGCTGCGGATCCAGCAACACCTGGCCGAGAACCTGAAGCCGGGTGCGGTCTGCGAGGACCTGTTCGCCCAGGCTGTCGAAATAGCCGAGAGTGCAGGGCTCGGGCGCAACTTCATGGGGGCGCCGGGTGAGAACGCCAAGTTCGTCGGACACGGCGTTGGGCTCGAGCTGGACGAGTTCCCCGTCTTGGCCCAGGGATTCAAGTCGCAACTTCGGGAAGGGCAGACGGTTGCCATCGAACCGAAGTTCGTGCTGCCCGGTCTCGGTGTTATAGGTATCGAAAACACGTTTGCCGTGGCACCGGAGGGTGGGGTGAAAATCACCGATTTGCCGGACGATATCGTCTTTGTGTAATGCGAAAAACAATTTTTGTTTTAATTTGGGGCTCGCGCAAGCGAGCCCCTTTTTCGTGGTTTTAAATGTATGTGCCCAATATTTGGCTTTTTATTGTGTGGTTTTCCAGATCCGCTTAGCGCCGAGCTGCGGCGGTTGTTGCCTCATGGCACAATAAATTCGCCGATTTAAAATCTCGTTATACTTTTGCTTGACTTTAACGTAAACGACAGATAAAGTTCTAGACAACACATCAACACCGGGAGGGAAACGATGCAAGACGTCTTCGTAGTGGAATCGCTGAGAACCCCATTTGGCTCCTTTGGCGGCTCGTTGTCGGACGTTGAGGCACCCGTGCTGGGGGGAACCGTGATCAAGGCGCTCCTGGAGCGGGCCGACCTGAACCCGGCCCAGGTTGACGAGGTCATCGCCGGCCAGGTTCTCGGCGCCGGAGTAGGGCAGGCCCCCGCCCGCCAGGCCATGCGCTTTGCCGGCATACCGGATACCGCCCACGCCCTCACCATCAACAAGGTCTGCGGCAGCGGCTTGAAGTCGATCATGCTCGGCGCAGGTTCCATCATGCTGGGTGAATCCGACGTGGTGGTCGCGGGAGGGATGGAGAACATGTCGCTCGCCCCCTTCGTCCTCAAGAAAGCGCGCTACGGCTACCGCATGGGACACGGCGAACTGACCGACCTGATGATCTACGACGGCTTGCAGGATCCCTATTCCGGTCGGCACATGGGCGACATCGCCGAAGAGGCGGCATCGCGGCACGCCCTTTCCCGCGAGGCCCAAGACCAGTTCACCGTGCGCTCCTACACCCGGGCGCAGGAGGCGGTCCGCGGCGGCATCTTCAAAGATGAGATCGTGCCGGTGCTGAAAAAAGGGCGCGGCGGCGAGGTTACGATCGGTGAGGACGAGGAGCCGTTCAAGGTCGACTTCGCCAAGCTGACCGGTTTGAAGCCGGTGTTCCGGAAGGACGGCACCATCACTGCCGCCAACGCCTCCACCATCAACGACGGTGCGGCCTTCTCCCTTCTCGCCGGCACCGACGCGGTGAAGCGCTTCAACCTGAAACCCCGCGCGCGCATCGTCGCCCATGCTACCTGCAGCCTCCATCCCGAGCGCTACACCGAGGCGCCGGTCGGGGCCATCGAGGTCGCCTGCGCCAAGGCGGGACTGACGACCAAAGACATCGATCTTTTCGAGATCAACGAAGCCTTCGCCATCGTGGCCATGATCGCCATCAAGGACCTTGGTCTGGACCCGGACAAGGTGAACGTGAACGGCGGCGCCTGCGCCATCGGCCATCCCATCGGCGCCAGCGGCGGCAGGCTGGCCGCGACGCTGGTGCGCGAACTGCACCGGCGCCAGGCCCGCTACGGGCTCGCCACCCTCTGCATCGGCGGAGGCGAGGCGGTCGCGGTAGTATTCGAAAGGGTCTGATCCCGCACTTCAAGAATCCAAACTTTCCACAGGAGGTTGACATGTTCAAGGTAGTAGGCGTCATAGGGGCCGGCCAGATGGGGAGCGGCATCGCTCACGTCTTTGCGCAGCACGCGTACCAGGTTCTGCTCTACGACATCTCCCAGGCTCAGCTGGACAAGGCGCTCAAATCCATCGAGCAGAACCTGGAGCGCCAGGCGAGGAAAGGGGTCATCTTCACCACCAGCATAGAAGGGATCATGGCGCGCATCACCGCCACTAAGGAGCTGAAGGACTTCGCCCAGTGCGACCTGGTGGTGGAGGCGGCGACCGAGAACGAAAACCTCAAGTTCGAACTCTTCAAGAAGCTGGACGAAATCGTGCCGCAAGAGGCCATCCTCGCCTCCAACACCTCCTCCATCTCCATCACCCGCATCGCGGCCTGCACCAGGCGCCCCGACAAGGTGATCGGCATGCACTTCATGAACCCCGTGCCGATCATGACCCTGGTCGAAGTGATCCGGGGCCTGGGCACCAGCGAGGAGACCTTCCAGGCCATCGGCGCCCTGGTCGCGCGGCTCGGCAAGGAGATGGCAGTCGCCAAGGACTACCCCGGCTTCATCGTGAACCGCGTGCTTATCCCGATGATCAACGAGGCGATCTTCGCGCTCTACGAGGGGATTGCCACGGCGGAGGACATCGACAAGGGGATGAAACTGGGCACCAACCAGCCCATGGGGCCGCTGGTCCTCGCTGACTTCATTGGCCTCGATACCGTGCTCGCCATCTGCAATGTCCTGCATGACGGCTTCAAGGATCCCAAGTACCGTCCCTGCCCGCTCCTGGTGAACATGGTCAACGCCGGGTACCTCGGCAAGAAGTCGGGCAAGGGATTCTACGACTATCAGGGCTAGGCCCGGGGAGCGATCGACATGGAAAACCAGAACATCCTTTGCGAAATCGTCGAGGGGATCGCCACGGTCACGGTGAACCGGCCGGCAAGCCTGAACGCGCTGAACAGCCAGGTCCTTGGCGAACTGGAGTGCGCCCTCTACAAGCTGGAGCAGGACGCCGCCGTGCGGGTGGTGATCCTCACCGGAGCGGGAGAAAAGGCGTTCGTCGCCGGCGCGGATATCAAGGAAATGGCTGACATGACCTCCTTCGAGGGGCACCGTTTCGCCCTCCAGGGGCAGAGGGTCATGCTCTTCATGGAGAAGATGACTAAGCCCGTGATCGCCGCGGTCAACGGCTACGCCCTGGGGGGCGGCCTGGAACTGGCCCTCGCCTGCGACGTGATCTACGCCTCCGACAACGCCAAGCTCGGTTTCCCCGAGGTCACCCTGGGCATCATCCCCGGCTTTGGCGGCACCCAGAACCTCTCCCGTCTCATCGGTCCCAACCGGGCCAAGGAACTGGTCTATAGCGGACGGATGATCAACGCCCAGAAGGCCCAAGCGTGGGGCATCGTCAACGAGGTGGTCGCCCAGGCGGAGCTTGCGGCAAAGGCCCTGGAGTTGGCGCGGGAGATCGCGAAAAACGGCAGCCTCGGCGTCGGCTACGCCAAGAACGCCATCGTCAACGGGCTCAACATGACCAAGGAGGACGGCTTCCGCTACGAGAGTTCCCTTTTCGGCGTCCTCTTCGCCACCGAGGACCAGAAGGAAGGGATGGGCGCCTTCGTGGAGAAGCGCAAGGCCCAGTTCCAGGGGAAATAGCGGCGAGGCATGTCCCTCTCCCTCCGGGAGAGGGTGGCCGAAGGCCGGGTGAGAGGGCTGTTGGCTGGCGCGCTCCCTCACCCCTGCCCCTCTCCCGGAGGGAGAGGGGGAAGAGTAGACACGAATCGTTCTCTAAACGGTAACCATAACAGGAGGATGCGATGGATTTCGAATTGAGCCAGGACCACAAGGTATTGAGGGATTCGGTGCGCGAGTTCGTTGAGAAGGAGATCAAGCCGATCGCGATGAAGATCGACGAAGAGCACATGATCCCCGACTCGCTGGTCAACAAGATGGCGGAGATGGGTTTCCTCGGCAGCTACTTCCCCGAGGAGTACGACGGCGCCGGCCTCGACATGCTCTCCTACGCCATCGTGGTCGAGGAGGTCTCCAAGGCCTGCGGCTCCAGCGGCGTGCTCATCTCGGCGCATACCTCGCTCGCCTGCGGCCCGATCTACACCTTCGGCACCGAAGCCCAGAAGAAGAAGTGGCTCCCGGCACTGAACACCGGCAAGGTCATCGGCTGTTTCCTCCTCACCGAGCCCGACGCCGGCAGCGACGCAGGTGCCATCTCGACCACCTACCGGCGCGAAGGGGACGAGTTCGTCATCAACGGCTCCAAGATCTTCATCACGAACGGCGGCTACCGCGGCACCGGCGTCCTCTTTGCCACCTCGGACAAGAGCCTGAAGCACAAGGGGGTCTCCGCCTTCATCATCGACCTCAACTCCCCCGGGGTCGAAATCCTCAAGAACGAAAACAAGCTCGGCATCCGCGGCAGCTACACCACCGCCTTCGCCCTGGACGGCGTGCGCATCCCGGCGGAGAACCTTCTCGGGCAGGAAGGGCAGGGTTTCAAGATCGCCATGGACACCCTGAACGGCGGGCGCATCGGCATCGCCTCCCAGGCGCTTGGCATCGCCGAGGGTGCCTTCGAGCGGGCGCTGGCATACTCCAAGGAGCGCAAGCAGTTCGACCACCCCATCTGTGAACTGCAGGCGGTCCAGTTCAAGCTGGCCGACATGTACACCCGCATCGAGACCAGCAAGCTGATGACCTACAAGGCCGCCTGCCTGAAGGACGCCAAGAAGAACTACACGGCGGAGTCGGCGATGTGCAAGATGCTCGCTTCCGAGGCGGCCACCTACGTCACCAAGGAGGCGATCCAGATCCACGGCGGCTACGGCTTCATCTGCGACTACGAGGTGGAGCGTATGTTCCGCGACGCCAAGATCACCGAGATCTACGAAGGTACCAACGAGGTGCAACGCGTGGTCATCTCGAAGATACTGCTCTCGTAAGGCCTTCACTCCTCCCCCCGGAGGGGGGAGGCTGGGAGGGGGGAAGCCGGGCAGAGGCAATCCGCATCGGTCAACACGCAGGAGTGACTCATGGAAGCTACCAGGGAAATCTATTGGAACGTAGGGCATGGCGTGGTGCTCCCGATGTACCTGCTCACGCTGCTCGCCTTCGCCGCCTGCGCCTACGGGTGCTGGAAGCGGGTCGAGGTCTACAGGCAGGGGAAGCCCCTCAACCGCCTGGACAACCTGCGCGAACGGGTCACGCTGATGGCAACCAACCTCTTCGGCCAGATCAGGGTGCTCCGCGTCGCCGGCCCCGGCATCCCGCATGCACTTTTCTTCTGGGGCTTCGTGGTCCTGTTCATCGGGACGCTCCTGGTCATGGCCCAGGCCGATTTCTCTCAGCCGCTCTTCGGCGTCAAGATTCTCACCGGCGGCTTCTACAAGGCTTACTCGCTGGTGCTGGACCTGGCCGGCCTGGCCGCGCTGGTCACCCTATTCGGGCTGGCGCTCAGGCGTTTCGTGGTTCGTCCTGAGGGGCTCAAGATCACCCGCGACGATTACCTGATGCACGGCCTGCTTTCCGCCATCATCGTCACCGGCTTCTTCGCCGAAGGCGTGCGCATGGCCGCCACGGAGCTGCGTCAGAACCCGGACCTGGCCCGCTTTTCGCCGATAGGGCTCTTCGTCGCCGGCCAGTTCGCCGCGCTCGACCTCCAGTCCCTCAAAGAGCTGCACCGGCTCTGGTGGTGGTGCCACTTCCTGCTGGTCACCGGCTTCATCGCCGCCATCCCCTGGACCAAGTTCCGTCACCTGATTACCACCCCCGCCAACTACCTCATCGTCGATCTCAGGCCCAAGGGGAGCATCGACACCATCGATCTCGAGGCGGAAGGTGTGGAGCATTTCGGGGTGGATAAGGTCGCCGACCTGACCTGGAAAGACATCTTCGACGCCGACGCCTGCACCAGCTGCAAGCGGTGCCAGGACCGCTGTCCCGCCTTCAACACGGAGAAACCGCTCTCCCCGATGCAGGTGGTGCAGCAGATAGGAGAGACCGCGTGCACGGCGCCGCAGGCGGACCTGATCGAGACGGTGGGACGGGACGCGCTCTGGTCCTGCACCACCTGCCGCTCCTGCCAGGAGATCTGCCCGGCGCAGGTGGAACATGTCAACAAGGTCATCGAGATGCGGCGCAACCTGGTGCTCATGCAGGGGGAATTCCCCGGCGAGGAGGTCATGGTCGCGGCCAACAACGTCGAGGTCAATGGCAACCCCTTCGGCATGGCCTATGCCGAGCGTGGTAAGTGGTCCGACGGCCTTCCGGTGCGGCACCTCTCTGACGGAGAGGATGCCGACATCCTCTACTTCGTCGGCTGCTACGCCTCCTTCGACAAGAGGAACCAGGAGGTTGCCAAGAGCTTCGTGAAGATCTGCGACGCGGCGGGGGTGAGCGTCGGCATCCTGGGCAAGGAGGAGCGCTGCTGCGGTGAGCCGCTGCGCAAGCTGGGCAACGAGTACCTGTACCAGATGACCGCGCAGGAGAACATCGAGCTGATCAAGGGGTACGGCGTAAAGAAGATCGTGACCACCTGTCCCCACTGTCTCAACACGCTCGGGCGCGATTACCGCGACCTCGGGCTCGACGTGGAGGTGGAACACTACACCGTCTTCATCGACCGGCTCATCGGCGAAGGGACACTTGCCCTCGCTCCGCACCAGTTCGACTACACCTACCACGACTCCTGCTACCTGGGTCGCTACCAGGGGATCATGGAGCAACCGCGCAACGTGCTGCACGTCGCTGGTGGCAGGATCAACGAGATGCAGAGGTCGGGGCTGGAGAGCTTCTGCTGCGGCGCTGGCGGCGGCCGGATCCTGGCCGAGGAAAAGCTGGGGAGCCGGATCAACGTGCAGCGGGTCAAGATGGCCGAGGCAACCGGCGCGCCGCTGATCGTATCCAACTGTCCCTTCTGCCTGACCATGTTCGAGGACGGCATCAAGACCGGAGATTGCGAAGGAAAACTGGCGGTGCGGGACCTGGCCGAGGTGGTGGTCGAACGACTGGCGACGCCGCTCGAGATAGGGAAGGCGGGGCCGGAACTGAGTATCGCCGCCGTGACCGCCCTGGCCAAGGTGGCCGGGAGAATCGAGCCTGCGGTGCCGGAAGAAGAACGGCTGGCGGCTGCGGAAGGTGTATCGGCATAACGCCGCGAAGAATCCAGAGGAGGAAGCTATGAAGATACTGGTATGCATCAAACAGGTGCCGGACATGGAGTCCCGCTTCAGGCCCAACGGCGACAAGACCTGGTACGACGAGGGTGACCTCGCTTTCCGCATGAACGAATACGACGAGTACGCGGTGGAGCAGGCGGTCCAGCTCAAGGAGCAACTGGGCGGCGAGCCCGAGATCACGGTCGTGTCCATCGGCCCCGAGCGGACGGTGGAGGCGATCAAGAAGGCCCTTGCCATGGGCGGCGACCGCGCCGTCCATATCCGGGACGACCGGTACTACCAGAAGGATCCCTGGCAGATCGCCTCGATGATCGCGAGCTACGCCAAGGGCGAAAACTTCGACCTGATCTTCACAGGGATGCAGTCCCAGGACCGCGGGTCGGCCCAGGTTGGCGTCATCGTGGCGGAACTCTTAGGCCTCTCCTGCGCCACCACCCTGGTCGGCTTCAGCTATGACGGCGGCACCATCACCGTCAAGAGGGAGCTGGAAGGGGGGATCAAGGGAGTGGCGAAGCTGAAGCTCCCGGCGCTGGTCACCTGCCAGTTGGGGCTCAACACCCCGCGCTACCCGACCCTGCCCAACATCATGAAGGCCAAGAAGAAAGAGATCGCCGCGCTGACTCCGGCCGAGCTGTCCGGCGAAGCGGAACTGACCGCCACCGCGGCCATCTACCCGCCCGCCAAGAAAGGCGGCGGCCTGGTGCTGGAAGGGGAGATCGGTGTCCAGGTGGACCGGCTGATGGGGATCCTGAAAGAAAAGACCGCGGTGCTCAGATAGGAGGAGACCATGAAAGCGTTACTGATAGGGGAATACCGGCAGGGAAAGCTCCTCGATACCACCTATGAACTCAAGGCCTTCGCCGATCGCCTCGGCGCCGACAGCGTCATGCTGGTGGTGGGGAGCGAAGCGGACCTCCCCAAATATGATGGCAAGGTCTACCTCGCCGATGCCGCCACGTACGGAGAGTACAACCCGGACCTGCACAAGCAGCTGGTACTGCAGGCCGTCGAGAAGGAGAACCCGGACTGCATCGTCTTCGTCCACTCCTCCTACGGCTGGGACCTCGCTCCCCGCGTCGCGGTGGCCTTGAGGGCCGGGCAGGTCTCCGAGATTGTGGCGCTCAACGAGGGCGCCTACGAGGTGAACGCCTGCAACGCCAAACTGCGCCGGACCGTGACGCCGAAAAGCGGCCGCTGTGTTCTCACCATCCAGGCGGGCGCCTTCAGCCCGTCCGGCGAACCGCAGGGGACGCCGCAACTGGAAAAGCTGGAGCTATCCGGCACCGCCTCCGCCATCGAGTTCGTGGGGTACGAAGCCGCCGAGCAGAAGGGGGTCGATCTCAGCAAAGCCGAGATCATCGTGAGCGCCGGCCGCGGCGTGGGCAAGAAGGACAACGTCCCGGTCATCGCCGCCCTGGCCAATGCGCTTGGTGGCGAGCTCGGCGCGAGCCGCCCGGTGGTCGATGCCGGCTGGGTTGATCACAGCCACCAGGTCGGCACCACCGGCCAGACGGTGAGCCCCAAGCTCTACGTCGCCTGCGGCATCAGCGGCGCCATCCAGCACCTGGCGGGCATGAAAAGGGCCGACTTCATCGTGGCCATCAACAAGGACAAGGACGCCCCCATTGGCGAGATCGCCGACGTCCTGGTCGTGGCGGACGTGATGCAGTTCGTCCCGGCCTTCACCGCCAAGTGCGCGAGATGACAACGTAACCGGTCCTGTTTAACGACGAACATCCGCCAATCCCCTCTCCCAGAGGGAGAGGGAAGTTGGACTGAAGGTACGTCCCCTCCCCAGGAGGGGGAGGGCTAGGGAGGGGGAAGCCCGCGGGCGTGCCACGCAACCCCAAACGTAACCGATTGAAAAGAGGGAGACACCGATGTTTCTCGATCTTACCGAAGAGCAGAAGCTGATCCAGGAGACCGCCCGCAACTTTGCCCGTTCCGAGTTGGAGCCGCTCGCGGCCAAGCTGGACCGGGAGGGGGATCACCCCGCGTTCCTCGCCAACCTGAAGAAGCTGGCAGAGCTGGGTTTCATGGGCTTGAACGTCGAAGCGGAATACGGCGGCTCCGAGGCCGGCGTGATCGCCTTCAGCGTGGCCATGACCGAGATCGCCCGCGCCTGCGCCTCCACCGCGGTCACCGTTTCAGTGAACAACATGGTCTGCGAGGTGATCCAGGCCATCGGTTCGCAGGAGCAGAAGGAGAAGTACATCCCCCGCATCTGTTCCGGCGCCTACGCCGCCGGGAGCTTTGCCCTCACCGAGACCGGCGCCGGTTCCGATCCCGCCGGCATGACCACCACGGCCGTCTTCGACGGCGACAGCTGGGTGCTGAACGGCTCCAAAATTTTCATCACCAGCGCGCCCTACGCCGGCGTCTTCGTGGTATGGGCGGTGACCGATAAGGAGGCACCCAAAGGGAAGGGGATCAGTTGCTTCCTGGTGGAGCAGGGTACGCCGGGCCTGGTGATCGGCAAGCAGGAGGAGAAGACCGGACAGCACGCCTCGGCCACCAACGAGCTGGTCTTCGACAACTGCCGTATCCCGAAGGACGCACTGATGGGGAAATTGAACGACGGCTTCCGCATCGCCGTCGCCGAGTTGGGCGGCGGGAGGATCGGCATCGGCTCCCTGGCGCTCGGAATCGGCCTTGCCGCCATGGACTACGCCACCCGGTACAGCACCGAGCGGGTGCAGTTCGGGCAGAAGATCAGCAGCTTCCAGGCCACCCAGTGGAAGATCGCCGACAGCTACACCGAACTGGAGGCGGCGCGCCTGCTGCTGATGAACGCCGCCTTCCGCAAGGAGAGCGGCCGCCCCTTCGCCAAGGAGGCGTCCATGGCGAAGCTCTTCGCCACCGAGGCCGCCAACCGCGCCTGCTACAACGCGGTGCAGATGCTTGGGGGCTACGGCTACACCGCCGAATTCCCGGTCGAGCGCTACGCCCGCGACGTCCGCATCACCTCGATCTACGAGGGGACCAGTGAAATCCAACGAGTCATCATCGCCCGTGAAATCCTGAAGAACCACAGCTAAAACTGAGACTGAGACTGAGATAAAGATTAAGAACGGCCTTTGTCTTACCCTCAATCTTAATCTTAGTCTTAATCTCAATCTGCCTTTAAGGAGGGACGCATGAGTAGCGGCAAGCGGATCACGTTGCAGCAGGCGGCCGAGATCGTGAAGAACGGCTCCAGCCTGACCTTTTCCGGCTTCACCATCTGGCGGCGCCCCTTCGCGCTGGTCTACGAGCTGATCCGGCAACGGAGGAAGGGGCTCCACCTCATCGAGGTGAACGGCGGGCCGCAGACCGAGTTCCTGGTCGGCGCCGGATGCGTCGACATCTGGGAGTCCTGCTGGGTCGGCCACGAGCTCTATGGCAAGTACGGCGCCAACCTCTCCAGGAAGGTGGGCAACAAGGAGATCCTGGTCGAGGACTACAGCCACGCCGAGATGCTGTTCCGCTTCAGCGCAGCCGCCTCGGGCGCCCCCTACGCCGTGACCCAGACCTCGCTCGGCACCGACATTCACAACCCCGCCTACGACACGCTGGGCAACGCCGGGCTCCGCGACGGCAGGCGCATACCGAAGCACAAGTACCGCTTCACCGAAGACCCCTTCTTCGGCGCTGGCGCCCAGGTCATGGTCCCCGCAGCCAAGGTGGACGTCGCCATCCTCTGCGTCCAGCAGGTGGGGGAGGAGGGGACGGTGCGGGTGAACGGCCAGTTCTACTCCGATCCGGAGGTGGCCAGGGCGGCCGACGTCACCATCGTCATGGCGGAAGAGATCGTCCCGGAAGAGTACCTGCGGCGCGACAGCGACCTGAACACCATCACCAGCTTCGAGGTGGATCACATCGTCGAGGTCCCCTTCGGCGCCCACCCCACTGGCATGTTCGGCCGCTACGACGTGGACGGCGCCTTCCTCAAGGATTTCTACACCAGGACCAGAACCCAGGAAGGGTTCGATGACTTCGCCAAAGAATGGATCCACGGCCTGGACCACCTGGGTTACCTCGAGAAGCTCGGCTGGCCGAAGATGCTCAACCTGAAGGCGAACACCGCCCTCAAGTACAGCACCGGCGTGAAAAGGGGGCAGTGACATGAACAAAGAGTTCGCGACACCGGAAGAATACGGACTGGCCGATCTCCTCTGCTGCGCCGCCTCCCGCGAAGTGCAGGACAACGAGATCGTCTTCGCCGGCACCGGCCTCCCCATGGTGGCCATCATGCTGGCACAAAAGACCCACGCGCCGAACCTCAAGCTGATCTTCGAGGCGGGGACGCTGGACGGCCGCCCCCCCGAGATCCCCACCTCGGTCGGGGACGCCCGCTGCGAGATGGGCGCCTCGCGCTCCTCCGGCCTGCACGACGCCTTCAGCATCGCCCAGCGCGGCTACGTAGACCTGGGCTTCCTGGGCGGCGCCGAGGTGGACCAGTACGGCAACGTCAACACCACCTGCATCGGCGATTACCTGAGCCCCGAACTGCGCCTGACCGGCAGCGGCGGCAACCCCGACATCAACTCCTTCGCCAGGCGCACCGTTTTCATCATGGTGCACGAGAAGCGCCGCTTCACCGAGCAGGTGAGCTACATCACCAGCCCCGGATGGCGGGTGCGCAACTGGCCCAGCGGCGAAACTGTGCACCGGCGCGAACTCTACGGCGCGGCGTACCGCGGCGGCCCTTCGGCCGTCATCTCGACACTCGGTGTCTTCCGCTTCGACGAGGAAAGCGGGCGCATCTACCTCGATACCTGTCACGCGGGCAACACGCCGGAGCAGATCCGGGACATGTGCCAGTTCGACCTCGACATCTCGCGGGTCAGCGGCGAGACGCTCCCTCCCACCAGGGAGGAGTTGCACTTCATCCACGAGGTGCTCGACCCGGAGCAGATCTTTATTCCCAAGGTGAAGCGGGGGTAGCTCTCCGCCCTCGCGGCCTCGGGTTTTTTTGCCCTCTTCCAGGAGAGGGTTTTTTTTAAGGACGATCTCCATCTTACGTCAACGTCAACGAGGTTGGTAATGCTAGTCGTAGCCTGCATCAAACAGGTGCCGGACACCACCCAGGTACAGATCGACCCCGTCACCAATACCCTGGTGCGCGAAGGGATCCCCTTCATCGTCAACCCGTACGACGCCCATGCCCTGGAGGAGGCCCTCAGGCTCAAGGACCAGTTCGGCTTTCGGGTCGCCGCGGTTTCCATGGGTCCTCCCAACGCGGAGGCCACGCTGAAAAAGGCGCTGGCTCTCGGGGTGGATGAGGCCATCCTCCTCTCCGACCGCGTCTTCGGCGGAGCGGACACCCTTGCCACCAGCCGGGTACTCTCCGAAGCGATCGAAAGGCTGAATCAGCAGGAGCAGGTCGGCATCGTCATTTGCGGCAAACAGACCATCGACGGTGATACGGCCCAGGTTGGGCCTGGCATCGCCACGCGACTTGGCTACACCCAACTCACCCTGGTGGATCGGATTGACAAGCTTGACCCGTTCCAGGGACGGATTACGGTGCGGCGCAAGCTGGAAGGGCGCCACGAGACCGTGGAGGCTCCGCTCCCCGTGCTGCTCACCGTGGTGCGCGAGGTGAACCTCCCCCGCTATCCGACCGTCCCTATGCGGCTGGAATCCGAGGCGGCGGCGGTGCAGGTCTGGACCAACCAGGAGTTGCAACTCGACCAGAACGGTATCGGCCTGAAAGGTTCCCCGACCTGGGTAAGCCGTATCTTCTCACCGCAGCGTGAAAAGGGGGAGATCGTAGGGGACGGGGCTGCCGATCCGGCAGGCGCGGCCCACCTGCTGGTCGACAGACTTTTGAGCAGGGATCTGCTCGTCGTATAGGAGACGTGATGACCGAGGCGAAGCGAGGGGTGAAAAAACCGCGGGGCAAGGCACAGCTGATCGAAGGACGGTGCATCGCCTGCGGCGGACGCTGCGAAAGCGCCTGCCCGGTGGACGCCGTCGAGATGACCGGTGGCGGCGAGCCGGAGATCATCGCGTCCAAGTGCATCGGCTGTGTCAAGTGCGTCAAGGTCTGCCCGGCCCAGGCGCTGGAAGTCGTCTTTACGGAAGAAGAGCGGCGGATACTGGAAGAGCTGGCGCTGGCCAGCGGCACCGATACGGAAGAAGCCGACCCGGAGACGCGTGCCCTCGCGGAGAAGCTGGCGGCCTACCGCGGTGTCTGGGTCTTCGTGGAGCAGACCGAAGGGGAGTCGGCCCGGGTTTCCTGGGAGCTGATGGGGAAGGGGCGTGAGCTGGCCGACACCCTGGGGGTGCCGCTTTCGGCGGTCGTGATCGGGTCGCACGTCGAGGAACTCTGCTACCACTCATTCTGTTACGGGGCGGACCATGCCTACCTCGTGGACGAGCCGGTGTTCCGCCACTACCGCACCGAGGCCTACCTGAAGGCAGTCTGCCGGCTGATCGAGAGCTATAAGCCGGAGATCGTGCTCATGGGAGCGACCGGTCTGGGACGGGACCTGGCCGGAGCCGTCGCCACCGTGGTCGGCACCGGGCTCACCGCGGACTGCACCGGGCTCGGCATCGATGACCGGCGCAACCTGATGCAGACCCGTCCCGCCTTCGGCGGCAACATCATGGCCACCATCATGTGTGACAAGTTCCGTCCCCAGATGGCCACCGTTCGCCCCCACGTCATGCCGCTGCCGGAGCGCGTCGAGGGCAAAAGCGGCCCGGTCATCCGAGCCGCGAGCGGGGTCATGGAAGAGGACATGCTCACCAAGGTGCTGGCGGTGGTCTCGGACCGGAAGAAGGACCAGGTGGACGTCGCTGGCGCCGAGTTCATTGTCTCCGGTGGGCGCGGCATGATGGGGAAAGAGAACTTCATCCTGCTGCAGGAGCTGGCCGACGAGCTGGGCGGGGTTGTCGGCGCCTCGCGCAGCGCCGTAGATGCCGGGTGGATGCCGCACGAGCGGCAGGTGGGGCAGACCGGCAAGACCGTGCGCCCCAAGATCTACGTTGCCTGCGGCATCAGCGGAGCCATTCAGCACCTGGTCGGCATGCAGGACTCCGACCTGATCATCGCCATCAATCGTGACCCGGAGGCGCCCATCTTCGAGGTCGCCCATCTCGGCATCGTGGGTGATCTGTTCGAAGTCGTCCCCGCCCTTACCGAGCGGCTGCGGAGCCTGAAACAGAAGGCGCCGGAAACTGCCATCTGCTGCAACGGGTAAAACCGCCTCACGCAAAGCCGCAAAGGCGCCAAGAACAAAAGAATTGTCTTTGCGCCTTTGCGGCTTTGCGTGAGGAAAAAAGGATTCACCATGTCACCAAATCCCAAACTCTTCGCATTCCTCTTGGCGCTCTCCACCTCCGCCTTCGTCATCGGCTGCTACCGCCGGTTCAGCCTCGTTGCGCTCGGGCGGCCCAATTACCGGCTTGACTCACCGGGGACACGCTTCTCACGCATGCTCCGGCTCGCCTTCGGCCAAGAGCGGGTGCTCGACAGAACTTTCGGCGCGAACCACTTCGTCATCTTCTGGTCCTTCATCATCCTCGCCGTCGCCAACGCCGAATTCCTGGTCAGCGGCCTGCTGCCGCAGGCAAGCCTCGCGATGCTCCCCACGCCGATCCAGCACACGCTGCTCTTTGTCTTCGACCTGGTCTCCCTGTTGGCCCTCTTCGGCGTCCTGTTCGCCTTCGCCCGCAGGCTCTTCTTCCCCGAACCCTCCCTGACCAGCGACTACGTCAAGGCGCGCAGCCCCGAAGCCTTGCTGATCCTTTCCCTGATCGTCGTGCTCATGTTGGCCTACTTCGGCCTTCATGCCGCCCGGATCGCCCTCGGCAGCGAGCCCGCCTCCGTGCTCCCGGCCTCCGCCTTCATCGCTGCCAACCTGTTGGCGCCACTCGGTTTGGATGCCGCCACCCTAGCCAGCTGGTCCTGGTGGCTGCACGCTCTCGCGCTGCTTTCCTTTCTCGCCTACCTTCCGCAGAGCAAGCACATGCACATTCTCACCGCCATCCCCAACTGCTTCCTTGGCGACCTTAATCGGCCCAACACGCAGCCCCGCGAGGAATTTGCCAGGGGGAAGCACTTTGGGGTGGGGCGGGTGGATGAGTTCACCTGGAAGGATCTCTTCGACTCCTTCTCCTGCACCGAGTGTGGCCGGTGCCAGGAAACCTGCCCCGCCGCCGGGACGGGAAAGTCGCTCAATCCCCGCGGCGTAATCCACGCCATCAAGACCAACCTCCTTGCCAACGGCGCTGCCCTCCGCACTGGCGATACACCGCGTCTGCCACTCATCGAGGCGGCTGGAGAGACGAAGCCGGGTGAGGGGAGCACCGGCGAGGCCGCCATCTGGGCCTGCACCACCTGCGGGGCCTGCATGAGCGTTTGTCCGGTGCTCATCGAGCATATGCCCAAGATCGTCAAGATGCGTCGCCACCTGGTGCAGATGAAGGCCTCCTTCCCGGAGGAACTCACCACCTTTTTCGAGAACATCGAAGCCCGTAGCAACCCGTGGGGCATCGCTCCGACCGAACGTACCAAGTGGCATGGCACCCTGCAGGTCAGGCCATTCGAAGAGGGGCGGACCGAATATCTCCTCTACGTCGGCTGCGCGGGAGCTTTCGATGCACGGCAAAAGCAGGTGACGGTGGCGCTCGCCACCATCCTCGACGCGGCCGGCGTTTCCTGGGGCACGCTAGGCAAGGACGAGCGCTGCTGCGGCGACAGCCTGCGCCGCCTGGGCAACGAGTACGTCTTCGACCGCACCGCGCGAGACAACGTCAACCTCCTCGCCGAGCGCGGCGTGAAAAAAATCGTCACCCAGTGCCCGCACTGCTTTTCCACGCTCAAAAACGACTACCGCCAGTACGGCCTCGAACTGGAAGTGGTGCACCACTCGGAACTGATAGCCGCGCTGATGGCGAGTGGTCAACTGGAACTGAAACAGCGGGTGGCGGACCTGGGGCGGGTGTTGTTCCACGACTCCTGTTACCTTGGGCGGCACAACGACATCTACGCGGCACCCCGGCAGGTGCTCATTGCCGCGACCGGAGACTCCCCCGCCGAATTCGTTCGCAACGCAAAGCGCTCCTTTTGTTGTGGTGCCGGAGGCGGGCGGATGTGGCAGGAGGAGCAGGAAGGGGAGAGGATCAACCTGAACCGGGTCAGGGAGGCGCTGCGACAGGAACCCGACACCATCTGTGTCAGTTGCCCGTACTGCCTGACCATGATGGAGGACGGTCTGAAGGATCTGCAGGGGGACTCGGTCAAGGTGAAGGACCTGGCCGAGGTGGTGGCGGAGGGGCTGCGCGCTTGAGAGCCTACGCAAAGCGGGTGATGTGTTGTTGGAATTATTAAAAAACTTTTTCGCCCTCTCCTAATGTGGTAACCTCTTCCGGTTTCACCGCCACCAGCCGGAACCGGGAAGGGTCACCATGGGAGTCGACGCAGATAAATACCACGCCTTGTTCGAGCAGATGGCGCAAGGGGCGTTCTTCCAGTCCGCCGATGGAACGCTGACCGACGTCAATCCTGCCGCTCTCGAGATGTTCGGCCTGACGCGAGACGAGTTCATGGGGCGCACCTCGGTGAACCCGCAATGGCGCGTGATTGGCGAAGACGGTGCCGACCTCCGCCCTGAGCAGCACCCCTCCATGGCCGCCCTCAGCAGCGGCCGTCCCGTGCTCGATTCCGTAGCCGGAGTCTTCAACCCGCGCAGAGGATGTTTCTGCTGGTTTAACCTGAACGCCATCCCGATGTTCCGCCCCGGCGAGTCCTCGCCGTACCAGGTCTTCGTGACCATGCACGACATCTCCAGCCAGAAGCGGGTCAGCGATATCCATCTCTCCCGCCTGCGCGTGGTCCAGTACGCGAACGCTCACTCACTTGACGAACTGATGGCCAACGCGCTGGACGAAGTCGAGAAGCTGACCGACAGCGCCATCGGCTTTTACCACCTCTTCGACGCATCTACCGGATCCGTCGTCTTGAAAGCGTGGTCCACCAGTACCTTGGAGAACTTCTGCCGTGTCGAAGAGCGGAACCGCCAGTACAGCGTGGACGAGGCCGGCGTCTGGGTTGACGGCCTGCGCTCCGGATCAGCCCTTATCTACAACGACTACAACAGTCTGCCGCACCGCAAGGGGGTTCCCCCGGGGCACGCGTCCATTGAGCGCATCCTGGTGGTCCCGGTGCAAAGAAACGGGGAAGTGGTCGCCATTTTGGGCGTCGGCAACAAGTCCTCCGACTATACCGAGGCCGACGTCCATACCGTCACCCTGTTCGCCGACCTTACCTGGGACGTCGCCCAGCAGAAGCAGATGCAGAGCAAGCTCCTCGCCAAGAGAGACGAACTGAAGCAGGCCAACGAGCTCCTCGAACAGCGCGTCAGTCAGCGTACCGCTGACCTGCAGGCGGCCATCCGGGAGCGTGAATCGTTCAGCTACTCCGTTTCACACGACCTGCGCGCGCCCTTGCGTCACATCAGCAGCTACAGTTCCATCCTCATCGAGGAGTATGGCCCCGAACTACCCTACGAAGCCCGCACCTACCTTGATCGCATGCGGGGGGCCGCCAACCAGATGGGATCGCTCATCGATCACCTGCTGGAACTCTCCCGGGTGGCCAGGGCAAGCCTCACCATGGAGCCTGTCGACGTCAGTGCCGCCGCGGCAGCTATTCTGCATATGCTCCAGGAAACGGAACCGCATCGGATGGTCTGCCAGGAGATCGAGCCGGGGCTCATGGTCCGCGGCGATGCCCACCTTATCAAGCAGCTGCTGGGTAACCTGCTGGGCAACGCCTGGAAGTACACCTCGAAGACCCCCTTCCCGAGGATCGCGGTGGGCAAGTCGATCGCCTCAGGCCACGAAGCCCTCTTCGTAACCGACAACGGCGCCGGCTTCGACATGGACTACCAGGGGAAGCTCTTCAAGCCCTTTGAACGGCTGCACGGTTCCGAGTTCGAAGGCGTCGGGATAGGGCTCGCCACCTCGCACCAGATCGTGGAGCGCCACGGCGGCAGGATCTGGGGCGAAGGGACGGTGGGTAAGGGTGCTACCTTCTACTTCACCCTGGGCGAGTGAACGTCTGTTATTCGCCGAGTTCCGGGTCCGCCTTCCGTTGAACGGCCATGATGCTGGGCAGGTTGCTTTCGATCCAGTCTGCCAGGGACTCGACCTTTTCTCCAATGGCCCTTCCCAGCGGGGTCAATGAATATTCCACGTGCGGCGGTACCACCGGAAAGGAAACACGGTCGACAAAGCCGTCCCGCTCCAGGTACTGCAGCGTCTGCGCCAGCATCTTTTCACTCACACCGCCTACCTTGCGCCGCAACTCGCTGAATCGGTGCGTCTTTTCCATCAGTGCAACCAGCACGAGAACTCCCCACTGACTGGTCACATGCTTCAGTATCTCCCGGGACGGGCACTGCACACAGAACAGCTCCCCGCGGCGCATCTGGTCCGACAGGCTGACTACTTCCGGCTCACTCATGACACTTACCTTTTTGTGCGTACTTACTTTTTGTAATCGTTGTTGCTATGCTCCACCTGTAACATAAATCGCACCGACACATAAAGGAGATAGTCACATGATCGTCATCACCGGAGCCACCGGACAGTTAGGACGCCTCGTCATCGCATCGCTGCTCAAGAAGGTACCAGCCTCGCGCATCGTCGCCGCGGTCCGCAACCCCGACAAGGCCAAGGACCTTGCCTCCCTGGGCGTCCAGGTCCGCCAGGCCGACTACAACTCGCCCGATAGCTGGGGGGCTGCACTTGCCGGTGCCGAGAAGGTGCTGCTCATATCCTCCAGCGAGGTAGGCCAGCGCATCAACCAGCACCGTACCGTTATCGATGCCGCCAAAAAGGCAGGGGTAAAACTGCTCGCCTACACCAGCCTGCTGCGCGCCGACACTACACCCCTCGGCCTTGGCGCCGAGCACATTGCCACCGAGACGCTGATTCGCGACTCCGGCATTCCCTTCGTCATCCTGCGTAACGGCTGGTACACCGAGAATTATGCTGCCAGCATCCCGCCGGCGGTCGAGCACGGCTCCTTCTACGGTTCCGCAGGCGAAGGACGGATCGCGTCGGCCGCCCGCGCCGATTACGCGGAAGCAGCCGTCGCGGTGCTGACCACGGCAGGGCAGGGGGGGCGCACCTACGAACTGGCCGGCGATACCTCCTACACCCTCGCCGAGTTGGCCGCCGAGGTGTCGCGCCAGTATGGCAAGCCGGTCAACTACGTCAACCTTCCCGAAATGGAATTCAAAAACCTCCTGGTATCGGTAGGGCTTCCGGAGCCGTTGGCAGCACTCCTGGCCGATTCCGACAGCGGTGCGGCGCAAGGAGGGCTCTTCGACGACGGCCACCAGTTACGCTCATTGATCGGCAGGCCCACGACTCCGCTGGACGCTGTCATAGCAGAAGGCAAAGCAGGCGCTTGACGCCCTCACCATTCCCTTTCGGGGCTGTTGCCAACAGAAAAAGCCCGCCGGTGTTGCCGCGCGGGCTTTTTCCACTTTTCACCCCAATCTCTTTATAATCTAAAGAGGACGAGGTCATGTCCCGGTGAAAAGGAGCACAGAGATGAAAACTAAAATCCGGTACCTGGTTGTACTCGTGGTGCTGTCCTCAATGCTGTCGGGCTGCATTGTCGTGCCGGTAGACGGATATTATGGGCACTACCGCGGCTACTATTACGATGACTATGACGGCCACTACGGGCGCGGCCCGCATGGCTGGCGCAGGTAGAGCAGTTGCAGGAAAGCCCGCCGAGTTGCTTGGCGGGCTTTCTTGTTGCGCGAGGGGGAAACTAGCTACTTTAGCGGCAGGTAGATGTCGGTGATCAGTTCGTGCTCGGCGACGTCGGGAAGCAGGTTCAGGTAGTTGAAGAAGAGCGGGAAATCACGCAACTCCTCGCCGCTTTTCGGGAACCAGTCGCGGCAGAGCGGATAGACGGTGTCGCCGATCCGGTCGTGGGAACCGAGATGGCGCGCCACGGCGCAGCGGCCGCTGGGAATGACGCTGTTGAACACCCCCTGCGGGTTCTCCGGGACCTCCTGTGAAACTTCGCCGCAGATGTCAAAGCGGAACTGCTCCGGCTCGACGTTGGAGGGATCGTCGTAGACGATGCCGAAAGTAAGTGACTGCTTTACCGGCGATAGGCCGCTCTGCTTGCGCCACTCAATGAACCGAAGCGCCGAGTCATCCAGCTTCTCGGGTGCGCCCCGGTGGGCCAGGACCGCGATCCGCGTCTCGGGGAACTCCACGATCTTCACATCCATGTCTTCACTCCTTTCGTTGGGCGGCAGCCGGAAGCGCTCCTTCCAGGGCTGCCATTGAGGTGATTTTCTGAATTGAGAGGGGGACTGTCCGAACATCTGGCGAAAGGCGCGGGCAAAGGCTTCCGGGCTGTCGAAGCCCGCATCCAGCGCGATGTCGATGATGCGCTCGTTCCGGCGGTATATTAACCGGTAAGAGGCATGTTTGAGCCGCAGCAGCCGGATGTAGGCGAAGACCCCGATGCCGGTATAGAGCCTGAACTGCCGGTGGAAGTGGAACTTGGAGAAGTGCGCCACCCGGCTCAACCGCTCCACCGTCAACGGCTCATCCAGGTGCCGCTCTATGTAGCGCAACACCCTGTCGAACCTCTCCGTGTATGCCTGTGTCCTGTCCATGTTCCTCGCCCCTCTCGATTCACTGGCCATCCTAACCGATCTTCGAGAGAGATTCCTGACCGAAATTGCTGAATGTGTCCCCACTGCCTGTGCCGCACAGCATACAAGTTTGTCGTTCTATGTCACAACGCCTAAAAAGGCATCACGAAGTTTTTGGCTCTATGATTCCTTGCTCCTCGGCAAACGTTGCATCCAACCGTCTTCGTGAGAGAATGTTCTGCACTGCTATGAGAGTGACAGCAATGTGATCGGGCGGCGGGGGGAGACGCAGATATGGCCATTGTGGCAATGATTGTTGGAGCTGTACTGGTGCTTCTTGTGCTGTGGGAAGGGTTTGAGACCATTATCCTGCCGCGCCGGGTGACGCGCCGTTTCCGTTTCACCCGGGTCTTCTACCGTAGCAGTTGGCGTCCCTGGACCTGGCTGATTCACAACTTCGTGCCACCCAAGCGCCGGGAAACCTGGTTGAGCTACTTTGGGCCGCTGTCGCTGCTCCTTCTTCTGAGCCTGTGGGCCGCGGTGCTGATTACCGGCTTCGCGCTCATCCACTGGGGCGGTTCCTGGTGCTTCTACCCTGATGGCGGCACCCTTTTCTTAAGTGACCTCTACTTGAGCGGCACCACTTTCTTCACGCTTGGCATTGGGGACGTGGTGCCCAAGACCAGCCTGGGACGCCTGCTGGTGGTGATCGAATCCGGGATGGGGTTCGCTTTCCTGGCCCTCATAATAAGCTACCTGCCGGCCCTGAACCAGTCCTTCGCCCGGCGCGAGGTGAGCATCTCGCTGCTCGATGCCCGCGCCGGCTCGCCTCCCACCGCCTCGGAGATGCTGCGCAGGCACAGCCACCAGGGGGGCTCCGAATCGCTACGGGAGCTGCTGCACGAGTGGGAACGCTGGTCAGCTGAGTTTCTCGAAGGGCATCTTTCCTACCCGGTGCTCGCCTATTTCCGCTCCCAGCACGATAACCAGTCCTGGCTGACGGCATTAACGGCAATCCTCGACACCTGCGCCCTGATCATGGCCGGGGTGGAGGGGACCTGCAAACGCCAGGCAGAGCTCACCTTCGCCATGTCCCGCCATGCCGTGGTCGACCTGGCGCTCGTGTTCAGGACCCAGCCGCGGCAACTGACCACCGACCGGCTCCCGCCCGCGAAACTGGACGAGATCTGCGACATCCTGCGCCACAACGGCCATGATCTGAAGGAGAGGGGCGTCCTGGAGCAGGACCTTGCCGAACTGCGCCTCATGTACGAGCCCTACGTAAACGCGCTCTCCCGGCATTTCAAGGTCGGTCTTCCCCCCTGGGTGGCCCGTGAAAACGGAATGGACAACTGGCAGGCCAGCTTCTGGAAGCCTCCCGCCAAGCGCCACAAAGAGCCCGAGGCGAGCGAGGAAAGGCATTTCTGATTCCTTGCTCCTTACATCCTGTTACTTCGTTTTCTTGTACGACAGATCGAACTGCGCCTGGAGAAACGCTATGTCGACGCCACGATCCGTCCCCGTGGCATCCCGGAAGAAACCACCGCTAAAAAGATGGGTGTAGGCCAGCATCAGGGAGAGATTGTCCATGGGGGTCCAGGTCAGATAGCTGGTGGTCTCGATGCCGATATCTTTGCTGAAGCCGCTGGGGACGTCCTGGGCCCTGAAGTAATGGTTGCAGAAGGTTAGGTTCAGGTTTGCAGGCAGGTCCGTTCCGAAGGAAAGGGTGTAGCTTTCGATGCCGCTGGCGTGACTGCTCCCGGCATCGAGGCCCGAGAGGTCTCCTACCACGCTGAGCAGTTCCGAGAATGAGGCATTGCTATTGGGGGTTTTGAATTCCTTGTTGAAGCGGATCCCGTCGGCGGCCTCCTGGCTCCCGGAACCGAGGGCATACCCTAACGAAATCTTGTTCTTGAGGCCGCGCCACTGCCCCTCCATGCCAAGGTCGACGTGGCCGCCGTAGGCGCGTATGTCGTCTGTCGTGCCGAGGGCTTGGCTGGTCAGTCGCCCCGACTCGTAGACCGGTTCCACCTCCACGGCCACCGGCCCCAACTTCGAAGTCATGCGCGCGCCCCATACGTAGAGCCGATCTCCGTTTACACGCCCCTCGAGGCCGGTATCGTAAAAGGAATAAAGCTCGACGTTGCTGTCGTCGTTAGGGGCATAGCCGGCATAGACGCCTGCCAGGACCCCTTTACGGTCGTCGGCGAAGCGACGGACGTAGCGCCCTCCTAAAAGGTCGATGGTGACTTCCTTGGCAGGTTTGACTCTCAGACGCAGGGAATCGAAGGTGAGCCCGTCGTTGAACGGGTCGTTGGAGAGGATAAAGCCGCTGCCGTAGTTGAATTCCTGCCGCCCGGCCCGCAAGGAGAGCAGTTCGCTTCCCGGCAGGGACAGGTCCGCGTACCCCTGGTACAGCGCGAACCGCGAATCATCCTGATGGTACCCGCCCCGTATGCCGTAACCTTGCCCCTCAATTCTTATTCCCACGGAATCGGCCGGGTTCCAGACCGCGTAGGGCTGCAGGCGGTAAACGAAGCGCCCCTCGTCGTGCCCGGGAGCATAGACCGCATCTCCTATGGCAAAGTTGCGGCTTAACTCCTGGCGCAGGTACCCATTAACCCCGAGTTGGTATGCCACAGGCAGGTTCTTCCCTTCAGCGGAAGGCTGGGCATCCTCACCCCACGCGGAGCCAGCTGCAACGACTATCAACAGCATCGCCACGCTCAAAGATATGGTTTTAAGTCTTCTCATCACACCTCCTCTAAGCCATGAAACAGCACTGCCGCGACAGCCGGTGCCAGTAAACTTCGCAGATATTAGATGTTTCGCCATGACACAGGCAAACTTTAGAGCAAGGAAATTATATTGGCTGAGTTGTACACACGTGGGTGGCAATAAAGCCGGAAGGGAAAAGAGGGTAAGCGGGAAGGGGAGTGGACGACAAGGCTGGGGGAGCGGCCCCAGCACGCGTTACCGGGCAGACCTTGGAACTTGGTACCGCAGTTCGGCGAACCCTGAGCCGAACTGCCGCACGGAAACCAACGTCAAAGGGGGGGTGACCAGGCGACGCGGGAAGAGCGGCTTCCCTTTGCCGAGGGTGACCGAACCGACTTGAACGATGATTTCGTCCAGTAGCCCGGCGTCGTAGAACTGCCCGGCCAGATCGCCTCCGCCGACGATCCAGATGTTCCTGGGTCCTGCCGCTTTCATCATTTCAGCGTGAACAGGCCGGACGTCACCACGCACGAAGTGGATGTTGGCACCCTCAAAGGTCTGCAATTCCCTGCTGGAGAAGATCCACACGGGCTGGGTATAGGGCCACGCCGTTCCGGTCTCGAGGGCTACCTCGTCGGCATGACGCAGCATCCACTCGTAGGTTGCCGAACCCATCGCCACTGCGCCCACTTCGGCAATAAATGCGGGATAGCTGGTCTCCTCGACACTGCCCAAGGGAAACAACCACTCCAACGAATCGTCTTCGGTGGCAATGAATCCATCGAGACTTGCCGCTGCGTAGTACTGGGTCTTCATAGGGGGGGCTTACCTCAAAGTTGGTGCTGCTCCGGACAGCTCGCCTTTCCTATTTCGCCAGCCGCTCGCACAGTTCCTTGAAGGCCGTGGTCTCCATCTTCAGCTCGACCGGTTTGCCGTTGTCCTGGTAGCCGATGGTGACGAGACCACCGACGATCTCGTGCTCCATCTCGGCGAAGAGGACCGCTTTCGGGTTGATCAGGAGGTTGCCGGAGCGGATGAAACCGCGGTTCTCCAGTTCCTGCGCCATCGCTTCCTGTTCATTTTTGTGCACCTTCTTGAACAGCTGCTTGCGCACCGAACTGCCGTCGAACCAGACGTCGATGAGACGGGTTTCGTCGCCGACCAGTGGGTTTTCAGCCGGTGTGGTGAGCTGGGCAGCAAGGATCTTGTCGATGTTGATATAACGCATTGCAAACTCCTTGGCAGTCGGATTGGTTACTGTCGGTCCAGGTCAAGCACGTGCATGCTACACTAACGCTGTGACGGGAGCAAAGTACTAATCACATTTTTCAGGGTGGAAAACTTGTACGGCTTCTGAATGAATCCGGCCAGCCCCTTGCCGGCGAACCGTTGCGTTACTTCCTGCTCGTTGTAGCCGCTGGACATGATCACCTTCACCTCGGGGTCGATCAGGCGCAGTTCCCGGAAAGTCTGTTCCCCGTCCAGGTGCGGCATGGTAAGGTCGAGCAGCACTGCTGAAATCCGTTCCCGCTTTTCTTTGAAGACCTCGACGGCCTCCCTTCCGTCCAGCGCCGTGAGGACCTCGAAGCCCAGTTCCTTCAACATCTCGCTCCCGATCCCGATCACCGTCTCCTCGTCGTCCACCAGGAGCACGGTTCCGACTCCCTTCCAGTCGTCTTCCTGCGTGCAGCCGGAAGTGAGGAACTCCTTCACCCTTTCCCCTGCCGGGAGGAGCACTTTGAAGGTTGTGCCCTGTCCCAGTTCGCTGTAGACCCTGATGGCGCCCTTGTGGCCCCGCACGATGCCGAGAACCGCCGCCATGCCCAGCCCCCGCCCGGTGAACTTGGTGGTGAAGAACGGATCGAAGATCTTGGCGACGGTCTCCTTGTCCATGCCGCAGCCCGTGTCGGCGATCTCGACCCAGACGTAGAGCCCCTCCGGGAGCTGCTCGTTGAGCCAGAAGCTGTTCAGGTACCTCCGGTCGCACTGCATGCATCCGGTACTGACTGCAATGACGCCGCTTTTTTCCCCTACTGCCTCGGAGGCGTTGATGACGAGGTTCATGATGATCTGCCGCAGTTGGGTCGCGTCGGCATCCACCATGGGCAGTGCTGTCGCGAGATTAAAGCGCAGCACACAGTGCTTCGAGATGGAGATTTCCAGCATCTTGGTCATCTCTTGGACCAGGCGGTTCAGGTCGATCGGTTCCACGAGGAATTTCCCCTTGCCCGAATAGGCAAGCATCTGCTTGGCAAGGTCGGCGGCTCGGGTCGCTGCCAGTTCCACCTGGTGCAGGTTGTCGCGTACCGGCGACTCGCGGTTTAGTCGCAGCAGGGCAAGGTCGGTATGCCCCACGATGGAGGTCAGGAGGTTGTTGAAATCGTGGGCTATCCCGCCGGCAAGAACGCCGAGGCTCTCCAGCTTCTGGGCATGCAAAAGCTGTTTTTCCAGGTTCAGGCGCTCATCTTCGCTGCGCTTGCGCTCCGTGATATCCATGAAGTCCACGACCAGCATGCTGGTGCCGCTGCGGTACATCTGCACGCTGAAGCTGCCGCGGATGAAGCCGTCATCGAAGCTCCTTTCGAACGACTGCTGCCCCAGTTCGCCCGTGGCCACCTTGCGGCAGAGTTCCGGCAGGTCGGTGTCCGCGAGAACCGGGAACGCCTCCTCGAGCGACTTGCCCACCAGTTCTTTGTGCGAGATCCCGAACATCCGGTCGGCACTCGGGTTGCCGCCGGTGAATACCAGTTCACCTGACGCCTCCAGGCGGTAGAAGTGCATGGCGAGCGGGGAGGACTCGACGATGCTGCGGAAGTTCTCCTCGCTTTGGCGCAGCGCCTCTTCCATCTCCTTGCGCTCCGAGATGTCGCGCGCGATGCCGCAGTTGCGCTCGACATTGCCGTGCCGCACGTAGTTCGCGCTCACCTCCACCGGAATAAGCCGCCCGTCCCTGGCGCGGTGCTTTGATTCGAAGCATGCCGTGCCTACCTCGCGCAGTACCTGGAACTGCTGTTGCAGTTTTCCCGCGTTTTCACCGGGGTCGATATCAGGGATAGTCATGCCGAGCAGTTCGTCCCTGCTGTAGCCCAGCTTGCGGCAGGCCGCTTCGTTGACGTCGACCAGGCGTCCGTCCGGCGCGGCCCAGAATATGGAGTCGGATACGGCGTTTACCGTGACCCGGGTGAACTGCAGCATCTCCTCGGCCACTACCCGCTCGGTGACGTCCGAGGCCGCCCCGTAAAGGATCAGCTCGTCATCGGTGCTTCCCTGTTCGCAGCGGCAGGAGTCGCATATCCAGCGTACGCTCTGGTCTTTGGCGATGATCCGGAAGGTGATTTCCCTGGTCTCCCCGGGACGCATGCTCTCCAGTGCCGCCGAGGTAGACTCCCGGTCCTCGGGGTGAACCATTGGCATCCAACAGCCAAGCTGGCACATCTCTTCGATGCTGTAGCCGGATATGGTGCCGAGTGCTCCGCCGATCCACTGGATGCGGTAGGGAGCGCCGGGTCTGCGCGAGCAGCGGTGCACGTAGTCAGAGGTGAGGGCTGCGAACTGGCGGTAGTTCTCCTCGCTGGCCGCCAGCGCCTCCTGGACAGCCTTGCGCTCATCGACCTCATCCTGTAGCGCCTTGGTTCCCGCCTGGACCTTCTGACGCAGGTTCAGGTTGAACAGGTAGAGCAGGGAGAGGATGACCACCAAAGACAAGGAGAATGTGGTGGCGACCAGGGCGGCCAAAAGATCGTCATCGATTGGAATGCGTATCGATTCGATGGCGCGGATGATGCCGGCCTTTTCGTTGAAGCCGCCTTCACCCGGGTAGAGCGCCTGCAGACCGCTTGGGGCATCTTCCCGTTTGCCGTGACAGCGCAGGCAGGCGTTGTTGGTCTCCAGGAAGGGCTTGGCGTAGATAAGCTGCCGGTGGCCGTTGATGGAGACCACCTTGCTGTATTCTTTGAGGCTGCGGTTGGAGTTGAACAGCTTGATCAAGGCCGCTTCCTGCTCATCGGCCCGGTTCACGGGGTTGCGCGGGTTATCGGAAGCGAGTTTGTAGTAGACCGGCGGGAGTCCATCCTTGACCCGCGCCTCGTTGAAAAAGTCGTGCATGACGCGCGTGATGAACGAGGAGGATAGGATCTCGGGGGCGTAAAAATCCTGGTCGATCATCCCCTTGTCGCGTGCCTGGTAGTAGGTCGGGTGCATGACGCGCTGGATGTAGGCATGGAAGCCGCGGTGGGAGAGCATGATGCTGCGGAGGTTCTCCTCAGCCTTATGCACCACGAACCTGGAAACCGCGGTGTAGGTGAGGACGCAGATCACCGATGCCAGTGCGAGGGCGATTGTGATTTGTCGGAAGAGTTTCATCGATCCCCCTGCATGGCTGCTCTGGAGTCGGGAACCTGGAGTCTTCTCAGGCCGGCGCATTGTACATAAAATTTCGCGGGAATCCAAGTGCGCCATTTCGTAGGTGGTTCGAGGGAAAACCGGTCGATCCTTTTCTCCCGCCAATCGTTTCTGCCTTATTACCACATAAGCAGTTATCCGTTAATAACGAGGCGCGTTATTAACGGATAGCCGAAAGGCTGAAAAAATTGGTTTATACTTAACCGCGGCTGCTCAAGTACTACCAACCTCCCGGCTCTTTCTCCGTCCTTCCAGGTGTCTGCGGGGACGTCTCTTGCCCGGTTAGTCACCGCCTTCCTGAAGTCTGTCCCCCCTGTGGCTCAAACCACCTCTCGAAAAATAGATAGCAACAAAATAGATAGTATGCTATCTATTTTGCATGACCATTGAGACCACGAAAGTAGATAAAGAAAACCTCCTGTATCGTCTGGCCTTTCTGACCAGGCGGTGGCGCCAGGTGCTTGACGCGGCATTCCAGTCCCTGGGAGTCACCGACGCCGCATGGCGCCCGTTGCTGCACCTGCACCACTTGGGTGACGGCATCAGGCAAAAAGACCTTGCTGCCTCGCTTGGCATAGAAGGTCCCACGCTGACACGGATCCTCGACCAGCTGATCGTGAAGGGGCTCATCGAGCGCAACGAGGATGCCAGCGACCGGCGCGCCAAACTGCTGGCGCTCTCTTCCGAGGGGCGCGCCATGGTGGTGCAGATTACCGGCAAGGTCGCTACGCTCGAGCACGACCTCCTCAGTGAATTCAGCACACTGGAGATCGACCAGATGACAGGTTTCGTCGAGCGACTGGAGATGAAGCTGCAGGAAACCCGCGCGAGAATAAAAGGGTGAACCCGTCTCACCGATTGAAGCTTGTCCTTGCCCTGCGTGGCACGCTGGCCGTACTGACCGCACTCGTTGTCGCCGAGTTCCTGGGTATCCAGAACCCCTACTGGGCCGCGATGACCGCCCTGATCGTCATTCAACCGACTCGCGGTCTCCTGTTCGAGAAAAGCTTCTATCGCCTGGTCGGCACCGTCTTCGGCTCCCTGGCCGCCTTGCTGCTTCTCCAGTACACCACGTCACCGTTCTTGCTCACGTCTGCACTGGTCGTCTGGATTGCCGGGTGCGTCGGCATCGGCAATCTCTTCCACGGCCTGCGCTCCTACGCCTTTCTCATGGCGGGATGCACCTGCGCCGTCATCGCCATGAGCGGCTTCATGAACCCCTCCCACGTCTCCGGGATCGCCTTCGGCCGGATCGCCTGCATCGTCGTGGGTATCATCGTCACCACCGCGGTCACCGCCATCTTCACGCCGCGTGCGCCGCGCGAGGAGTTGGAGCGGCGTCTTCAGGAGGTGATCAGCGACGCAATGCTGTGGTTGTCCGCGCTGATCCGCGAGGGGCGCACCGCCAGCGTAGCGAGGCTTGAGCAGGCGATGCTCATGGAGTTGGCGGATCTGGAGTTGCTTGTTGACACCGCTGGGGCGGCATCTCCCGGCTTCAGAAAACGACGGCGGCACGTAAAAAGCCTGATGGCCGCACTGCTTTCCCTGCTGTCGGTGGGGCGTCTGGCCGCTGAACATCTCGATCGTCATAACGATGGCGACGGCAGTCACGGGCAATGGCGGGAACTGATGTCACAGCGCCTGGTCGACGTCGCCTCGACGTTTGCCTCCGCCCCTGGGGCTGAAAGTTGCTCCGAGCTTGCGGCTGTGGCCTCCGAAGCGCGTGCCCACTTGCCGCTTCTGGGCGAGACCCTTGGTAGCCTGGTGGTTTCGGTGACAGAGGTGCTCTCGGGATTCGCGGCCGTTGCCGAGGATGCGGCACAAAAACCGCCACACCAGCTCATCCGGCACCGGGATTGGGTTGAAGCCGGTCGGGCGGCCTTTCGCTCCGGGCTTGTCATCGCAGCAGTCGGCTTCACCTGGAGCGTTACCGGCTGGAGCAAGGGGCCGCTCATGCTGATGGCCCTTTCCATCATGACCACCATCTTTTCCAACAAGGACCATCCTGCCCATTTTGTCGGGAACATCTTCGTCGGCGCGGCGATAGGCTCCGCTGCTGCGGTTTTCTGCAGGATATTCCTGCTCTCCAGCGTAAGCGACCCATACCTTACCGTTGCCATCATTGCGCCGTTCGTGCTGCTCGGGCTCGTCGCCATCCAGTATCCGGCTACGGTGCTAGCCGCGACCGATGCGACACTTTTCTTCATCTTCGTGGTCCAGCCCGGAGTGGCGGTGAACATCGCCAACGTCGATCTTGCCATCGGTGCCGTAGCCATGGTGGCCGGTGTCGGAACTGCATGGCTCTCCTATACCGTGCTGGTACCCATCAACCCAAGCCGGCGGATGCGGTCGATTCTCGCGGCTGTGTCCCGTGACCTGGTGCGCATGGCGAAGGACGGTTCACCGCAGGTGACAGCCCGCGCACAGGAGAGGCTGCACCACAGGGTAATCCGGCTAGTCGACATGGCCGCGCGGCACGACCGAGAGCATTTGAGGACGGTTGAAGGTGGGGTGACCGCGCTGGGCATCGCGGCAACTATCAAGTCGCTGAGACAAAAGCTGGAGGCCGACGACGTCACCCCTGGTTCGGAGCGGATCATGAGGGAGGCGCTGATGGCGATAGCAGTCCTCGCACCGCAGCCGGACAACGCAGGAGAACTGTTACGTCGTGCCGCGCGAGCCCTTTATGCCGTTTTGGAAGAAGGTGCCGTCTTGCAGGGGGTGGGGAGTGAGACTTCAAGGTCGGCCGGTCGTCCCGGCCACGTGCGCCTGTTGCAGCCACTGCTGTTGGTGGCGGAAAAGCAGTAATACAGAAGAGGAGAATGAAAGATGGACGTGTCAGGCAAGGTGGTATTGGTTACTGGTGCCAACGGGGGCATCGGCTGGGCGCTGGTGAAGGAGTTACTGGAGCGTGGAGCTGCCAAGGTATATGCGGCCGCGCGCAATATCCAGGCCGTGGCGGAAATGGCTAAATTCGAGCCCGGCCGTGTCGTCGCGCTCAGGATCGATGTGACCCACGAGACGAGCGTTGCCACGGCTGCGGCGCAATGCCCGGATGTTGATCTGCTGATCAACAACGCCGGCGTTAACCATTGCAAGAGCCTGCTCGACCCGGACGGCCTTGAAAGCGCGCGCCAGGAAATAAAGGTGAACTATCTCGGCACCCTCTCCATGTGCCGGGCCTTTGCGCCGGTACTGGCCGCCCGCTCTGGGGCGATAGCGAATGTCTGTTCCATTCTGGGTCTCGTGAACCTCCCCGTTAACGGCACCTATTCGGCCTCCAAGGCCGCCGGCCATTCCCTGCTGCAGGGAGTGCGCGCCGAACTGGCGTCGCGGGGCGTCAAGGTGTACGGAGTGTATCCCGGCCCGGTTGATACCAGGATGACGGCCGGACAGGAAATGGACAAAGCCACCCCGGAGCAAGTTGCCAAGATGATCCTCGACGGTATCGTCAAGAACGAGGAGTACATCTTCCCGGACGCGATGTCCCAAGACGTTTCTCGCGGACTTCTTAATGCACCGAAGGAGGTTGAACAGCAGTTCAGCGCGATAGTACCGTAGATGTCCCGGTAAGCCTCGAGTCGGAGGCCGAAACATCGGAAAACCGTTAGCCACGGAGACAATCTGAGCACTTCTGAGAAAGACCGGACTGAGGTAGGGTTGGACGTCCAAGATCGCGAACTTTACCACGACTGGTGCGCCGGGGATGGGTTGGAATATTTATCTCGGCATTGGGCGCTTGCTTTACTTCCTCTACGTTGTAATCTGATGGGGTTGGAAATTGCATTAAAATTAATTAAGGTAATTTCAACCCCTCTCGCTACGGCGAAGAAAAGGAGGTGCGACGTGAGCTCCAGAATTGTTCGAGATTATCATCATATGGCGCCAACGATGTTTCACGACTTCAACCAGGGTGTGGCGACCGCTCTGGCTGACAAGACAAGGTTCCCGGATTCGTTTTGGGCTGCGCATCCGACTGTGTTGGATCCTTATCTTGCCGCAACGGCCAAGCACGATGCGATCTATCACGAGTCGATGCACGGGAGCAAACTGGTAATTGCGGAACGCGAGCTGTTGCAGGCGCAACTGGTGATCAACCTGGACGAGATCGCCTCGATCCTGGAATTGGCCGCTGTGCGCAATCCCGAGATCCTTCTCGCCTCGAGATTTACCCTCCACAAAGACAGGAGGGGCCACGCAAGGGCCAAGGCCGCAAGCGCAGCTCACAGTGCAGCACATACCGAAACGGAAGATGGAGAGGGCGGTACACCGACCTGATCCGCTCCCGATTGCTAGCTCAAGGGGACATGCCCTTGGCTAAAAACACCTCCGGGGTGCGGCGAGCACCCCGGGCTTTTACCTCTCACGCCTTTCCTCTTCCTTTATACCGGACCACCGCTGACTGTCACCTACGCCTAAGCCCTCTTTCCTGCCTCTGATATCTTCTCCATCACGATGCACAACTTGTAAATCACGCATGATAAGTTCTGAATAGCTGTGTATAAGTTATCATCCGCGAGATATGACGTGTAAGCAGCTCTTGGGAAGTTCTGAACCGCAATTCCTGATTTGTAAATCACGATGGATATTTTCTAAACCGCCATGCATAACTTATCCACCGTGAATCAGGGTTCCCGATCGGGATGTATAAGTTGTGCATCGTGGTTTATAAGTTGTCCAGCGGGGGATATAAGTTATGAACTGCCCTTGATAAGTTGTGAGGCGCGATGTACGTCGTTTCACCCGCTATTCAGAAGTTATCAATAACGATGTACAAGTTGTAAATTGAGATTTAGAACTTCTCGAAAGCGATGTACCTTTTCTTCTCTACCCCACAGCGATCCACTCCCGAGGCTACCGCTCTCCTCGCACATTCCGTTGACTTCTTTCAGCAAATCAGCCATATCAACAGCACGCCCCTTTCTCGGAGTTGTACCTAACAATCATCAGGATGAAACCATGACCACTCAATCGCCGACCGACCCGCTCCACGGCGTCACTTTGAAGATGATTCTCACCGAATTGGTGGAGCAACTCGGCTGGGAGGAACTGGGAAGGCGGATCGACATCCGCTGTTTTACCCACACCCCCAGCATTTCCTCCAGCCTCAAGTTCCTAAGAAGGACCCCCTGGGCCAGGGACAAGGTCGAGGAGATGTACCTGAGGTTGAAGATGTAGCGGGTAACAACGCCTTTGGTAGCTCTTATAGATTCGCGGAGTCCGTCTCCACCGTTGTTGTGATTGCTTTTTCTGTTATGACAAGAAATCGGTCATCAAACAGATCAGTAAGAAGCGGCCGAACTTCTCGCCACGAAAGCCCTCCTCCACCGCATCCAGGGCGGGGTACGATAATCAGTTGCCACCCTTCATGGTCAGCCAGCCTGCGCAACTCCTCCGCCGATCGACGTATAAGGCGCAAATCTGGCAACGCCCAGGGGGAATCCTCCACGGGAAAGCTGACGAGATTATCGCCGAGCGAGGCAACATGATTGCCCGAGGTTCGGAGTATCTCCCCAAGTCTTAGTTGCAGGTCAGGAAACCGCTCCAGCGCCTGCCTCGCAACGCCGTTGCCGACAACCCCGGTCCCGTTTCGAGTCACATGCCCATTGGTAGTAATGGCAATGACTCCCTTTCCGAAGTAGTTCCAGATGTCGCCTTCGATCTCTCTCATAACTGTTTACCGTTACTTGCTTTGGCAGTTCACGTCTCAAAATATTAGCAACGTCCCCCGATAGTCCATGCTCAATTAATACCATGTAGGCCATGACTTTGCTTGGACGAATATCAAAAACGACTGTGTTTGCGTGAGCCACGGCGGTTTTCGACGGAGGTTGGCCCTGAAGCTGTGAGTAGTGAGCAACCACGCTTGCGAACGCAAGAAGAAGTGATTCAATAGGGCGATTGTGCCATTTCATTGGAGGAGGGAACGCCATGCCAGCATCAGCGAACTACCGCTATCTCCATCCCAAGAATCTCAAGGACGTCTTCCCATGGGAGGACATTTCAGCCATCCTCAACAACATCTACAGCAATGTGATGCGCGATGACCACGGCATCGCCGGCATTTCTTCCATCCCCGGGGCGATTATCGCCTCTCCCTCGATGCCTGCCGATCCTGAGACCGATCAAAACTACGTCTATGACTGGGTCCGTGACTCCGCGCTCACCGTCTTCGAACTTGTGGAAATTGCAGGGAACCCATCTTTTTCAGAGTGGAAGCCGCGACTAAAAAAGGTGCTTGAGCATTACGTCGACTTTGTGGCGATCGTGCAGCAAAACTCTGACCAGGTCTCGCTCGGGTACGCTAGGTGGAACCTCGACGGCACACCTTCCAAGAACTGGACGGTGCAAAACGACGGTCCTGCCCTAAGGATCGTGTCGCACCTGAAAGCCATTTCGGAGATCCTTGATGGAGGTTATAAGGACAAGGCGCTGGAGAACGTGAAGAGAGACCTGGACTACATCTCCGCAAAATACAAAGACTTCGGCTTCAACATATGGGAGGAGGTGTACGGGGACCACTTTTTCACCAAAAAGATAATCCGCAAGGCCTTTTTCGAGTGTGAAAATAATGGGGTATTCACCAGCAATGTCAGCGCAGCGGTGGTCAAGGAACAGATCACGGAACTAGAAGGGATGATGGCGAAGCATATCGAGGGGCGAGACTACTACAAGTCCAACATTGCGGCAGACTCACAGAACCAGCGTGGGAACGACAAGAACATAGACGTTCTTTTCGCACTGCTACATGGTGAGATCAACAGGAGCCAGGATTTCAGCATCACTGCTGCGAAATCGGTGACAACGGTGGCCGAACTGGTGAGATGCTTCATGACCGAGTACCCGGTGAACCGGGACGACCTTTTACTCGGTCTTGGTCCCAACATGGGGCGTTACCCCTTTGACAACTACGACGGTGATATGAGCGACGGCTACAATATTGGCCATCCCTGGTTCATCAGCGGCAACGCCCTTGCCTCCTTCTTCTACAAGATGGCGTTGGCCGCAAAGAGCGATCCGCAGGTCGTCAAACGAGTTGCGAAAAGCTTCCATGGCCTCTACAACATCACAATCGCAACGGCGGAAGACATCATCGCTCTGGGAGACCGGCACATCCAGACCACGCAGCGGCACTGGGATCACTGCCGTATGAGTGAGCAGTATGACCGTAACTCAGGATATCTGAAAAGCGTTAAGGATCTGACCTGGAGTTATGCCACTTACCTGATGGCGTACCGGTTGCGCAGCGCACTGTAAGCCTCGATTGAGGGCAGGAGCACTTGTCGCCTTCGGCCCATTGCTTGAGCGGATCGGCAATCCTGCCGCGTCTGGCGCGGTAGATGTCCAACTCCGTCTTGCCTTTACCTGCCAAGCGAATCTCGGCCACCAGTGCCGTGGCGGTGCCAGGTCTTGAAAAATTAGTCTTTCTGACATCGAGGGCTTACATTTCAGGACCTGGTGCCGAGAATTCCGAATCTCAAAAACTCAGCGACGTCCCCCCGTGCCATGTCTCTCACAGCCTTTCATGCCTGCCCCCAGAGCTGGGAAGTAACCTATGACGATCTCGCTGACTTGACATTGATTTAAGCCACGCAATAATAAAACCATTATTGGCCAAACTCAGGAAAACCTGGGGACGGAAAGCTACGGAACTTAAACTGCTGCACACTTCGTGATGCAAGAGTTGGCCGAGCTGTCGGATGCACCCGCCGCATGGGTAGCAATCAGGTAGCCCGGCTTTTTGTGTTTCATAGCGGTGAGGGCGACAATTTTGGCGGACATTAATGGCCATTAAAACACCCACCAGGAGATATTATGAATTCTAGTGCATCCCGCTTAAGCAGACTGCTGGAGATTTCAAGAACAGGATAACCAGCAGGAGCAATGCGAATACAAATGATGCACCTCTTTTATCAAGTTAGTGAATACTGCGTCAAAATTCAAAGCAGACCGATATGTCAATCGAGAAAGAAGGTCAATAATGCCATCCTTAACCTCATTGTTGAAATCATTCATTCGGACAACCCTGCTTTTGGCAGGAAGCATCCTGCTTAATGGAGTCTTATTGGGACCGGCGGCGGCTGGACAGGCACAGTACGTCATCGGGATCAGTGTCGATGGTGGGGGAGCGAGCTACATTCAAAACCTCATAAATCAGGGGTTGCTACCGAATTTCAAGCGGTTCCAAACCCAGGGTGCCTGGACTAACAATGCTCGCAATGACTATGATATCACGGTCACACTCCCAAATCATGTCTCTATGGTTACCGGGCGTGGCGTCTATGGTGTCGCAGGCAATGGCCATATGTGGACGAGTAACTCTGACCCATCCAGTGACCCGGTCGCTGCTACCTACTCAATTCAGAATAATAAGGGAACGTATGTATATGGTGTTTTCGACGTAGTACACGATAATGGGCTGCGAACTGCCCTGTATGTAACCAAAACAAAATTTTCACTGTTCGACCATTCATACAATAACGGTAACGGTGCTGTTGATAACATCGGCTCTGACAATGGCTTGAACAAGATCGATTCCTATGTCTATAATTCAAGTTCATCTGCCATCAGTACCAGTCTTGTAAACACGATGAAGGCTACTCCTTTCAACTACGTATTACTCCACTTCACGGATGGTGATACTGCCGGACATACGTACGGATGGGGGAGCACTGCCTACAATAATGCCCTTATTGCAGTAGACAGTTACCTTGGACATATTTTCGATCTGGTTACCGGTACCCCCGCTCTTCAAGGGAAAACCGACATCATTCTCACGGCTGATCATGGTGGTAATGGAACAAATCATGCTGATATTACGGATCGGCTTAACTACACCATACCATTTTATGTTTGGGGGCCAGATGCCCAGGCCGGGACAGATCTCTATACCCTCAATCAATCCACGCGAGCCGACCCGGGAACAACCCGTCCAGCTTATACTATTTCAGTTCAGCCAATCCGTAATGGGGAACTGGCCAATCTGGCTTTGAACATCCTTGAACTGGGCATAGTTCCCGACTCAACAATAAATGCGTTACAAAACCTGGCAATTACTTCACCTAATGCAACTGGCGAATGCGGCAGTGATAATGGCAGAATACTGACTGCAGAGCCGGTCAACCTGTGCAATGCCGGCATTTCATCTGCTGTCGGCGGTTCCGGTCCCTGGGCATGGACGTGCACTGACGGTGGGGTGGGGGTGTCCTGTAGCGCGAGTATCCTTTCTTTACCAGTAATTACCACCATCAGCCCCCTTCCTTCCGGAACAGTCGGTGTGTACTACAGTCGAAATCTGGAGGCCACAGGAGGCGAAATTCCGTACATCTGGTCACTGGTAAGCGGCAGCCTTCCACCGGGACTGAGTATGCAATCAGGTGTTATAAGTGGAACGCCAACGGTGGGAGGTACCTCAGGTTTTACAGCAAGGGTTACCGATGCAGCAGGCTCTATTGCTGAGAAATCCTTAAGTTTATCTGTTATTGCTACGCCGCTACAGATAACTACTGGATCATCTCTTCCGAATGCGACCAAGAAAGTTGCGTATTCAGTGCAACTGATTGCCTCTGGGGGAACAACTCCCTATGTTTGGTCTATCGCTTCCGGCAAGCTACCGCCGGGACTTTCCCTGAATAGCACTACAGGTGTCATTAATGGTAAGGCGAGCAAAGCAGGGGTCTCAACATTCACAATTAAGGTTACAGATGCTCAAAAAAACACGGTGACCAGATCGTTTTCGCTTACAGTCAAATGAAGCTCCGGTCAAGAGGGCAGGCGTGCCGCAGTGGCAAAACCAGAAATTGCCGGCTTTATGGTAGGGGTGCTAATTCGTGGAGTACGTATCAGAAAAGGGAATAAAATGAAGCAAAAACTGGTTTTTTATTTAGGCATCCTGGATAAATTATCGTTCATGGCCTAACGGCCCGGCCTATTATTGCTTTAGTTACGGAACTGATCCATCTTGTAAACCCCGAAATGAGAGTATAAAGAAGCAAAAAAACACGAAGGTACCACGGTGCAGCTAAAACAAAAAAGCCACTTGCGAGCTAACGTAAGTGGCTCATTTTTATTGTGGAATCTGGGGTCAGGCTTGCAATGTTGCAATCTCTCTCCGTACCGCGGAACTTGAGATGACTGGAACCTTTCCAGCCTCCTGGTGAGTCCTCTACCAAATCTTGGCCATCAGTAGCCATAATCGAGACTGAGGACTTTACTCACACGCCCCCCCTTAAAACATACACCTTGCATGAACTCATTGGGACCAAAGTTGTACAACCAGATTTGTGAGCAGTCCCTGCCACCTGATCGCATTACCGGTTGTGCGCATTTCTCTAACACCTCTCCCATTGTGTCGCCTTTCGTCGCTATACCGTTACTGCACCGGCACGATTCAAACACGTTCATCCGGGTGTTGCCATTGGCTGCATTCATAGCAACCAAGGCAATATTTCGCGGTGGGGCGGCCTGTTGTGACGCAACCGGTGTCGGAGACGCCTGGTCATAGGGCAACGGTGAACCCTGCTGCAAACCTTGCTGGTATGAAGCCCGAATAGGTGCCGTTTCAGCACGGGGTGCTTCGTATCTTGCCGGAACGATAACTACCTCATTCCCGTTTTTGTCGGTGTAGTGTTCGTACTCTGATTCAGGTTTTTGCGCCTGAGGCTGCGGGGCGGGTATCACTGTTGGCTGTGAAGGCATCGGCGGAATCTGCTGCGTGGGCACGACCGGTTCTTTCGCAGCGCCGAAAATAAAGGAAGTCAGATCTGTTTTCACGAGTTGTATAGCGAAAAGTAGTACTAACACAGACACCCAGATACCGGCTGCATTTCGCATTTCCTGGGATTTTCTTTTCTGTGTCATAGACGATTCTCCGGTCCAATCTATCCTTGTATAGAGGCCGCGGGTGAAACTCACAGGCTATGGTGGTGCAGGATTGCTGTGGTGGGTAAGAGCTTATTAAGTAAACGGCACTATATGATGTCTTCTGAGGCAAGTCAAACTTGAATGACTGTTAGTGGAGCGTACCGGCTGACGCTTCTCCTGCGGGAGATGCCGCCTGCAACATGGGGGAGGCTGGAAAATGCGCGATGTGAAAAAAAGTGGGAACCTTTTTGGATGATGCTGCATCTAACATAGTGAAAGGGATGATGGAGGAACAGAGATGACCCGACAGGAGAAGTCAGACAACTACACCGCAGCGGCGGATATGGATATCGTGAAACAGGTCCTGGACGGGGATTTGAATGCCCTGGAACTGATCATGCGCAGGTACAATCAGCGTCTGTACCGCATCGCCCGAGGGGTGGTGCAAAATGATATGGATGCGGAAGATGTGGTGCAGGATGCCTACATCCATGCCTACGAAAACCTTGGTCAGTTCCAGGCAAAGGGGCCTTTGTTCGTCTGGCTTGCAAAGATCACTCTGAATGAGGCCCTGAAGCATCTGCGCAGTGCCAAGGGCACGAAGAATAGTATCTCTTTCGACGATCCTTTGCACACAGAGGAGGCGAACCATATGGCTGATCTGATCACGGGCTTGCCGACCCCCGAGCAGGACGTTGCGCGGAAGGAGTTGCATCGACTTCTTGAAACCGCGATCGGGAGCCTCCCCGATGCATATCGCATGGTATTTATCTTCCGCGGTGTAGAGGAGATGTCGGTGGAGCATACCGCGGAGTGCCTGGACATAGAACCGGCGACGGTGAAGACAAGGTATCACCGGGCGAGAAAATTACTACAACAACAGCTGGCAGACCTCGTCGACTCCCACGCAGGCGGAGTATATTCATTCGACGGGATCCGCTGCGACCGTATAGTCTCGGGTGTCTTCCTGAGGCTGGCGAACCGCAACCGGAGCTGAGGGCGCATACAAGCCATGCTCCGGTTGCATCGGGAAAAAGGAGACGGCAATGTTAGGCAAAATCTTCCAAAATATATTCAAGACAATGATCGCAGTCTCGGCAATGGTAGCTCTGACTGGTTCACCCTCATATGCTCACTGCAACTCCACCGACATGAAAGAAACAGCGAAGGCCGTCGAACTGCGGCAGGCGCAGCGCGATCTCTGGATCGGTCACGTCTTCTGGGTCCGGAACGTTGCGCTGGCGACCAAAGCCGGCGATGTGAAAGCGGCACAAGTTGCCGAACAAAACGTGGTGAAGAACGCGCGCGCTATCGCCGACTCCGTCGCTCCGGTGTATGGCAAGCCGGCCGCGGACAAGCTGTTCGGGCTTCTGGCGGGACATTACGGGGCGGTTAAAGAGTACATGACTGCGGCCTATGCAGGCAACGAGGTGGCCAAGGATGCGGCGGTTGCCAAGATGACAGGTAATGCCAACGAGATCGCTACATTCCTGAGTAGTGCCAACCCGAACTGGCCCAAAGAGACGTTGATGAGGTTACTCTCCGCTCACGCTGGCCATCACATCGCACAGATCGAGGCTTTCGCCAAGAATGACTATGCTACCGAGGCCGAGATCTGGGATGCTATGAAAGATCACATGTACATGATCGCCGATGCTCTCGCAGCTGGCATCGTCAAACAGTTCCCGAAGAAGTTCTAGGCTTCGGCCAACTCCAAACACTCATCATCAGCCAAAATGGCCCCGCTCCCCGTTAACAGGGGGGCGGGGCCATTTGGTTATAGGCGAGAACTTCCGTGTGCGGACGAAAGAAGGGCAAATGATTATTCGCCCCTACAGGGGCATGGGCCGTTACCTCTCGCATTTCGCGCCATAACAGAGTAAAGTTACGCTGCTCCGGCTTGCAATGAGAGAGCAACATCAGCGAGATATAAGGAAAAGTACATGGCATCACTGGATTTTGAACAGGAAAAAGCAAGTTTCAACAAGTACTACGAAAGCAACCACAAGCAGCTCATGGCCGCCAAGGATGCCCATCTGGGCATAATCAGGACCCTGATCAGGCAAAGCGATGTCGGTGAGGTCACCAAGATAGAAGGGCGCGTCAAGGACAAAGAGGAATGCATAAAGAAGTTCCAGCGCAAGTACCAGGGCAAACTCGAGGCGGACGAGCAACCTTACGAGATCAAGGACTTCATATCGGACCTGATCGGCGTCCGGGTCGTCTGCCTCTATGAGGATGAAGTGCCGGCCGTTTCGGAGTTGCTGCAACGGCACTACAGGATACTGAACGTCACGGACAAGACCTCTGCCGTGGAGAGCACTGAGGATTCCTTTGGTTACAAAGGGCTGCACATGGACCTGGCCCTGGACCCGCAGGTCCCCTGCCTCGCCAGGCATCTCCCGCCGCTGGAGATCAGCTTCGAGGTGCAGATCCGGTCACTGATTCAGGACGCGTGGAGCAGGCTGGACCACAAGATCAAGTACAAGAAATCGATCCCGGTCGACCTGAAGCGCAGGATCAACGTCCTCGCGGCCCTCTTCGAACTGGCAGACCGCGAATTCAAGGAAATCCGCAACGCAACGTCGGACCTGATGCAGCAGGCGACCGACACGCAGATGAGCGAGCCGGTAGACGGCGTGCAGGAAATAACCGGACAGGCAGCGTCCCCCGCCTCCAAAACCGTCAACGCCTTCAACTTCGTCCCCATAGCAGGGCACTTCTTCAGGGATTTTTCCTTTGAGGATCAGAAGGTGGATGATTTCGTCCAGGACATCCTGGAGCAGGACCCCGCTTTCCAGAAAGCTGATCTGCACAGGTGCCTCAACGAGAATCTGAAAGTCGTCCGGCAGTACAGCGAACACGTGATCTCTGAAAACCCGAACCGGAATTTCAGCGCCTACACTCTCATCAGGCACTGCCTGTATCTCTGCGACCAGGAAAAATTCGAGCGGATTCTGACCCGGAGAAACAGCGAGCGTTTCTCGCTCTGGCTCAAGACATACCGGTCAGCCCAAGCCGCCCCTTCTGCAGAGGGGACGTCATAGTCTAGTCATGGTTGATAGGGATGGTGGATCTATGAACGAAAGAAGGGGCGAAAGATATTCGCCCCTTCAGGGTCACACCCCGATATCTTCATTCCACAGTTCAGGTTTTTGCCGAATAAACTCTTCCATCATACCAATACACTGCTCGTCCTGCAGTACTTCAACGGTCACATTACGCGACCTGAGGACATCCTCTTCACCCATGAACGTGCGGTTCTCCCCGATTATGACATGCGGTATCCCATACAAGATAATGGCACCGCTGCACATAGGGCAAGGCGAGAGAGTGGTATAAAGCACGCAGTTCCGATATACAGAGGCGGGCTGGCGCCCGGCATTCTCCAGAGCATCCATCTCACCATGCAGAATAGCACTCCCTTGTTGCACTCTTCGGTTATGGCCCCTGCCGATAATTTTGCCGTCATGCACTATAACCGACCCGATTGGTACTCCGCCTTCTGATAAACCGGTTCGAGCCTCTTCCAGAGCTGCTTGCATGAATTTGTCCATGTGAAAATTCCTCTCAGGGTTCAGTGCCGACAAACACTGGAATAGGCGCAGTGTATGCGATTTTGCCTCGCATTGATACGATACTGTAAATCACGATATCGTAAGTGACCAGGGTGACGAGTTTTCTCTGCTGTCATTCCTTCATTGGCAGATGGGGCACAGCCTCTTCCCGCTCCATGGCCAGCGCCAACACCCGGTCGCCATTACTGTCAGTCAATTTCTCGTCGATCCGCAGCAGTGCCTGCCAGCGCCGGAACGCAGAAACAAAGACGACCGTCATCAGCGCCATCAGGATGACAGACAGACTCGCCAAGAGATACAACCCCTTGGGCAGGAAGTTTCGGGTTATGTTGAGATACCCGGCCCACATACAAATCGGCATCATGAACAGGCCCGGACCGGCGGTGACCCAGGCATACTGTGCCTTGCCGAGCCGTATCAACATGATGGTTCCGATGACCAGTGCGCAGGTGGCCAGCAACTGGTTGCTCATGCCGAACAGCGGCCAGATGGTGGAGATGTCTCCGGTATAGACCAGATAACCCCAGGCCGAGGTGAACAGGGCACCGGTCAGGATGATACCGGGAGTCCAGGAGTTGTCGGCAAAAGGGGCATAAAGTTTGCCGAGCATCTCCTGCAGCAGGTAGCGCCCCACGCGGGTCCCCGCATCAACAGCGGTGAGGATGAAAACCGCCTCGAACATGATCGCAAAGTGATACCAGTAGGCCATCATCCCCTTCATGAAAGATAGGGATGAAAAAATATAGGCCATGCCCACCGCCAGAGATACGGCACCGCCGGGGCGTCCCTGGACCTGCTCGCCGACTTGGCGAGACAGTTCCGGCAGGTTGACCGGAACAAGACCGAGCTTGGAATAAGCGGCGGGTGCAGCATTGATGGCAAAATAATCGGTCGGCAGCAGCACACAGGCAGCGATCAGAGCCATGATAGCAACAAAGCCTTCCACCAGCATTGCGCCGTAGCCGACAAAGAGGATGTCGCGTTCATTGGCAATCATCTTCGGCGTGGTGCCGGTGCCGATAATGGCATGGAAACCGGATAGGGCACCACAGGCGATGGTGATGAAAAGAAACGGAAAGGCGGCACCCGGGATGATCGGGCCGCCACCGAAGAAATAGGGTGTAATGGCCGGCATGTGCAAGGTCGGATGGACGAATACAATACCCAGGGCTAGAGCGCCGATGGTGCCGATTTTCAGGTAGGTGGAGAGATAGTCGCGGGGCACCAGCAGAAACCAGACCGGCAGGGTGGAAGCGGCAAAGCCATAGGCCGGAAGGAGTAGCGCGAGCTGTTTCTTGGAAAAGGTCAACATGCCCGCCAGGGTCGGGTCGGCGGCGACATAGGGGCCGGCATAGATCGACAGCGCCAGCAGCAACACGCCAATGATGCTCCCCCCTCTGATGTCGCCGGGGCGGATCTTCTGCATGTAGATTCCCATGATCATGGCGATGGGCATGGTGGCAAAGACGGTGAATGTCCCCCAGGGACTGTTGAACATGGCGTTGACCACGGCGATGCAGAGCCCGGCCAGGGTCAGGATCAGGATGAAGAGCACGGCGACTGAAGCTACTTTCCCCGCCACCGTACCGATCTCGGCTTCAGCGATGACCGAGATGCTTTTCCCCTTGTGCCGCACCGAGGCAAACAGCACGACCATGTCGTGCACCCCGCCCGCAAGCACTGCACCGATCAAAATCCAGAGCGCACCCGGGAGGAAACCGAACTGGGCCGCCAGCACCGGACCCAAGAGCGGTCCGGCTGCAGCAATGGCGGCAAAGTGATGACCGAAGAGGAGGTACTTATTGGTCTTCAGGTAATCATGGCCGTCTGCGTAGCGCACAGCAGGTGTTTCCAGTTCCACGCGCAGGTCCATGACCCTGTTAGCCAGAAACAGTCCGTAGAACCGGTAGGCGATGGCGAAAAGACAGGCCGCAGTAAAAATAAGAGTGAATGAATTCATGGGACACCTGCCACGCTGTTGGACTCGACGATCTTCAGGGCAAGCTTTCTTGCCTCCTGCATGACCATCTCTTCATCCAACGTAAGAAGCTTCCTGTTCTTCATGACAACCTTGCCGTTAATGATCACGGTTTCCACATCCGTTCCGTGTGCGGCATACACAAGCTGTGAGTAAACGTTGTACAACGGAATCAGGTGTGGGCTATTAAGGTCAATCACGATCAGGTCGGCCCGCTTCCCCTCTTCCAACGAACCGATGCGCTTTTCCAGCCCCAATGCCTTCGCGCCGCCGATGGTGGCTGCTTTGACCGTGTCGCGGGCACTCATGGCAGTCGGATCAAGCCGTGACACCTTTTGTAGCAACGCGGCGGCGTTCATCTCTTTGAACATGTCCAGATTGTTATTGCTGGCTGCCCCGTCGGTACCGAGTCCGACGGCGATGCCAGCCCGGAGCATCTCCGGTACGGGGGCAACACCGCTGGCCAGTTTCATGTTGCTTTCGGGATTATGGGCCACACCCACCCGTCTTTCCGCCATGAGTCGGATTTCTCCGGCGGTCGGATATACGGCATGGGCCACGATGACCGTGCCCCCGAAAAAGCCGAGATGATCGAGATGCTCAAAGGGGGGCACGCCGTATTTTACCGTGATGTCGCTGACCTCCTCGCGGGTTTCGGCAACATGTATCGAAAGCGGCAGCCCCAAAGCGTCAGCCAGTTTTTTTGCGGACTTGAGCGTATCAGGGGAGCAGGTGTACGGAGAGTGGGGTCCGACCGCAATCGTTATCAGCGGGTCGTTGTTCCACTTGGAAGCCAACTTTTCAATGGTCGTAAAACTCTCTTCAGGGCTTTTGCTGTCAGGTGTTGGAAAATCAAGCACCGCTTGCGCCACAACCGCTCTGACGCCGGCTTTTTTCGACGCTTGAGCGAGTTCGTCCGCAAAAAAATACATGTCGCTGAAGGTGGTCGTGCCGGAGCGAATCATTTCAGCCAGCGCCAGGTTGGCGCCGGTGCGGACTGAAGCGGCGGTGATGAACTGGGCCTCGGCCGGCCAGATATGCTTCGTGAGCCAGGTGTCAAGCGGCAGGTCGTCGGCCAGCCCCCGGAAGAGGGTCATGGCTGCGTGGGTATGGGTGTTCACCAGGCCGGGCATGATGACTTTGCCCGCCGCATCGATGTTCTGCGCGGCGGTATATCTCTTTTCCATGCTTGCCGAAGGGCCGATGGCCACTATGACACCCCTGTCTACAACAACGCTGCCGTGTTCGAGAATGGTCATGCCGTCATCCATAGAAACGACCAAACCGTCGGCAATGATAAGATCCACCGGGGGTGTCGCACCATTCACGTTTCGACAGCCGACAATCAAAAACAAGATAAAAACAAGGTTCAATACTTTCATCTAGTTGAGGCCTCCGTCCTGAAGGTGATAACCGCTACGGTTGGATGCGCATCTGGGGCCATCCTGAACGGAAACATCATGGTTTTGTTTTATCTGCCAGTTCCGCCGCAGCTGCCCGGCCCGCCACACGGCCGGTCAGAATGGACGCTCCCAAGAAGGTTCCTTCAAGTGAAGCTTTCCCATTGACACCGGCGAGACCGGTCAGTTCCCCGGCGGCATAGAGGCCGGGAATGCGCCCTCCCGACTCATCGAGGACCCGACAGGACCCATCGATTGATACGCCCCCCATGCTTTTTCGTGCCAGCGGGTAGAACTGAACGGCGTAAAAAGGCGCCCGTTCGATCCTGCTCGGATTGGACCAGGGGGTACGGCAGCAGCCGATGCGGCCGAAATCAACGTCGTTACCCGCGGTTATCATAGCGTTCCAGCGGTTCACGGTCTCAGTGAGCGTCTGCGGTGGAAGTCCCGCAGCCGCCGCCAGCTCCGCTATAGTCGGTGCGGATTTCACAAACTGGCTGCTTTGTGGGTTATTGAAAAGCCCCTCTTCTATCGACTCCCGGCTCCAGCCTGATATAAAAAAACTGCTGCGGGCCGCACTGTCAAATACCGCCCAGTAGGTGCCGCCGGGCTGTTTCATCAGTTCGGGAAATGTCGTCTTGGTGTCCTGAGATTCGTTGACAAAACGTCGGCCTGCCCTGTTGACCCAGATCGACTGCTGACTGAAAGCGTTCAATCCTCGCGAGCCGGTGATGTCGGAGGGACTGTGCAGCCCTGTGGAATAGTTCCACTGGTACTGCATGTTGAGCAATCGGGCGCCCACGGCCCGGGCCATGTCATGGCCTGAGCCCGTGGCGTTTATTCCGGCGCCTACCAGGATCTTTTCCGGAAGGGGCTGTTTGTCGGACCAATAACTTCTCACCATCTTCATATTGCCCTGAAAGCCTCCCGTCGCCAGTATCACGACCGGCGCAAGGTAATCGACAGCTACCTTGTCTTTGAGCCGCTGTGTCCTGATGCCTGAAATCCGGCCGCTTTTGTCCCTGATCAACGAAAGCGCCTTATGGCCGTAGAAAAACTTCACCCTGCTATTCTGCGTGCACCCCCGGTAGATCGGATCGACCAGTCCTCTCCCTTTGCCGATGACTTTATGCCAGCGCGGGACACTGTTTCCCGGCATGAGGACCGGGCTCTTCTCAAAACGGACGTCCAGCCCGACAAGCCAATCGTAAATTTCACGGCGAGACTCGTTCGTGTAATAACGCACCCATTCGACATCGGGACCGGGACCGTTCGGGTCGCTACCATAGGTCATGAAATCGTTAAAAGCGATCTGCGGCGAATCGATGATGCCGGCATTCGCCTGCTCCGGTGTGCCTACGATGCAGAGAGCCCCCTCGCTCATCGTTGCGGTCCCGCCATAAAGAGGCTGCATCTCAATGACGGCAACATCAAAACCTTTTTGCGCCAACTCCCAGGTGGCAGAGAGTCCCGCTATGCCGGCACCAACCACGACGACATCATGCCGTTGTTCTTTTTCTGCTGCCAGAATTAGGGGCGGCGGAACCATGACCAGAATGATGGCAAAGAGCATCACCTGTGTGATGATCTTATCAGCCGCCTTTCGAAGCATTGTCGTATCAGGCATATGTGATCCATCCCTTTGACCGGTAGAGTTATTTGTTCAAAATCAGGGTGTTTTGAAGCCAAAAGCGTGGCACTGAAGGCAGTAATTTTCCGATTTGGCGTGCTGATGATGACAGAAATTGCAATCGAGTTCCGTACCGTAGTGCGGAGAGATATGAGGATTTCTCGGTTTGACGCCTTTTGTCTTTTCCGCAAGCTGTATCGTGCTGCCGTGGCAGGCGACACATTGTTCCATGGTCGGCACTTCCCGTTCATGGTCCTTCCCATGGCATTGTTCACAGGTGATGTTCGCCAGCGAATGATAGTTTTTTCCCGGCAGGGCTGCACTGCAGGGCCGGCTCAATACGACAGCCGTCATGACACACAACAAAACCCTTGCTGGAATCATTCTGCAGCTCCTTTTGCGGCACGGCCGCTTTTCATAAGAGGAAAGGCTACTGTTTCGTAAAATATTCCGCCGTTGTCCTGACGGATTTGATCCCGACTGAAATGGTCGAACCATCCACTTTTCTGCCGTGCAGGACGAATTCGCTCAGGCCGGTGTGGTTGCTGCTGCCCCAGTCATAGGTATAGCCGAGTCGGGTCCAGGGGTAGGGGGATGAGCCGGTGCTGTAGATGTTTCTGGTGCGGTTGTTGAACCAGGAGGAATAGGTTTTGAATACCCCGTAGTCCGTCCCTTCGGTCGCCCTGACCTTGTTGTTCAGATCCAGCATGCGGAAGGGGTCGCTCGGAAAGCTGGTTTCGCAGGCCGTATCGGATATCTCGCTGTCGGGACAGGGGCGGAAAAGGTCCTGCGGCGAGACCCACATCTCGAGCATGTATTTCGCCTCTTTGGGATCACCCGCAACGGCATATTCGGGTGGCAACCCCAGTAACTGGGCGATCCGTAACGGCTGTGGCACGGTGTTCCCGAAGTAGTTCCTGATCTCCGGCACCACGGTCACCCAGGAATCGTACTTATAGGTCGGGCATTCGCCCCCTTCCACGCAGGCTGTATTGCCGCTGCAGCCAGCAGGATCTGAGCATTTGTAGTATTTTCCAGCATCCCCCAGCCAGGTCACCACCAGCAGCCGTGACCCGACCACGCCGTTTTCCCAGACCAGATCGGGATTCTCGTTGTTGATAGGTGTTAAGTAGCGTGAAATCTCTGCCGGAGTTGCCGTGCGGGCATCGGCCACGGCGCTGGAATACTGCGCCTGCAGGCTGACCGGTGTCGGAGAGCGCTCCGACGAAGCGCTGCCGCAGGCGGCCAGCAGGCAGATGACAGATAAAAGCGACAAGGTGGTCGTAAGCTTAGGAGATCGCACGGAGCCTCCTTAGTAATTGGCGATTATGCTCTGCATTGCAGGGCTCAGCTGCTTGACGAGCTCGGCGTTGTACGCATGGGACGTTATGTCTGCGCGCACCGCGTCGTTGGCGCCGAATATCCGTGCCGCGGCGATTGCATATCCGCGTGATTTATCGGCTGGGGACCCCGGCGCAACGGCTGGATCGACATTGGTGATCTTGATTGAAATGGTATTGTCAGCGTTGCGGTAGATATCAAAAAGTCGGAACTGCTGCGGGAAATCCAGGAGTGAAGAGGTTTCGACCTCCCAGAAGCTGTGAGCGGGGTCGCCCACTACGGCTTGGGGGGTAACGACGTTGCGGTGATAATGTCCCGAGATCCACAGGATCAGATTGTCGTAGCTGTGGAGAATCGGGAGCAGTGTGGCCTCTGTGAAGCCGGGAGTCCGGAAAAAGGGGAAATTTGCCGTGTCGGTGGCGCTTATCTGCGGGTTGATCGGGACATGTGCCGCGATGATCATGAGCTTGTTTTCGTCCTGACCTTTCTGCAGTTCGTTTTGGAGCCAGTCGAGACGATTTTGGTCGAGGCAGCCTAAGGCATAATTGGGCTGACCTGCTCCCTTGCAGGTGTCGTCCAGAACAATGACTTTGATTGGTATGCCGGCCTTAGGTTCGTAGCTGTAAGAAGCGAAATCGTTTTCCAGGTTTGTCTGGGTGAAACCGTGCCCGATGGGGTTCGAAGTAGTTGCAAAAAATTCCTTCATCCAATTGAGACTTGACGATTCGGGGGTGGCAAGAGTCCGTCGGGCAGGATCGGCGACCACGGTCGGTGGGGTGGCAAAGTTCTCCTGTGGACCGGACAATATTACCCTGCCTAAGGGATCGGAACCATCGACTACCCCCATATACGGACCGCTTCGGTATACGCCGCCGGCTGATGGCGGACCGAGTTCCAGGTTGAGCACGGTGTTGCCGATATGCGCCAGCCGTGTCTTCTCGTTTTCGTAGGAAGATCCCATCCAGAACTGGTCGTGGTTGCCGATGACCTGATACCAGGGTATCGCCTTGTCGATTCCTGCAGCCTTAAAAGGTTTCTGATAATCGATGGTATCGGCTCCCAGATGAGCGCCGGAACTCGGAGTAATGACCTTGCCGTCCAGGACATCGATATACCAGCGCAGCTCGTTATATTGGGAGTTGTTGATGGCGTCACCGAGGAAGATGCCGAAATCCAATGGCGACTTTTTGTGCAAGGCGTTGACCGTCTGGACGGCAGCGTCAAGGACCTGGGGGGTCGAGAGCATGGTGGACGACCAGGCCGACGACATGCCGGCTGAGGTTGGGCCATAGAGCGCGCTCCAGCCCACATAAAGGGGCTGGGCCGGGGATTCTTTGTCGGCAATGTGGGTGTCGGTCATGGCAAAAAAAGACAAAAGACGCGTGGCATTGGGCGAGCCGTCATAGGCGGGCGCGAGTTCGGTCCGTTTAACCGAAGCCAGCCCTGAACCTGTATGCCAGGCGTTGTAGCCGAATTGCGAGTAGAGATGCACATCCGCCGGGTTGATCTGTGGCGTATCCGCCGGCAGCCCTATGGGAAGGATCTGCTGCTGGGCAGTGGTGAATACTTCTTTCGCGATTGGCCATTGCACAACTGGCGGAGTATTGGAGTCGCCCCCTCCACATGCCGCCAGCTGCAATTGGATTGCCATGGCAAGAAGTACGCTTAAGGCCCTGAGATGCTGATGATACCTCTTCGTCACCATGATCTCTCCCGTAAAACTTAACTGTTTCCGTTGGTGAACTTAAAGCGCAGCATACCTTTCCGGTGGTTATCCTCTACGGGTTGAGAAACTTGGCAACGCGGTTGGCGGCGTTGGCGGCAAGGTTGCCGTAATAGAACGGGAAGTCATAGCTGTGATAAAAGCCGGGTGCGATAGGGCTCGGGCGCTTGAACGTTGCCGGGTCGACGGTAGAACAAAGGAGCACGCTTGTTGCGGAATTGGGGTCAAGAGCGCTCGTGACCGGGTTTATTGTGGCGACTTGCGCATCGGCATAGCCGGTTATGGTCTGCACGGGGACTACAACATCCCCCTCGTAAAACGGGGCCGGTGCAGATGCATCGAACAGGCGCAGCGAGCCGACATTGTCTGCGGCTGGTGCCGTTGCTGCCGTTCTGGTCCAGGAGATCGGGTTGATTGCCATGGCACCCGGGAAGACCACGGGGTTCCTGCCCGTAAAGGAAGGGCTTTGGGTGTTGTACGAGATGATCACACCGGTATCATCCGGCCCCTGGGCGAATTTCAAATGGGGATTGCGGTCGAAATAGTCAGGAGTGAAGGACCAGCCGATGGCGTAGGCGGCAATCATCCTCTGATAGACGTCGGGATGGGCTTTCATGTAGTTTTGCAGCAGGAGCGCGACTACCGTTGACCCCTGGGAATGACTCACCAGAATGAACGGCCGGTTGTTGTTGTAGTTTTTGATGTAGTAATCGAACGCTGCGGTGACGTCCGTGGCCGGTGTCCCGCCAATAAAATCATAGACAGCGTCTGTAGTCGGCAAAGCCAGGGTGTAGAGGGCGTCCGCCTGGCGATAGTAGGGGGCATAGATGTTGCCGACAGTGGCAAAGGCGGTCGCATTTTTCTGAAAGGAATATTTGGCACCGGTCATCATCATGGCGTCATCTATTTCGCTGATAAGCGGCCCGCCCGGGCTTGCCGAATATGCAGTCGGATAGACGTAGAAGACATCGACGTTTTTGGGGGCATCAAGCTGGGAAGGCAAGGACAGCCAACTGCTAGCCTTTGCATAGTCGATGGCCACGGGACCGGAATTGTCACTCCCGCATCCGGCAACGACAAGACAGGTCGAAAGGACTGCGAACAACACAACAAACAATCTGATCTTCATGTGATCCCCCTATAATCTTTTATTTGCCTGCACGCCTTGTATTTTTTACATCAAAGACCCACCGCATCTCCCTGACGCGATATCGTATTCATGCCTCACGGAAGCGGGGTGTCCGCACGACACAGCCCGGGATTAATCCTGGCTGCAAGGGCGCTAATCCCCTTCAGCTCAAGTTCCGACAAAAACCGCAGCTCAGCGGGGGACAGACTATAGCCTTGCTGCACACATGCCTCCTCAAGGGAATCACCCACGGCGCGGCGGAACCGTGCATCGGTAATCAGTCGCCCCAGTACTCGCTCAACCGCATCTTGTGACATTGCTACCTCCGGCCCTGACGCTCTGTCCGAAACGGGACAGATTTGTTCGTTGCGAAGAACCATTACACATTAGGAGAGGCGAGTTTTGTGCCAGACGAAATAACGCTGAATTTCAGTGAGTTATGGAAATACGATAGAGGGGGCTTGTCCCGGGCTGGACAAGTTGTCCGAAATTGGACAGCTGCGGATGATGAGGTCAGTAGAAAAGCTTCCGGGAGGCTTTCAACAGGCGTGCGGCGGAGGATTTGTTGTCCTTGCACTGCTCCAGCGCCCACGCCATCACCTGTGCGTTGACGGCATCCAACGAGAAATCTTCGGGTGAGAAGTTGAAATTGAGGCAGACCCGGTCATCGGCAGGGCCGTGATGAAAAGTTGGGGGCTCTTTGTGCAGACGTAGATGTTCGGGCTGGATCAGTTCGCCGTTGGTGACGATGCAGGCATATTCAAGCATGTTGCGCAGCTCCCGCACGTTGCCGGGCCAGTCATGGGCAAGCATCAGGTCGAGGGCAGTCCGGGAGAGGCCGGGGAGCGATTTCCCCTGATGTTTCCGGAAACTGTTCAGTAAATGTTCCGAAAGCTGCGGAATGTCCTCGCGGCGTTCGCGCAGGGGTGGGATGGTGATCGGGAAGATATTCAGCCGATGGTAGAGATCCCGCCGGAAGGTTCCCTGGTTGCAGCATTCATCCAGGTCGCGATGGGTAGCAACGATGATCCTGAAGTCGGCGGTCACCTGCCGGTCGGAACCGACCTTCTCGTACACCCTCTCCTCCAAAAGACGCAGCAGCTTGGGCTGGAGCGACAGCGGCATGTCGCCGATCTCGTCCAAAAACAGGGTGCCTCCCTGTGCCCGGCTGCACTTCCCCTCGCGCTCGCGGTCGGCACCGGTGAAGGCGCCCTTCACGTGGCCGAACAGCTCGCTTTCCAAAAGGGTTTCCGGAATTGCAGCACAGTTGACGGCTACGAAACTGGCCATGGTCTGTCCGGTGCCCACATGGATGGCCCGGGCCAGCACCTCTTTCCCCACTCCGCTTTCTCCATGGATGGAAACGGTGGTGCGGGGCGAAGCGACCACCGTCTTTGCCGCTGACAGCGTTTTTCCCATGACAGGGGAGATACTGGTGATGTTTTGAAAACTGTACTTTTCCCGTTCCGAATCGACTATGCGGCCATAGTTATCCCGCAGCCGGGCACACTCCAAGAGCCTCTCCACCACCACCAGCAGTTCTTCCTGGATGAGCGGTTTCAGCAGGTAGTCATTGGCTCCCTCTTTCATGGCCGCCACAGCGGTGTCAATGCTGCCATGGGCGGTGATGACCACAAACGGGAGTAGCGGATGACTGCTGCGCACCTGGCGCAGCAATGTCATGCCGTCCATTTCCGGCATAACCATGTCGGACAGCACCAGGTCAAAACCGTCCTGCTCCAGCAGCGCCAGGGACTCCCCCCCGCTTGCTGCGCATTCTACCTGGTACCCGGCATCCTCCAGGTACCCCTTGATCATGAAGCGGTAGCTCTTTTTATCATCGACCACCAGCAACCGTGCACTTGGTTTCATGGTGCGCACTCCTTCCCCAATCCGGCTGGTAATTGTTCCATTACCAGCCTTAGCTGTTCAGGACTGGCAGAGAGGGCGTTGTGTTGCAGCCAGGACGCCAGCTCTGCCGGTTTCCGGTCGGCAAGGTGCCCGCACAAACCTTTCAGGGTGTGGGCGGCCCGGCCAAGACTATTGCGATCGTCGTTCCCAAGGGCGGTCTGCAGAATTTCCAGTTCATCGTCGATGTCGGCCAGCAGCATCTCACGATACTGCCGCGCACGCTCGGGGTTGTTGTTCAGGTCACTGCAGGTTTGCCTGTTCAAGAGCTGCTCCCCACCGATTTGCGAGATGGTTCTTTCACACTGATCATGCATGGCCTTGGCCAGTTGTTCGGGGACAACCGGTTTGGGCAGCACCGCGTTGATGCCGACCTCCAGGCAGGCTTCGAAGGTGGCCGCTTCGACATCGGCGGTAATGGCGATGATCGGAACGGGTGCCTGCCGTCCCTCCTGCTCACGGCCCCTGATCCGGCGGGCGACCTCCATGCCGTCCATGTCAGGCATGCGGATATCCATCAGGACCAGGTCAAAAGGTCGCTGTTCCAAAAACTTAAGCCCCTGCGACCCGTTATCCGCCAATACAACCTGTTGCCCCCAGCTGGACAAAATATCCCCCAGCAGCCGGCGGTTGAATTCGTTATCCTCAATAACCAGCACCGAGCCCGAAACCAGGTCGACGGGGTTTGGGGGCTCATCGGACAATGGTTCGGCTTCGCGCAAAGGCAACTCGACTAAAAAAGAGCTCCCGGCGCCGTGTCGGCTATTCACGGTGATACGCCCCCGCATCATTTCGACCAGGCTGTGCACGATGGCCAACCCGAGCCCGCTGCCGCCGAATTTGCGGCTGATCGTCGCATCGAGCTGCCGGAACGGTTTAAAAAGATGGGAACGGGCAGCTTCGGGAATGCCGATGCCGGTGTCCCTCACCTCAAAACGAACCAGCGGCTCCCCGGCTGTCAAGATACGATCGGACGAGCTGACGACGAAGCCAACCTCACCGCTATTGGTGAACTTGACGGCGTTGGCAAGGAGGTTGGCCAGGATCTGACGCAGGCGGACGGGGTCACCAAAGCCCCACTCCGGAAGCCCATCGGCCATTACGGTCCGGAAAGCCAAACCTTTCTGCTCCGCCAGAGGGCGATACTGTTCTTCCAGCCCGCCTGCCAGCTGACGCAGATTGAACGGCACCGCTTCGAGCTCCATGTGTCCGGCCTCGATTTTGCTCATATCCAGAATGTCGTTGACCAGTTCCATAAGGGAGCGGGACGATTGCTCGAGGATTGCATGGTACTGTTCCAGTTTGACGGGATCGGTCGTAGTGCGAACCAGGCTGCTAAATCCCACCAGGGCGTTCAATGGGGTACGGATCTCATGGCTGACGGTGGCCAGAAACTGGCTTTTTGCACGGCTGGCGGCTTCCGCGGCTTTCTTTGCCTCCGAAAGTTGTATCGTTCGCTCTGCGACCTGCTCCTCCAGCAGCTGATTGCGTTCCGTGAGTTCCTGCAGCGGATAGACTTCGCCGGCACGGGCCATGCCATCGGGAAGTGATATGCTGCTGTGGCAGATTTTCCAGCCGAAGGCTTCCTTGCGGAAAATCAGTACCAGACGGGCTACCGTCCGTGACAGGACGTGATCTTCAATGGGCAGGTGAAGCGTGGAAAAGGCGGTGGTAACGGCGATGGTGTCTGACAAGGATTGGATAGCCAGGTCTTTAAGCTCGATCCTGAGCGGATCTTTAACCTGGGCGAAATCCTTACGGGTGATCGCGACCCATTCCTCCCGGTCTTTGATCAGCTTATCCCCCCCCCCGGTAAACCCGGAAAAGTTCTTGCTGAATAAGGTTGTCAGCCGATCATCGCGGGACGCATACATCCGCTGGTAATCGTCAAACAGCTGCCGGATTTCTTCATGGTCAATTGCATCCATTGAGCACGCCCTTCTTATAGGTACTTTTGAGACAAACACCTTGGGATCAGCGGTTCGTCTCAAGCCGTCTTATCGACAGCTCAGTCAGTTATCTTGAAAAGTATCTATGAGGTTTTACGCGCAGGTGGAAAGACATGGCTAGAGCCTCAAACAGTCGAGGCTGGCAGGGATCAGTTGAAAGACCGGCAGCGGGTTTTGTGGATTCTGTTGGTAAAGGGTTACTGATCGGGAGCGGAAGAAAAAAGGGGCGAATGATTATTCGCCCCTTTGGGATCTGCAGATGGAGATGGCGGAAGCACATGGGAATCGAACCCACCTGGGAAGTTTCTCACCCCCCACACCGGTTTTGAAGACCGGGCCGCCCACCAGCGACGGTGGTGCTTCCTCATTCGTTCTCTCGTGGCACTTGTTTAAAGCATCTCCAACAGTTAGTCAATATGTTAAATCATATACTAAGCTGCCGCCTCTCATCTGACCTCTCCTCATAATCTCTCTAATATTTGTTCGCAGCCACAAATGTTGCTGTTATTGCCTACAGTTACCGCCCTGTCACTACCCGGCGCGCCCTTGACAAACTATCGTGATTTCTGTATAGCATGGCATGCTTAACCACCCAATCTCTGAGGGGGAAAAATGATCCTGCTTGCCAACATCCTCTTGGCCCTTGCGAAGATCGTCGAGTTGGCCAGTGGTCTTTTAACCATCTACAAGTACATACTGCTCGCCAGCGTCATCATCTCCTGGATCAACGCCGATCCTTACAACCCCATCGTCAACTTCATCTACCGCGTAACTGAGCCGGCCCTGCGCCGCATCCGTCGCTACATGCCGGACACCGGCATGCTTGACCTCTCACCACTGGTCCTGTTCGCCCTCATCTACCTGGTTCAGATCATCGTCTTCGACACCGCCTACACCTACCTGATGATCCTTAGCACCCAGCTCAAAGGAGGGGGAACCCTGTGAAAATCACCCCGATGGATATCCAGCAGCAGCAGTTCAAGGGGAAGATGCTCGGCGGGCTCGATCCCGAGGACGTGGATGCTTTCCTGCAGCAGGTGGCGGGCGAGATGGAGGAGCTGATCAGGGAGAACAACGACCTGAAGGAGCGCCTGAACCGTAACGCCACCCAGATGTCCGAGATGGAGGCCCGCGAGGCCCAGCTGCGCGAGACCATGCTGGCGGCCCAGCGCATCACCGAGGAGATGAAGGCGAACGCCCAGAAAGAGGCGCACCTGATGATCTCCGAGGCGGAGCTCAAGGGGGAGCGCATCGTCGCTGACGCCGAGAACAAGCTGGTGCAGCTTAATAACCAGATCCAGGACCTGAAAAGGGACAAGCTCCAGTTCGAGACCGGCTTCAGGAACCTCCTGGACACCTACTACAAGCTGCTCGCCCTGGATAAATAATGAGCCAAGAGTTGGTACGGGTAACGCAGACGCCGGAAGGGCTCCTCTTCACGGTGCACGTGCAGCCGCGCGCGTCACGTAGCGAGATCTGTGGCCCCAAGGACGGCGAGCTGAGAGTCAGGCTCACCTCGCCGCCGGTGGACGACGCGGCCAACAAGCAGTGCGTGGAACTGATCGCCAAGAGTCTTGGGATCGCCAAGTCAAAGGTGAGCATCAAGTCCGGGGCCAAGTCCCGGCACAAGGTAGTGAGGGTGGAGGGGGTAGAGCAGGATGATCTCGACCCGCTATTCAAAATAAACAAGGAGCATCCATGAAGGCGAGAGACATTATGGTAACGGACGTGCCGTCCATCACCACCAAGACCACGGTGGCAGAGGCGGTCCGGATCATGAAGAGCAACTTCGGCGACGAGAGTTTTCTGAACGCGGCGCCGGGCCTGATCGTGGTCAACGAAAGGGGAGGGCTGGCCGGCATCCTGACGCCGCTCAGCATCATCACGGCCATCATGGACGGCGCGCCGGAAGGAAAATCCGACCCTGCCTTCTTCGGCTCCCTGTGCGACCGCATCAAGGATCTTCCCATCTCCGTCATCATGGAACACCAGCCCATCTCGGTAACCCAGGACGCCAGCGTCAGCGACGTGGCACGGCTGTTCCTCACCCACCGCTTCCAGAGGGTGCCGGTGGTGGACGGCAAGAAGGTGGTAGGCCTCATCTACCGTTCGCGCCTGCTCTTCGCTATTTCCCAGAGTCTGCAGGTTGCCCCTTGACAAAAAAGGGGGCAGGTCCTTATATTAATCCTGCCCTTAGCCGTCTTATGGCTGGTGTCACAGTTTATTAGGAGGTAGCAAAGAAATGCCACTTTACGAGTATCAGTGCAAAAGCTGCAATAATACCTTTGAGTTGCGCCAGAAGTTCTCCGACGCACCCGCTTCCGAATGCCCCGCCTGCGGCGGCCCGGTCGAGAAGCTGATCTCCCAGTCCGGTTTTTCGCTGAAAGGGGGAGGGTGGTACGGCGACGGTTACGGCAGCACCAAGACCGCATCGGCACCCGCGTGCCCCTCCGGCGGAAGCTGCGCCGGCTGCCCCTCTGCCTCCTGATCAAAACCCACCAAGGCCCCCGTTCACGGGGGCCTTTTTTTGTCCCGTTTTCCGGCAAAGTCCTTTACAAAGACCCTCTCTTTACTTATTATCGACAACTTAAAACCTGATGCCGGTCGGGCCCGCGCGCCCGCACCGCGCCTGCATATTTCATAGAAAAGAGGGGTGCACGTTAATGGCGAAAATCATCGACGGGAAGGCCATCGCGGCGAAAATTCGCGCAGAGATCAGCGCAGAGGCAGCTCAGCTAAAGGAGAAGGGGATCGTCCCCGGTCTGGCCGTGGTGCTGGTGGGTGAGGACCCGGCCAGCAAGGTCTACGTCTCCATGAAAGAGAAGGCATGCGCCGATGTGGGGATCTTTTCTGACGAGTATAAGCTCCCGGTGGAGACCACCGAGGACGAGCTGCTGGCCCTGATCGAGAAGCTGAACGCGGACCCCAAGATTCACGGCATACTGGTGCAGTTGCCGCTGCCCAAGCAGATCAATACCGAGCGTGTCCTCGAGGCGATCTCTCCTGATAAGGACGCCGACGGCTTCCACCCCTACAACGTGGGGCGCCTGGTGATCGGCAAGCCGCTCTTCCAGCCCTGCACCCCCTACGGCGTCATGGTGATGCTCAAGGAGGCGGGGGTCGAGCTCTCCGGCAAGGAAGTGGTCGTGGTCGGGCGCTCCAACATCGTGGGCAAGCCGGTCGCCTTCATGTGCCTGCAGCAAAACGCAACGGTGACCCTGTGCCATTCCAAGACCCGTGATCTCGCCGGCAAGGTGGGCCAGGCCGACGTCGTCATCGCGGCGGTGGGCGTGCCCGAGATGATCAAGGGCTCCTGGATCAAGGAAGGGGCGGTGGTCATCGATGTCGGCGTGAACCGCGTGGGCGAGAAGAAACTGGTCGGTGACGTCGAGTATGCGGCCGCCAGTGAGCGCGCTTCGGCCATTACCCCGGTGCCGGGGGGCGTGGGGCCGATGACCATTACCATGCTGCTGCAGAACACGCTGGAGTCGGCAAAGAGGGGCATGTAGGCGGTCTGACGGGGCGGCTGGGTTGGATGCACCAGCAAGAAGCAAATCCCCCTGTCCCCCCCTTTCGTAAAGGGGGGGACGTGAGGCGACGCGTAGCGCTTGTGGCCAAAGTTCTATGCGTTCCCCAACTCTGGATGAAACATCGGCGTTGGGGGACGCTATTCGCGTGCAGCGCTTCGTGGTAACACACGGCGGGTGCAGGTCGAGTGCAATGCAGTGCAATTACTATTCAATGTGAGCAAGGAGTGTCGCTATGCGCGTTAAAAAGGCGGTTTTTCCGGTTGCGGGCCTGGGAACCAGGTTCCTGCCGGCTACCAAATCGACTCCGAAGGAGATGCTGCCGCTCATCGACAAGCCGCTGGTGCAGTACGTGGTGGAGGAGGCGGTAGCTTCAGGGATCGAGCAGATCCTCTTCGTCACCGGCCGCGGCAAGAGGGCGATCGAGGACCACTTCGATATCTCTTTCGAGCTCGAGTCGCTGCTCTACGAGAAGGGGAAGGACCACGAACTGCAGCAGGTGCGCCAGATCGCGGAGATGGCCAACATCTTCTTCGTGAGGCAGAAGGAGGCGCTGGGTCTTGGCCACGCTATCCTCTGCGCCAAGGACTTCGTTGGCGATGAACCCTTCGCGGTCCTTCTGGGTGACGATATCATCGATGCCCAGCAACCCTGTCTCAGTCAGCTCCTGGAGACCTACGAGACCTACCGCTCGCCGGTGCTCGCCCTGGAGAAGGTCCCCATGGAGACCATCTCCTCGTACGGTTGCGTCAAGGCCAACCACCTCGCCAAGCGTGCCTTCGAGGTGCTGGACCTGGTGGAGAAACCGCCGGTCGCTGAGGCACCGTCCGACCTGGCCATCATCGGCCGCTACATCCTGACTCCGGGTATCTTCCCGATTCTCGAGAACCAGGAGCCGGGCAAGGGTGGCGAGATCCAGCTGACCGACGCCATCAAGACGCTGTCGCGCAAGGAGCCGATCTACGGCTGCCGTTTCGACGGTGTGCGCCATGACTGCGGCGACAAGCTCGGCTTTTTGAAGGCGACGGTGGACATGGCGCTCAAGCGCGGTGAGTTCAACGGGGATTTCGAGGCGTTTTTAAGACAGCGCCTGGGCTGCTAGGCGAGGCATTGTAGGAGGTTTGCGGCGGCGGATGGAGTGCTAGTGCAGTCTGCCGCTGCCGCTACCGTAGTGGAAGAAGGCGATCAGCTTGAAGGTGTCGCCGGTGTACCCCTTGGGGAAGGATCCGATCGGCCCCAGGGCGTTCAGGGTGCGCAGCACCTCGTCGTCGAGGATCTTGCTCCCCGAGCTTTCCAGCATGTCGACCCGGACGATTTCGCCGCGGCGGTTGAAGGTGATCCGGACCGGTGTGGTCCCTTCGATACCGCGCACAAGAGCCGCCTGGGGATAGTGCCACACGCCGTAAATCGCCGTCTCGAGGCGGCGTAAAAACGAGCCGAACTGGATGTCGTCGGTATTGAGGAAGCGGGTCTCGCCTTCCTCGACCTCGCTGCGATATTTCTCGCGGTAGCTTTCTTCCAGGCGCGCCATCCTGGTAGCGCTGGGAAACAGCTTGCTGCGGTCGGGGAGTTGGGCCGCCTTGGGCTTGAAGATCCCTTGGCCCGGGGAAACCGGCTCCTGGGAGGGCTGCACCGCCTGGGGCGGGGCCGGCTGTCTCGGCACCGGTACCGGACGGCTCACCTGCGGCAGAACTTTGGTCCTGGGCAGCATCCGGTCCACCTCATCCCGCCCCTTCGGCGCCGTCTCCTTGACAACACGCTGCGGCTTTTCCGAGTACCGCTTGATCTCGGGCTTTGGTTCTGGCTTTTCTTTGGGCTGGGGCTGTGGTGGCAGGTCCGGCAGGTCGGTAAGATCGACCATGGTCGGTTCCTGTGCCGTTTTGGGTTGTCCCGGGGGGATTATCGTGATAACAAGATATACCGCTACATGGACCAGTAGTGACAGAGCCAGCAGGTAGAGGAAGTTTTTTTCGATATATCTGTTGGACATGTATCTCCACCCGCTGTTCCGGGTGCTTAGTAATATCGCGTGATGGTAGAAGATCATCCGGCAAATTGCAAGGGGTTTGGGGGGCTCCCGGGCACCACGATCTATTGCTGACACCCCAAACCCTTCCTGTAAACATCTGCTCCTTGACCTAGGTCAACTTTTTTCACCACATCTCTTAGTAATCTGAAGGCATCAAAATATACCGAGGTCGCCATGCTCGTAGTGGTATGTGTTAAGCAGGTCCCTGACACAACGCAGGTACAGATCGATCCCGTCACCAACACCCTGATCCGCGAGGGTGTCCCCTTCATCGTCAATCCCTACGATACTCACGCCGTGGAACAGGCGCTGCGTTTCAAGGACCGCTTCGGCTGTCGCGTGGCCGCCATCTCCATGGGGCCGCCCAACGCCGAGGCGACGCTGAGAAAGGCACTGGCCCAGGGTGTGGACCGCGCCGTGCTCCTTTCCGACCGTACCTTCGGCGGCGCCGACACGCTCGCCACCAGCAAGGTGCTCGCCGCGGCGATCGAGAAGCTCGCCCAGGAAGAGGAGGTGGGAGTGGTGATCTGCGGCAAGCAGACCATCGACGGCGACACCGCCCAGGTCGGCCCCGGCATCGCCACCCGGCTCAACTTCTCGCAGCTCACCCTGGTGGACCGGGTCGACGATCTCGATCTCTCCGGCAAGAAGATCCGGGTCAGCCGCAAGCTGGAAGGGCGCCACGAGCACGTGGAGGCCCCGCTGCCGGTGCTTCTGACCGTGGTGCGCGAGCTGAACCGGCCGCGTTACCCGACCGTGGCCATGCGCCTGGAATCCGCCGATGCCCAGGTCGAGGTCTGGGATAACAAGGTGCTGCAGCTGGACGTGAACGGCATCGGCCTCAAGGGCTCCCCCACCTGGGTGAGCCGCATCTTCTCGCCCGAGCGGGCCAAGGGGGAGATGCTGGGGGACGGGGTGCATGACCCGGAAGGGGCGGCACAGCTGCTGATCGACAAGATGCTGGAGAAGGATCTCCTGGCTCTCTAACTACATTACCAAGGGAAAAGCAATGACCGATGCTGTTAAACCACCCAAGAAACCGCGCGGCAAGGCAAGGCTGCTGGATAACAAGTGCATCGCCTGCGGGGCCCGCTGCCAGAGCGCCTGCCCGGTGGACGCGATCCAGATGAACGACGCGGGCGAGCCGATCATCGACGCCTCTCGCTGTATCGGCTGCGTCAAGTGCGTCAAGGTCTGCCCGGTGCAGGCCCTGGAGATGGCCTTTACCCCGGAGGAGCTGCGCATCCTGCAGGAGCTGGCCGCCTCTTCCGCCGGCGCCGAGCCCTCGGAGGAGGACGCCGAGGAAGCGGCGCTCAAGAAGAAACTTTCCGCCTATACCGGGGTCTGGGTCTTCGTGGAGCAGACCGAGGGGGAGGCCGCCAAGGTTTCCTGGGAACTGTTGGGTAAAGGGAAGGAACTGGCGCAGGCGAGGAAGTGCCCGCTGTGCGCCGTGGTGATGGGCGACGGGGTGGAGAAGCTCTGTGCCCAGGCCTTCGGCTACGGTGCCGAGAAGGTCTATCTCATGGACGCGCCGGTCCTGCGCCACTACCGTACCGAGGCGTACCAGAAGAGCCTGTGCGCCCTGGTCGAGAAGTACAAGCCGGAGGTGATCCTGATGGGGGCCACCGGCCTGGGACGTGATCTCGCCGGCGTCGTCGCCACCGTGATGGCCACCGGGCTCACCGCGGACTGCACCGGGCTTTCTATCGACGACAAGGGGAACCTGATGCAGACCCGCCCGGCCTTTGGCGGCAACATCATGGCCACCATCGTCTGCGACAAGTTCCGCCCCCAGATGTCCACGGTGCGCCCGCACGTGATGCCCATGCCCGACTTCGACCCGCAGGCCAAGGGTGAGGTCGTGCGTGAGCCGGTGCGTGTCGCCGAGGAGCAGGTCCTGGTCAAGGTGCTCGACATCCTCATGGACGGTGGCGGCTCCAAGGTGGACATCGCCGGGGCCGAGTTCATCGTCTCGGGCGGGCGCGGCATGATGGCCAAGGAGAACTTCTCCATGCTCGAGGAGCTGGCCCAGGTCCTGGGCGGGGTGGTGGGCGCCTCGAGGAGCGCAGTCGACGCCGGCTGGATGCCTCCCGACCGCCAGGTGGGGCAGACCGGCAAGACGGTACGCCCCAAGGTCTACATCGCCTGCGGCATCTCGGGCGCCATCCAGCACCTGGTCGGCATGCAGGACTCCGACGTGGTGATCGCCATCAACCGCGACCCCGAGGCCCCCATCTTCGAGGTGGCGAGCTACGGCATCGTGGGCGACCTATTCAAGATCATCCCGGCGCTGACCAACAAGTTGAGGGCGCTCAAGGCCGCCCGCTCCAAGGCCTGATGACCGACACCATCAAGTTGCGCGGCAGTGCCGCCTTCTATAACGAGGTACCCCTATGACGCCGCAAACCGTTATCTTCACGACGCTCCTGGTCGCCTCGCTCCTCTTTTTCTGCTGGAGCGTGTACCGCCGCTTCTCGCTGCTCTGTTACGGGCAGCCGGAAGAGAGGCTGGACCAGCCGGCGCGTCGTCTCTCCGAGATGTTCCTGTACGCCTTTGGCCAGTTGCGCGTGCTGAGAAAGCCCTTCGGCCTGAACCACTTCGTGATCTTCTGGTCCTTCGTGATCCTGGCGCTTGCCAACGGCGAGTTCCTGGTGAACGGGGTCTTCCCCTCGGTGAGTCTTGCCCTGCTGCCGGAAGGGGTGCACCGGGTGCTGCTGTTCGCCTTCGACGTGGTGTCGCTGCTGACCCTGTTCGCCATCGCCTTCTCCTTCATCAGGAGACTGGTGGTGAAGCCTCCCTACCTGGACAGCCTCTACGTGAAGGGGAAAAGCCCGGAGGCCTTCCTGATCCTCTCTTTCATCGCTCTGCTGATGCTGGCCTACTTCGGGATGCACGGGGCGATGGCGGCGCTCGGGAAGGAGAGCGATCCAGCGGCCATGCCAGTGTCGAGCCTGGTGGGCGCCTGGCTCGCGCCGCACGCATCCCTGATCGGCACGGTCTATGGCGTCTCCTGGTGGGTGCACGCCCTGGTGCTGTTCGCCTTCATCTGCTTTTTGCCGCACTCAAAGCACATGCACATCCTGACTGCGATCCCCAACTGTTACCTGGGGGCGCTCACCTGGCCCGCCACCCAGCCGCGCGAGAAGTTCGAGAAGGGTGCGGTGTACGGGGCGGGGAGCGTGGATCGCTTCACCTGGAAGGACCTGTTCGACTCGTTCTCCTGCACCGAGTGCGGCCGCTGTCAGGCTGCCTGCCCGGCCGCTAATACCGGCAAGGCGCTGAACCCGCGCCAGGTCGTGCACGCCATCAAGACCAACCTTTTGGAGAACAGCAACGCACTCCGGGAGGGAAGAAGCTGCACCCTGCCGCTCATCGGCGACGAGGGTGAGGGGACCAACACCGAGGAGGCGATCTGGGCCTGCACCACCTGCGGCGCCTGCATCGAGGCCTGTCCGGTGCTGATCGAACAGATGCCCAAGATCGTCAAGATGCGGCGTCACCTGGTCGAGACTGAATCGCGCTTCCCCGAGGAACTGCTGAACCTGTTCGAGAACATGGAGCAGCGCTCCAACCCCTGGGGCATCGCACCGGGCGAGCGCGCCAAGTGGGTCTCCACGCTGCCGGTGAAGCCGTTCGTGGCCGGCGAGACCGAGTACCTCCTCTACGTGGGGTGCGCCGGCTCCTTCGACTCCCGCGCCAAGCAGGTCACCGTGGCGCTCGCCACCGTGCTCAACGCGGCCGGCATTTCCTGGGGCATCCTGGGCAAAGACGAGAAGTGCTGCGGTGATTCGCTTAGAAGGCTCGGTAACGAGTACCTCTTCGAGAAGATGGCGCTGGAGAACGTGGAAATCTTCCGCGAGCGCGGGGTCGCCAAGGTGATCACCCTCTGCCCGCACTGCCTCACCACCTTGAAAAACGATTACCGCCAGTACGGCCTGGAGCTCGAGGTGGTGCACCAGAGCGAACTGATCGCCGAGCTGATCCGGAGCGGGCGCATCAAGCTGGACCAGAAGGACGACAGCCTGGGGCGCATCACCTACCACGACCCGTGCTACCTTGGGCGCCACAACGACATCTTCGACGCGCCGCGTACCCTGGTCCAGGCGGCCACCGGTACCGTTGCCGTCGAGGCCGAGCGCCACGGCAGGAACTCGTTCTGCTGCGGCGCCGGCGGCGGGCGCATGTGGATGGAGGAATTCACCGGCGAGAGGGTGAACCACGCCCGCGTCGACGAACTGCTGGCGCAGAAGCCGGACACCATCTGCGTCGCCTGCCCGTACTGCATGACCATGATAGAGGACGGCCTCAAGGACAAGGGGGCGGGCCAGGTCCGGGTCAAGGACGTGGTCGAGGTGCTCGCCGAGGGGCTTTTGAGGAAGAACGCGTAATAGGGCATAGGGGGAGCTGCCATACGCGGTGCAGATGGCAGCTCCCCATCCCCCTGCCTGGCCCTCCCCCTCCGGGGGAGGGTGGCCGAAGGCCGGGTGAGGGCGCTGGCAGCGCTGAGGTTTCCGCCGGTGCGATGCCCTCACCCACTCTCCCTCACCCCGACCCTCTCCCGGAGGGCGAGGGGGATTGGAGCAGCCCTCACCCCGAGCCTCTCCTGGAGGGCGAGGGGGAGTGGACGCAATCATGCTGCCAGCAATAAGTGACGCCTAAAGCTTAAAAACGAGGCTGCGGGTGCGGCGGTTGCCCCGTTTCCAGGCAAGGAAAGGAACTTCCCCCTGTCCTATTTCATGCGCATCACCCCAAATCTGGGCCCCTTCTGGGGCGCTCTCATCTTTTTTTCCCTCCTGCTGCCATTGACCGCCTACGCCGCGCCCACCGTCACGGTGGCCGCCGTGGGCGACATCATGATGGGCAGCGACTTCCCGACGACCAAGCTGCCGCCTCGCGACGGCCGGGACCTCTTCGCCGCGGTCGCCCCCTACCTGCGCCGTGCCGACCTCACCCTGGGCAACCTGGAGGGGCCGCTGTGCAGCGAGGAAAACCCTACCAAACAACCCCTTGCCGGGCGCCGCTACCTGTTCCGCACCCCCCCCTCCTACGCCAAGTGCCTGAAAGACGCCGGCTTCTCCGCGCTGACCCTGGCCAACAACCACGCCCTCGACTTCGGCCGGGCCGGGCTTGAGTCCACCAGGCAGGCGCTCTCCGGGGCAGGGCTGCAGTTTTCCAGCAAGAAAGGGGAGATTGCCCGCTATGACCTGCACGGCGTTCGCGTCGCCGTGATCGCGCTCTCCTTCGGGCCGCCGCCGCGCTCCATCGTTTTTCCGGCACAGCCGCTGCAGGAGATCGCCCGTGCTGCTGCCGAGTACGACGTGGTGATCCTCTCCATCCATGCCGGTGCGGAAGGGAAGGGGGCGCTGCACGTGGCCCCCGGGGAAGAGCGCTTCCTCGACGAGCCGCGCGGCGACATTGTTCGCTTCGCCCACGATGCCATCGACCGGGGCGCCGACCTGGTGCTGGCCCACGGGCCTCACGTGCCGCGCGCCATGGAGCTGTACTGCGGCAGGCTGATCGCCTACAGCCTCGGCAACTTCGCCACCTACGGCGGGGTGAGCGTGGCCGGCGAGAGCGGCTATGCACCGCTGCTCAAGGTGGAATTGGCCGCGGACGGTTCTTTCCTGGGGGGGAACATAGATTCTTTCCGGCAGTTCCGCTACACCGGGCCGCAACCGGACCCCAAGCGTCGCGCCTTGCGCCTGATGCGCCGGCTCTCCGCCGAGGACTTCCCTGAGTCGCCGCTGGTGTTTGGGGACGGGGGACGGATTACCGTCAAGAAGTAGTCTGTGCGGTAGGGAAACACCTTTAGCTTGCGACGTCATGTTCCCTCTCCCCCTGGGAGAGGGCAGGGTTAGGGGGCTGCTGATGGCACCTCTGCTGCTTCGTGGCGTCGCCCTCACCCGCCCTGCGGGCACCCTCTCCCGGGGGGAGAGGGCAGTCACAATATAAAGATCCTGGAGGTTCGATGTTCCTGATCGTGCAAAACGACCCGCTCTGCCCGGCAGGGGGACTGGTCCACATCCTGGAGAACTCGGGGCATCCCTACCGGTGCTTGTACGCCTACGGGGGGGAGCCTTTCCCGGACCCGGCAACGCTCACGGGTATCATCGTTCTCGGGGGGGAGATGGGGGTACATGACACCGACGAGCACCCGCACCTGGCCCGTGTCATCGACTTTATCCGCGCCTCAATTAGCGCAGGGACGCCGCTGTTGGGGATCTGTCTTGGCGGGCAGCTCCTCTCCCACGCGGCCGGCGGGGTGGTGAGCTCACCTTCTCCCCACACGGAAATGGGGATCTGCGGGGTCGACGTGAACGCCGAGGGAAGCGTGGACCCGCTCTTCGCCGGGGTCCCCAACCCGTTCGTCACCTTCCAGCTCCATAACGACAGCTTCACCGTCCCTCCCGGCGGCACGTTGCTCGCGTCCTCCGCCGCCTGCCCTGCGCAGGCCTTCCGGCTCCCCGGCTGCGTCTACGGCGTGCAGTTCCACCCCGAGGTGGACCGCGCCATCGTCGACGACTGGGACGGCCTGTTCTCCCCCCGCGCCGGCTACCTTTCCGGCTTCATCGCCGCCGAGGCGGACTTCAACGCCGCCTCCCACGCCATCCTGGCCAATTTCATCTCCCTCGCCGCGACCACCCGCCTTTCTTGAAAATCAAACCTTATATTGTAAAGTTCTAACGTTTGCCTTCCGGGCATCACGCGACCGCGCCCCTCCGGGGGCGCTTGCGGTCAATTCCCCCTCCGGAATGCGACAAAGGAGGTGCCGTGCAGCTGCCGTGGCCGGGACAAAGCTCCCTGAAGTCCAGACTGATCACGCTTCTCCTCGGCTGCAACACGCTGCTGCTCCTGTCGCTCACCCTCAGCTTCATTTACTACCAACGCCCCGCCTCATCCACGGTAACCACCGGCTCAACCCTGCCTCACTTCGCCTCTTTCCAGCTCACCCTGGCCCTGCTCGGCTCGGTGGCGCTGGCCGCGTTCCTCTCCCGGCGCATCGACAGGATCATCTCCGAGCCGATCCGCGACCTGAGCAGGAAAATGGAGATCGTCTCCAGGAGCCAGGACTACCGGGTCAGGGTGGATCGCGCCGGCGAAGACGAGCTGGCGGTCCTGTTCGCCTGTTTCAACAACATGCTGGCCGAGATCTCGATCCGGGACGAACGGCTCGCCCTGCACTCCGAAGAGTTGGAGTTGGAGGTGGCGGAACGGACCCTGGAACTGTCGGAGGTGAACCGGCAGTTGGAGGCGAGCCTGGAGAGCGTGCGGGACGCCATGCAGAGCGCCCAGTCCGCCAACCGGGCCAAGTCGGATTTCCTGGCGCAGATGAGCCACGAGATCAGGACCCCGATGTACGGCGTGCTCGGCATGACCGAGCTGCTGCTGGGGACCGACCTGACCAAGGAGCAGGCCCGCTACGTGGACACGGTGCGCCGCTCCGGAGAGGCGCTCCTCTCCATCATCAACAACATCCTCGATTTCTCCAAGATAGAGGCGGGGCGCATGGAGCTGGAGCGGATCCCCTTCGACCTGCACCAATTGGCCGCCGACGCGATCGCCGTCTGCGCGGAGGACGCGGCCAGGAAGGGGCTCGAGCTGACCCTGGAACTGGAGCCGGGGCTGCCGCGCATGTTCGTGGGCGACCCGGGGCGGCTGCGCCAGGTGGTGGTGAATCTCCTGGGCAACGCCGTGAAGTTCACCCTGAAGGGTTGGGTGCGGCTGACCCTCGCAGCCTCCGAGCCCCTGGGGCTGGTCTGCTTCAGCGTCGAGGATACCGGCATCGGCATCGCCCCCGAGGCGCAACTGCGCATCTTCAACCAGTTCACCCAAGGTGATGAATCGATGACCCGCAAGTACGGCGGCACCGGCCTTGGGTTGGCCATCGCCCGGCAGTTGACCGAGCTGATGGGGGGCTCCCTGGAACTGGCGAGCGAGTCGGGACGCGGCTCCCGTTTCAGTTTCACCGCCCAGCTGGAGGTTCACGAGGAGGCGACCCGCTCCGAGCGCTGCTGCACGGCGCTGCGGGATAAACGGGTACTGCTGGCGACCGATGACGAAGAGACCCGGGCAGTGATCGGGGACCAGCTCACCTCGTGGGGGGTGGACATGGAGTGCGTCGGCGACGCCCCCGACGCCTTTTGCCGCATCGTGACCGCCCCCTTCGACCTGGCGGTCCTGGATCACCGCCTGGCCGGCACCGACGGCATCGAGCTCGCCGCCACCTTCCGCACCGTGCCGGCAGGACGCTCGGTGCGGATCCTGCTCCTCACCGAGCGGGATGAGCAGTGTCACAGCACGCGGCTGGCAGAGCTGGAGGCGACTACGTTCCCCAAGCGTGCGCTGCGGCAGGATGGGCTCTACCGCGCCGTGATGGCGGCACTGGGGATGGACGAGGAAGAGCGCCGGGACGCCGGTTGCTGCGGTGCTCCGGCGCCGCGCCAGCGCCAGGTGCTGCTTGTCGAGGACAACACGGTGAACCAGGAGGTCGGCAAGGGAATGCTTGAGAGCCTGGGGTGCCGGGTCAAGGTGGTGGAGGACGGCGCCGCCGCTGTGAGCGAGGTGCAGCGCACCCGCTACGACGTGGTGTTCATGGATTGCCAGATGCCGGTCATGGACGGGCTCGAGGCAACCAGGCGCATCCGGTTATGGGAGCAGGGGAGCGGCACCCGAATTCCCATCATCGCGCTCACCGCCTACGCCATGCCGGGAGACCGGGTGGCCTGCCTGGAGGCGGGGGCGGACGACTATCTCTCCAAGCCGTTCACCTGTGAGCAGATCGCCAAGGCGATGGAGCGACAGTTGGATGGCGTTGCGACAACCATGGCCGCGGCCCATGGGGAAGGGGAGGCGGAGCCGGCTGCCGTCGAGCCGCTGGAGGTGATCTCTCACGACAAGATGAGCGGTGCCCTGGAGATTATCCGTACCCTCCCCGGCAACCGCGGCATGGAGATCCTGCGCAAGGTGGTGGACCTGTACCTCGCCAGCACCCCGGCGCTGTTGCAGACCATGCGCGAGGCCGAATCGGGCGGCGACGCGGAGAAGCTCAAGGCGGCCGCGCACAGCTTCAAGTCCAGTAGCGCCAACCTGGGCGCCCTGCGCCTGGCCGGGGTCTGCATGGAGCTGGAGAGCCTGGGCAGGGCCGGCTCCACCGAAGGGGCGCTGCCGCTATTGCACCAGGTCGAGGAAGAGTACCGCCTGGTGCGTGACGCGTTACGGGGAGGGCCGCTATGCTGACCAGGAAGTCCAAACGGACAACGCCAATGGTCATGGTGGTGGACGACGACCAGGCCGTGCGCCTTTTGGCCCGGGAGACCCTGGAGAACTCGGGGTTCACCGTGCGCGACGTCGAGACCGGGGAGCAGGCGGTGGAGGATTTCCTGGCGCACGCACCCGATCTCGTGCTCCTGGACGTGATGCTTCCCGGCGTCGACGGCTTCTCCGTCTGCAGTTCCATCCGCCGTACCGAGGGGGGGCGCGATACCCCGGTGCTGATGATGACCGGGCTGGACGACCTGGAATCCATCGATTGCGCCTACGAGGTCGGCGCCACCGACTTCATTACCAAGCCCATCAACTGGCACATCCTGGGCTACCGGGTGAGCTACATGCTCCGGGCCAGCAGCGCCCTGGAACAGCTCAGGGAAAGCCGGGCCGGCCTTGCCCACGCCCAGAGCCTCGCGCACATAGGAAGCTGGGAATGGGACCTCACCACCGGCGAGATCCGCTGTTCCGAAGAGGTGTACAGCATCTGCTGCATTGATCCCGACCGGCGCGACGGCAATCCCATCCTCGACCCGGTGCACCACCAAGACCGCACCTTCGTGCAAGGCTCCATCGAGGACGCCATTGCCAAACGATCTCCGCTCAGCTTCGATTACCGCATCACGCTGGACGGAGGAGAACGCACCCTGCACGCCGAACTGGTGACCGTTCTGGATGAAGAGGGGGAGGCGGTCAGTCTGACCGGCACCATCCAGGACATCACCGAGCGCAAGCGGGCCGAGGAGCAGATTCGCCTCCTGGCCTACTACGACGCACTCACCGGCCTCCCCAACCGCCGCTTCTTCCAGCAGCAACTGGAGCAGGCGCTGGTGTTCGCCAACCGAAACGACCGGATGCTGGCCGTGCTGTTCCTCGACCTGGACCGCTTCAAGCTGGTGAACGACACCCTGGGGCACGGGGTGGGGGACCGGCTGCTGCAGGACGTGGCGGACCGCCTGCTGCGCTGTGTGCGCCGCAGCGACTGCCTGGCCCGCGCCGAAGACGATTGCCCGCCGTCGCTGGTGTCCCGCCTGGGCGGAGACGAGTTCACCATCATGCTTTCCGACATCGAGCACTTCCAGGACGTCGCCAAGGTGGCTCGGCGCATCCTGGACGCGGTCTCGGTGCCGTACTCGCTGGAAGGGCAGGAGGTCTTCGTCTCCACCAGCATCGGCATCAGCCTCTATCCCTTCGACGCGACCACGGCCAGCGACCTGATCCGCAATGCCGACGGTGCCATGTACCAGGCCAAGGAGCAGGGGCGCAACGGCTACCAGATCTATGACGAGTCGATGAACGCCAAGGCCCTGGAGCGGATCATCCTGGAGAGCCAGTTGCACAAGGCGCTCAAGGAGGAGGAATTCGAGGTCTACTACCAGCCCCAGGTCAGCTGCCGCACCGGCGAGGTGGTGGGGATCGAGGCGCTGGTGCGCTGGAACAGCAAGGAGCTGGGGTTGGTCGAGCCGGGGCGCTTCCTGCCGCTGGCCGAGGAGATCGGGCTGGTGATCCAGATCGACCAGTGGGTGATGAAGGAGGCGTGCCGCCAGCACAAGCTCTGGATCGACCAGGGGCTGCCACCGGTGACCATTGCGGTCAACATCTCGGGGCAGCAGTTTTTGAAGAACGAGCTTTTGGACATGGTGACCTCTGTGCTCCAGCGCAGCGGCCTCGACCCCGGCCTGCTCGAGCTGGAACTCACCGAAGGGGTGCTGATGGCGCACACCGAGCGGACCGTGAAGACCCTGCAGGCCCTCAAGGGAATGGGGGTGCGCCTGGCCATCGACGACTTCGGCACCGGGTTCTCTTCGCTTTCGTATTTAAAGAGGTTCCCGCTCGACGTGCTGAAGATCGACCGAACCTTCATCAACGACATCACCAGCGATCCCGATGATGCCGCCATCACCCTCGCTACCATCGAGATGGCGCACACCCTGAAACTGCAGGTGATCGCGGAAGGGGTCGAGACCCAGGCCCAACTGGAGTTCCTGACCAGGAACCGTTGTGACATGTTCCAGGGGTACCTGTTCAGCAAGCCGATGCGGCCGGAGGAGTACCCCCGTCTTTTTGCTGCCGCCCATGTCGATCCTGTCGCTTCCGACAGCACCCCTGTCGACGCCCCCGTCGACGCCCTGGATGGCGGGGTGGATGACGTCTCTCCCGAGTCCCCCGCGCCCTGACCTCCCACCGCATCACCCGCCTTGCTACTCCCATTTTCCCTGCCTAAAAAAACATCATGACTGCCGCAATATAAGACCGCTACGGGGCGGCGTTTACGGTGCTAGCTAAAAAAACTATTTATATTCAGTGTGTTGTAGAGGTAAATGCACGCTGGCACAGCCTGTGCTAAGAGATGGTCACACGGCACGAGGGTGTGCCGCAGAAGGCTTTCCCGCCCGTTTAGGCAATGGTGCACAGGTCGTGGTGGAGGGGCATCATTATTGGGAAAGGGGGACTGTTTTCCGGCTGCAAAAGCTGCTTATTCAAAGTTGAACAAAAGGCAAGGGCATCGAAGCCTTCAGGGGCCTGAAAAGAGGGAGAACCTGGAACCGATGGATGCTATGTCTGCAAGCCGGCTGATCGGCCTGCTGAATGTTCTGCAAGACCTGTGATGCACGCAGTGTGCTAACGACCAATCCACCGCCATTAACTAACAAAGGAGGCAAGCGATGAAGCTGATAGAAGCAATCATCAAGCCGTTCAAACTGGACGAGGTGAAAGACGCCCTCAACGAGATCGGAATCGAGGGGATCACCGTGAGCGAGGTGAAGGGGTACGGGCGCCAGAAAGGGCACACCGAACTGTACCGTGGCGCCGAGTACGTGGTGGACTTCATTCCCAAGGTGAAATTGGAAATCGTGGTGGCCGACGAGCTGGCGACAAAAGCCGTGACCACCATCGAAGATACCGCCAAGACCGGCAGGATCGGCGACGGCAAGATCTTCATCCTGTCGCTGGAAGAGGCGGTCCGCATCAGGACCGGCGAGAAGGGCGACGAGGCGATCTAGGACTTCAGGTTCTTTCAATAAACCAAAAATACGATCAGGAGAGTGTTATGATGCGTGACATTAGAAAGGTAAAGGATGCAGCCAGGCCCGCTTCCAGCTGCCTCACCATGAAACTCGGGAAGCTGGCCCTCCTGGCCAGCCTGATGCTGGTACCGGTCCTCGCCATTGCCGAGGAGAAGGCCGCCGATTCCGCAGCCGCACCGGCTGCCGCCACCGCTACCCCCGCAGCCGCCGCAGCCCCCGCAGCCGCAGACCCTGCTGCAGCACCTGCTGCAGCACCTGCTCCGGCCGCAGCCGTAGCCGCACCGGCCGCAGCCCCGGCTGCCAAAAACGTCGCCCCGGTCCTCAACACCGGCGACACTGCCTGGATGCTGGTCTCTGCAGCCATGGTTCTCTTCATGACCCCGGGCCTCGCCCTGTTCTACGGCGGCATGGTCCGCCAGAAGAACGTCCTCTCCACCATGATGCACTCCCTGGTGGCCATGGGCATCGTCGGCGTACAGTGGGCCATCATCGGTTACTCGCTCGCCTTCGGACCCGACATGGGGCACGGCCTGGTGGGCGACTTCAGCAAGGCCCTGTTGAATGGGCTGATCACCTTCAAGGACGGCAACGCCATCTACGCGCTGTTCCAGAACGTCCCGACCGAACCAGGTGCGATTCCCGAGTACGTCTTCGCCATGTACCAGGCCATGTTCGCCATCATCACCGTGGCCCTGATCTCGGGCGCCCTGGCCGAGAGGATCAAGTTCTCCGCCTACTGCCTGTTCGTGCTGCTCTGGACCACCCTGGTCTACGATCCGCTGGCACACTGGGTCTGGATGTCCGACGGCTGGCTCTTCAAGATGGGCGCACTCGACTTCGCAGGCGGCACCGTCGTTCACCTCTCCTCCGGTATCTCGTCCCTGGTGGTGCTGTACTTCCTCGGCAAGCGTCACGGCTTCCCCAACGAGCGCATGGCTCCGCATAACCTGCCGTTTACCCTGCTCGGCGTCGGTCTGCTCTGGTTCGGCTGGTTCGGCTTCAACGCGGGTTCCGCCATCGTGGGCGCCGGCTGCTCCGACGCGGCAGGCGGCTTGGCCGGCCTCGCCTTCATGACCACCACCATCGCACCGGCCGCTGCCGGCCTGACCTGGATGATCGCCGAGTGGATCCATGCCGGCAAACCTTCCGCTCTGGGCTTCGGCTCCGGCGTGGTGGCGGGCCTGGTCGTGATCACCCCCGCAGCCGGCTTCGTACAGCCGGGTGCCGCCCTGCTCATGGGCGTTGCCGGCGGCCTGGTCTGCTACGGCGGCGTGCTGCTCAAGGCGAAGCTTAAGTACGACGACTCCCTGGATGCCTTCGGCGTGCACGGCGTGGGCGGCACCACCGGTGCCATCCTGACCGGCGTCTTCGCCACCGTCGGCGCCACCGGCCTCACCTCCGGCAACATGAAGCAGTTCGTTACCCAGCTGGTCGCCGTCGGCGCAGCAGGCGCCTACGCGGTGGTAGTGACCCTGGTAATCGCCTTCGTGCTGCACAAGACCATCGGTCTGCGCGTCGAGAAGGAAGACGAGATCATGGGCCTCGACCAGACCCAGCATTCCGAGACCGCCTACAACTAAAACTCGTAGGGACAGATTGCATCGAGAAGGGGGACCGAAAGGTCCCCCTTTTCTTGTTCGGTTTAGACGCACGCTGGGGAAACGCGACCCCCTCCCTGTCCCTCCCCCTCCGGGGGCGGGGACAGGGAGGGGGTCGAATGCGACGACCAGACGCTGTTTCTCCTCCCTGCACGACTGGCGCGCCTGTATGGGCAGCCTTCCTCACCGCTGCGGGAAAAAATCGCCTACACTTTTGAATTTGCGAGATTTCCTGTTACTGTTGTCCAGCCAGAAAAAGACATCTCGGGAGGGAGATTATGGATTCCAGGGACATGGAGCTCCGGAAGGAAGGCGACGGCATAGGGTACTACGAACGCTGCAGCGCAGAGGCGGGGGTAGCGGGACTGTCCACCATCTTCAGGATGTTCAGCGAGGATGAGCTGCGTCATGCGGGGGCGCTGCGCGCGCTGCGGGACGGGGGGAGGGTGGATCTGCGCCAATCGGCGACGCTGGAGGGGGCGCGCAGCATCCTGCGCCGGCTTTCGTCCGAGGAGCTGTCCCGGTACCGCGGCGACCTCGGGGTATACCGGCACGCCATGCAGTTCGAGGCGCTTTCCGCGCGCGCCTGCTCCGAACTCGCCCGCGAGGCGCTGCACCCCTGGGAGCGCGCCATGTTCCAGACCATGGCCGACGAGGACGAGATCCATTTCACGCTGCTCGAGGAGATGCAGGAACTGCTGGAGGATACAGATGTCCAATGATGCAGGGCTGGGTCAGATGCTCGAAGTCGCGGTGGCGGCAGCACGCGAGGCCGGCGCCCTTCAGAAGCAGAAACTCTGGAGCGATTTCAGTTTCTCCTTCAAGGGGGAGGTGGACATCGTGACCGAGGTGGACCGGGCCTGCGAGGAGATGATCGTCAACCGGATCCGCAGCGCTTTTCCCAGCCACAGTTTCCTTGCCGAGGAGAACCTCTACGCCGGCGGCGACCCGGGGTGGCGCTGGGTCATCGACCCTCTTGACGGCACCACCAACTATGCCCACGGCTTCCCCTGGTTCTGCGTTTCCATCGCCCTGGAGCGGGATGGCGAGCTTACCCTCGGTGTGATCTACCACTGTATGATGGACGAGCTCTTCACGACCATCCGGGGGGGAGGGGCCTTTTTGAACGGTGCCCCCATCCACGTTTCCACACGGCAACCCTTGCGGCAGTCCCTGATTGCCACCGGGTTTCCCTACGACGCCACGCGCGGCAACGAGAACAATTTCCGCAACTTTTTTGAGCTGCAACTCGCGGCACGCGGGGTGCGTCGGGCGGGGGCCGCGGCGCTCGACTTGGCCTACGTGGCGTCGGGGCGGCTGGATGGCTACTGGGAGTGCAAGCTGAAGCCGTGGGACGTTGCCGCGGGGGCACTGCTGGTGCGCGAGGCCGGCGGGACGGTGACCAACCACAAGGGGGAGCCGCACCGGATCGACGATCACCGCATCCTGGCCACCAATGGACGCATTCACGAGGAGATAGAAACACTGCTGGAGCGGGCGGAAAAGGCTGAGCCGGTGCTCTGACCGGCCGGCCTTCGTCCTGGGAAACTGGCGCCTGCGGGCGCCTTTTTTGTTGGATTTTGTTGAAGCAAATCAGGTAAAGCAAATCGCCCCCCGTCCCCCCTTTGGCAAAGGGGGAGCCTCATTTCGCCGGCAGCGCTTCGTGGGTATGTACTGGCGGTTGACAGGTGCCCATGAGGCATTTAGTTCTCGAGGGGGCGGCGCCAGAGAAGATCGCCACGAAGCTTTGCATGAGGCACCAGGTTCCCCCCTTTTGCGAAGGGAGGACAGGGGGGATTTGCCTTAAAATACTGTAGGAAAAACCGCGGCGATGTTATATAGTTGTGCGGCCTTTCACCCCCAGCCGCACCCCGGAGGAAAGATGCTCAACCTGCGCAAGAAGATCCTGGTGGCCATCGATGGCTCACCGCTTTCGGATAAGGCCGCCGAGGAGGCGGTCCGTTTCGCGGCGGGCATCCCGAGCCAGTTCAAGAGCAAGGTCTATGGGCTCCTGGTGCTCCCCAACTCGACCCGCAACACCTTTACCGATTTCGTCCCCGCCCGTCCCATCACCGAACAGGACCAGTGGTCCGAACTCAAGGAACGCATCTTCTACGTGGTGGAGAAACTCGCGGGCGAACTCGAGGTGCCGCTGGAGACCGCGGTGGTCTACGGCGACCCCGCCGACGAACTGATCCGCTTCGCCCAGAAGGAGGAGATCGACGTGATCGTCATCGGGAGCACCGGCAAGGGGTTCCTGAAACGAAAACTCCTGGGGAGCGTGTCGCACAAGGTGGTGCGTGACGCGAAGTGCTCGGTGTACGTGGTCAGGGGGTAGTCTTGGCGGTCTCCTGCCTGAGGTAGGCGAGGATCTCCTTGAGGCTTTGCTGGATGATCCCTTCTCCCTTGGGGAACTCGTGGGGGGACAGCTCCAGGGTCAGGATATCGTTGTAGGCGGTGTTGCGCAGGTGATTCAAGAAACGGGTGAGCGGCAGGATGCCGTGCCCGGGCAGCAGGTGCTGCCGGCCGTGCCCGTAGTCGGAGAAGTGGATGTTCCTGATCCGGCCGCTGTTGTAGCAGAGGTAGAAGTCGTTGATGAAGTTGGCCCGCCCGCTCCCCATGTGGGTGCAGTCGAAGGTGAGGTAGAGGTTCCTCTCGTGGAGAAACTCGATCAGCTTCTGGGTGTCCGAGAGGATGTAGCCGTTGATCCGGTACTTGCCGGTCCAGGGCATGTTCTCCAGGGTGACCGCAACCTGGTCCCCCCCGATCTCCTTTTGAAAGTCCTGCATCCGGTATAGCCAGCGCCAGTACGCGAACTCTAGTCCCAGCCATGAGGGGGGATGGAAGTTCACCAGCCCGATGCCGCAGTCCGCGGCGATCTCCACGCAACGTTTCAAAGAATCGACCGGGCTCCCCCAGCCGTCCAGCTGCAGGAAAGGGGCGTGGATCGAGAAGATCGGCATGATCTCTGCGAGCTCCTTCACCAGCCGCCGCGAATTCACCTTCTGGAACTCCTGGTTGATCACCAGTTCCATGCCGTCAAAGCCGGCTTCCCGCGCCATGGCGAATGCCTTGGGGAGGGGGAAGGTGAACAGCGTTCCTGCGGAGATGGATATACGCATAGCCGGTCCTATACCTGTCCCACCATGCGCTGGTAGGCGATCTTCTGCAGGTTGAGCACCGCCTCCAGCGCGCTGCGCAGCCGTCCGTCCAGGGCCATGCTGAACTCCTCCGGGTTGGCGAAGGCTGCCGCCCCTTCGCTGCGGATCTCACCCTCGATCCTCAACTGCATCAGGCACTGCAGTGCCTTCAAGAGTCGCTCAGCCAGGTCCACGTCCAGTGCGCCGCGGTACAGGAGCTGCCGTATCCGCTCCAGCGTTCCTCCTTCGTGTACCTCCGCCTGCAGCGCCAGGATACGGACTAGCTGAATCAGGGGGGAGAGGCCCAGCGTCTCGATGTCGATCTCCCCCTGGTGTTCGCCGCCGCGTTCCAGTCGCCAGCGCCCGAAGTGTCCGAGGGCGAGGGGGAGGTTGATGACCCGGCGCGCCAGCTGGAAGAAGGGATCGCGCCCGCGCTGTTCCTTGAGGGCGGCCGCCGCCGCGGTGAGTGCCTGTTCGGCCAGCGGCTCGAAACCCGCCACGTGGCACAGGTCGGCCATCGACTCCAGGCGCCAGCGCCACTCGGGAAGCGGCGGTGCCTCCTGTTTCTGGGCGGCGGCGAACGGGAGCATCGGCTCCAGTTCCGGTGGGGCTGGCTGCTGCCGGTCGCCGTTTTTCAACAACGAACGCCATTCGGTAAGGGAGCCGTGCCAGGGAACTTCGCCGTCGGCAAGAAGCCCCGACTCCTGGAGCGCCAGGGTGAGCTGGTGGCTGAACAGGAAGAAACGCTGGGAGTCAAGCTGGTGCAGCAGCAGGTAGCGGTTGCGGCTGTAGAGGGTCTGTTCGCCGCGGCCACGATCCCCGGAAACGAGCAATGCGTAGACCGGCGCCGTGCCCTGACCGAGGTCACGCATGCGCTCCTCGGCCAGTTGTGCAGCCCGCAGCAGCACCTGGTCGTGCAGGGCGTTGCAAGCGCCGCACAGGGCCAGGGGGGAACTGCGACGCCGGAAGTGGGCGGCAACCAGTTCCCGGTAGCGTGCCTGGAGCGGCACCAGCGTCGCCGGCGTGGGCGCCTCGGTAACGGCCTGATCCAGCGCGGCCAGTTCCTCGTCAAGTTGCCCCTCGTAGATCAGCTCCTCCTTGACGGAATCAATCAGCGTGCCGAGAAAGGCCTCCGCCTCGCGCGACGAACTGCTGCCCCACTTGCGCTCAAGGCGCTGCTTAAGGCTTGCCACCAGCTCCACGCTGGCGCGCCACTTGAGGATCTCGTCACCCTTGGTTCCCAAAAGCATGGGCATAACAGGTCTCTCCTAATCCAGGTGCCCGTGCACCTCCTGCTCGAGGAAACGGCGCATTTCCTCGGGAGGGGCGGGAGTTGCCAGGGATACGGCGATCATGACGCAGATGACCAGTGGCGCGCCGCACAGGGCCGAGGCGGTGACCGGAAAATAGGACGCCACTCCGGGCAGAACCCCGCCCAGAAGCGGACTGGCGACGGTGCAAAGAACGCCGGTGACCATTCCGGCGATGGCGCCGTAACGGTTGGCCCGATCCCACCAGATGCCCAACAGGAACAGCGGGAAGATGGTGTTGCCGGCCAGGGCGAAGGCGACCGCGGTGATCTCGGCAATGAGGCCCGGCGGGTTGAGCGCCAGTAACAGCACCAGCGCGGCTAGCACCAGGGTTCCCCCCTTGGCCACCTGCATGCGTGCCGTCTCGCTGGCCCTGGGGTTTATGAAGCTGTAGAAAAGGTCGTGGGAGATGGAGGCGGCCCCGGTCATCAACAGACCGGCCACGGTGAAAAAGGCCGCGGACAGCGCACCTGCAGCCAGGACGCCCACCAGCCAACCTGGAAGTCCGGCCATGAGGGCGGTCTTCAGGGCGATCACGTCGGCGGCGGCGCGCGCCGCATCGGGAGTAAAGGGGATGCCGTGACGCGCCTCGAGCAGCCTGCCGAACACGGCGAAGGCCGGGGCGGACCAGTAGATGAGGGCGATGAAGAAGAGTCCCCAGACCACGCTCCAGCGGGCATCACGGACGTTGGGGACGGTGTAGAAGCGCGACAGCACGTGGGGGAGCCCCCCGGTCCCGACCATGAGCGTAAAGCAGAGCGCGCACCATTCGAAGAGCGAGTCCCCGGCGAAAGGGAGGGTGAAGTCGATACGGAATTCGCTGGCCAGGTCGGTCAGGGCCCGACCGTAGCCGAACTGCGGCAGCAGCCAGAAGTATCCGAGCTTTCTGGCCAGCCACATGAGCGGGACGATGAAGGCAACGCAGATGACCATGTACTGCAGCTGCTGGTTGCGAGGGACGCCGAGCGCGCCGGAGATCACCAGGTAGGAGACCACGGCCAGCGCTCCGTAGGTCACCCCCTGCTCGTAACCGATGTCGAACATGAAGGCGAAGATGAGCCCAATCCCCTTGAACTGGGCCACGCAGTAGATCACCGAGATGGCGATGGCGATCACCGCGGCCATGAGCCTCGCGGCGGGGGAGCCGTAGCGTTCTCCGACGAACTCCGGGGTGGTGAACTTGCCGAAGCGCCGGATCTGGCTGGCGAGGAGCACCAGCAGCAGCACGTAGCCCCCGGTCCAGCCGATCACGTAGGAGAGCCCCAGGTAACCGCGCAGGTAGATGATGCCGGCCAGGCCCATGAGGCTCGCCGCACTCATCCAATTGCTGGCGATGGCGGCGCCGCCGCCGATCCTGCCGGTGTAGCGCCCGCCAAAGCCGTACTCCTGGCTTTCGCGCGACTTTTGCCTGAGGCCGACCAGGATGAAGGAGAGCATCACCAGCAGAACGACGAAGATGGACCAGGACGAGTCATTCATAGCTTCTGTCTCTCTTGCGGCTGTGGTACTCGCTGATGCGATCGACGTAGATGTTGAAGATGACACAGAGGACGATGAACCACAGGGGGAGGAACTGGCCGGTGAACCAGAAGTGCAGCGGCAGGTTGAACAGGGTGAGACGGGTCAAGAGGCTCCCCGCGCCGGTGCCACGGCAGGCGTAGACCAGGAACTGGAAGCCGAAGGTGCAGACTCCCCAGCCAAAGAGGATGGCGAGGATGATGTGCACCTCGTCCCGCATGTGCCCCGCCTTGGGGCGGAACAGGTTGACCTTGTAGGGCTTTTCGGGTCGGCTCATGTTTCCTCCGCTGATGGCGCCGCTCGGGAAAAAGCGTGGCGCGGCGCAGCCGTTGCTCACCTAAACTATTGAAAAGTTTGTGTGAATGGTCTTTTGCAAGTCCTCGATGAGCAGCAGCGCCTGCCTCATGCGCTCCCTCTCGTCTGAGGGGAGCGAATACGGGTTCAGGTAGTAGGCGTCGTTCTGGATTCCCTTGATCACCTTGATCTGGAGCAGGATGCGGTGCTTGGTGAGGATACGGTAGGCAGCCACCAGCCCGCGCGCCATGTTGGCCGAGAAGCTGTGCTCCTTTTCCAGGAGCTCGATCCTCCTCACGGTCGAGGTGGCGGGGATGCCCTGGTTGATGGCCAGGATGCGCACGTTCATGACCAGGGGGGCCCAAGCCAGCAGTTTCAGGTTGAAAGCCCCCTTGTGCTCGCCACTCCCCTCGGTCCAGAACCGCTTCAGGAAGCCAAGGGCCAGCTTCATCTCGGTGGCGGCCTTGGCCATGCCCCATAGAGCCATGAAGTAGTCCTGCAACAGTGCGCGGATCAGTGAGACGAGCTTGCCGGCGAGTTCCGCGTCGCCGGCGACGAAGCGGGCGTCGGAAAGCACGATCAGGTCCATCATGTTCTTGCCGTAGTCCTCGGTCTCGTAGCGCACGATGGCGTGCAGCCGGCGCTGCCACTGTGCCAGCGACCCACGCCAGTTGTCGTTTACCGGCATGATGCCGCCGGTGCACTTTTTGAAGCCGATCTCGGCCAGGCGCTCCACGAGGATGCGGCTGTACTCCTGGAAGTAACGGTCGGCAGGCTCGCCGCCGTCGTCGCAGTAGACGATCAGGTAGTCCTGGTCGGTGATGAGGGTCTGTTCCTCGCGGCCATCGCTCCCCATACTGATCAGGGCGAAGGGGACCGGCGGGGGGGAGGGCATCTCGGCTGCCACCAGCTCCAGCGCGCGGCCGGCCAGGGCATCGCGGTACCAGGTGCAGTTCTCATGGAGGGCGGTGACGGAATAGAAGTTGAGGAAGCGCTCCATCTCGAGGAGGTTCAGCTCATCGTGGAGTTTCAGGAGCACCGTGTAATCGGTCTCGACGGCGATCCGCTCGACGATCGCCTCTTCCCGCCCCGAGTACAGGCGCAGTTTGCCCAGTTCTTCCGAGGTGTGCCACACCAGCCCTTCCAGCAGCTTCTTCCCCTCGTTCCGGTCCAAAAGCGGGAGCAGGGCATGCACCTCCCCCAACAACTCCGAAAGGAGTTGCTCGTCGCTTGGCTCCGGTGGGTAGATCTGATGGGGCATGCGCGGCTACCTCTTATTAAAACTCGCTGGCGTTGATTCTACAGAAAAAATCCACGATGTAAAACTGTTTTGCAGATAACTGAGACAATTCGTTGACTTTTTTCACCCGGTACCGAGCAGTATAGGTTGGGAAACACTTGGCGCTGGACAAAAAAATTGGGGAAGGTTTCCCTTCCCCAATTCCATGCTGCTATGTTGCTGGTTGTTAGTGCTCGACTGCCTTGGCCATACCCAAACCGGTGTTCTGGCGGACGTAGACCTCGTCGAACATCTCCTCGGAGCGCCTGTTCGGGAAGGCCAGGGCGCCCAGGATGGCGGCCATGAAGCCCAGCGGGATGGAGATGATGCCCGGGTTCTTCAGGGTGAAGAGCGGCTTGTCCAGGCCCACGATCGAGGTGCCGTCCTGCTGCGCGTCGACCTTCGCCTTGGCCAGTGCCTTGGCGTCCTTCTCGGTGAGGGTCTGGCCGGCCGGCAGTGCGGCCTGCTTCTTCTCCATTGCGGCTACTACCTTCTTGGCGCCGGCGGCGACAACTTTCGGGTAGGTCATGTTCGGGGATACCATCACCAGGCCGATGGAGGCGATGGTGCCGACCAGCAGGCCGGAGATGACGCCGGCGGTGTTGAACTTCCTCCAGAACAGCGAGAGGATGACGACCGGCAGGTTGCCGGAGGCTGCGACGGCGAAGGCCAGTGCCACCAGGTGGGCGACGTTCTGCTTCTCGGCGGCGAGGCCGATCATGATGCCGCAGGCGCCTACCACGAAGGAGGTAGCGCGGGCTGCGAAGACCTGCTCGTGCTGGTCGGCGTGGCCGTCCTTGATCACGTTGACGTAGATGTCGTGAGCGATGGCCGCGGAGGCTGCCAGTACCAGGCCGGAGACCACGGCGAGGATGGTGGCGAATGCGACGGCGCACAGGAAGGCGAGGAAGAGGTCGCCGACGATCGGTGCGATGTCCGCACCCATCTGCTGTGCCAGCATCAGTGTAGCCATGTTGCCGCCCGGGTCGATCGCGGTGATGCCCTGCGGGGTCAGGTGGATGGCTGCGCCGAAGCCGAGCAGGGTGGTCAGGATGTAGAAGCCGCCGATGATGAACATGGCGATGATGACGGACTTACGTGCGGCCTGTGCGGTCGGCACGGTGAAGAAGCGCATCAGGATGTGCGGCATACCTGCGGTACCGAGCACGAGAGCCATGCCCAGGGAGATCTGATCGAGCGGGTTCTTGAGGTACAGACCGGGCTCGAGGAAGCGCTGGCCAGCGTCCATGCCGGAGAGGATGACGCCGTCTTTGAGCACCAGTTTGGAAACGTGGTCCTGGATGTCCGGGCTGGACACGATGGTGTTGAAGAAGCCGATCGGGTTGAAGCCTGCCTTGATCATGACCAGGAAGGAGAGCAGGAACGCGCCCGACATGAGCAGGCCTGCCTTGATGATCTGAACCCAGGTGGTAGCGACCATGCCGCCGAAGACGACGTAGCCGACCATGAGGATGCCGACGCCGATGATGGACATCTTGTAGGGGATGCCGACCAGAAGTGCCATCAGTTTGCCTGCACCGACCATCTGGGCGGTGAGGTAGAAGGTGGATACGGCAACGGTGGAGATGGCGGCGAAGGCGCGCACCGGCTTGGGCGAGGTCCTGAAGGAGAGGATGTCACCCAGGGTGTACTTGCCCGCGTTGCGGCAGGGTTCCGCTACGATCAGAAGCACGGTGATGTACGCCACCAGCCAGCCGACCGAGTACATGAACCCGTCATAGCCATAGAGCGAGATGAGGCCGGAAATACCCAGGAAGGAGGCCGCCGACATGTAGTCGCCTGCGATGGCCCAGCCGTTCTGGGTGCCGGTGATGCCGCCGCCCGCTGCGTAGAAGTCCGCTGCGGACTTGGTCTGCTTGGCCGCCCAGACCACGACGCCCATGGTGATGGCGATGATGGCCAGGAACATACCGATGGTGATGGTCTTGTTGGTTTTGAGTTCCTTCTTGACCGGTGCGGGTGTTGCGGGAGCAGGGGTGGCCACGGAAGCGGCCGCGTTGGGCGCGGGTGCCGCCGCTGTGGCGGCAGGGGCTCCCTGGGCTGCCGGGGCGCTCATCGCGGGCGCCGCACCGGCTGCGGGTGCCTTCTGCTCATCGGCGTAGGCCGCCGCGGCTACCGAGAGGGCCAAGCTGGCTGCTATGAATATCTTCTTGATGGTCATGTCCTGTCCTCCTTTCCTAGAGATGTAATTCGTCGATCAGTTCCCTGGTCAACCGGTCAAAGTCCTTGTTGGCAACGTGCGAGTAGTAGAGTGCAATCCCCCAGGAGACGAAGAATTGGGAGAGTGCGAAGATGTACCCGAAATTGACGACGCCAATGATTTTGACCTTGAAGATCCCCGGTGTGTAAGCCGCCCCGATGGGGAGCAGGAAATAGTACACACAGGAGAAAATCCACCACCCGAAAAGGAAGGCTGTCTTCTTGTGATGTAGCTCCACGAATTTGGGATTCTTTGCGATTGCTTTCCAGTCGTACTGTTTTTCTGCCATGGTTGTCACTCCTTTCTCAGTAAGATGCGTTGCGGCGGCGTCCCGCCCCTCTGGTTTCAGTTCCCGATAAATCCCCCTTTCTTGATCTCTAAATTTTGTTTCTAAAACCGTCGATGCTGTTTTGCTAGAAATGGTTAAAGCGTTCTGTTTGTAGTGCCGCCTTGTAAGTGTCTGTTTTTGTGGGGCTTGGTTGATTAGATGGTCCGTATCGGCGTTTGTTGCTGCTTCATGGCACCCTCGCATTTTCCGTATACGTGAGTTTGTTGTACCACATGATTTTCAAATGTACAATAAAAATAAACATCGTTCTAAATTTTTTGCGGTCCTAAATGGGCTTTGTTTTACGATCTGGTTGCTCGCAAATATTGTAAATCACACGTCAAAAAAGAAAAGAGTACCGTAAATTATTTTTTATTATTGTTGGGCTGTAGTGGGTGTGGGCGCTTTTTCGCCAATTTCGTGGTGCCGTTTTGGAGTTTGCTCAAACGCTGTCGCATAATTGTGTCAAACAATTGCGTTACTCAATCTCGCGGAGCTTCGGCCCCGCCAATGCACTATTCCGTGGTAAACGCGATGTTCCTTGGGGAGCACGTCTGCTTCCGTACTGGCTTTGGGAGCCTCATGTAGCTTAGTGGGGCCTGCAGACCTTTCAAAATGACAGCGAGCGCAAAGGGTAGCCAGGATGATGTACTGTGGAAGGGAGTTCTGTGGCGCGATGTGTGAACATCGTGATGTGGCAGCAATGGGAGGTAGTACTTTCAAGATCACATTGTTTGAAACATTGACTACTTCGTGACATAAAAGTTGAAAAACAAAGGGGAAACCTTGATTGGTTTCCCCTCTTTGTACAGTAGCGTATTAAGAATTAACTACACGTGCTTTTCCGTTGTCAGTCGATGTGACGGGCCGTTCATTCTGATTGCAGCGGCAAACTCCATCCAGAAGATGAGATAGATGGAAACCATCAGGGAAAGGCCGATGTTGGCGTTCTCCGGGCCGAGGGCCTTGCTGAGAATCGGCGAGGCGAAGCCGGCGCCGAGGGTCCCAGTGGCCCGCTCCAGCAGGTAGAAGACGGGAAGGGTGATCAGGGTTCCGGCGAACATGATGGCGATACCGCGTCCCCGTTTGACCCAGTACTTGGGCGAGAAGCCGAACATGCGCATGAATATCACCACCAGGATGATCCAGACCGAGTAGTCCACGGCGGCGTCGGGAAGGGCCAGCTTGTTCTTGACCAGGGCCACCTCGAGGATGGTGACAGCGAAGAGCAGCACGAACATCCAGTTGAACTTCTCGTTGGCCTGGGTCTGCCAGTTGCGGCTGTCCGGTGCGGCGGTCTCGCGCATGGAGTGGTTCGGGGTCCCGAGCGCTGAGAAGAGGATGGCGAACCAGATGCCGGCATTGTGGAACAAGAGCGAAGCGTGGTTGCCGGCGACGTTGGCGATGCGGGACATGGGGTCGCGGGCGAAGTCGGCGGCGATGCGCATCAGGAACAGGTTCACGATCACTGAGCACATGATGATCACCGTCAGGGTGAAGATGCGCCGCGGCAGGAGATACGGGTCGATGCGGTCCGGGAAGCCCAGGATGAACGCAAACCAGATCAGGTACATGATGAGCGGGATGCCCAGGCAGATGCCGTACACCGAGTTGCCGGCGAAGTCGCCGTTTTGGGCGTAGATGATGTACTTCTCGTCGTTGTCGGGGTCAGTGTTGACCGCCTGGACCACTTCCTTGGGTACCTTCTTCACGTGGGGGAGGAGCCCCATGCCGTACCAGCCATGGTCGCCTTGCGTGGTATCCACCACCCAGTACTGGTCCCCCATCATCTCGTCGAGCCCTTGGAAGATCCTCAGGGAAAAGGTCGCGCAGAGGACGACGACCAGTAAAAGAAGTATCACGTTTGACAGTTTCATCGGCATGTGATGTTCCTCCTAATCGGCGCCGGGCGCGTTATTCCTTATGGGTGGTCCAGAACATGGAGACCGCGTTGGCGGCGAAGAGGCCGTAGAGCCACATGGTGTTCCAGGCCGGCCCGGACCAGTGGCTGCCGCGTCCGCCACCGACCACGCCGGAGGCGATCACAATCCCGATCATGGCGGTGAAGGCTACCATGGCGACGGCGCGCAGGATGGCCGAATTGCGCCAGGTATGCCGCTCCAACTCCTCAAGCCTCGAGAGCAGTTCAAGTTCTTTTTCACTCATCGCGTTCTCCTTTTCCAAAGTAATGCAAAGCTGCTGTTGATTCGCCCCCGCCCGGCTTTACCCGTCGGCTACACCAGGCAGAGGTTGGAATCGAGTTGTCCTACCGGTACCCGGTCGGACAGCTCCTGGTATTTGAGGCACTCCCGGTAACGGCAACTGCAGAAGGTGATGATCTGCTTGACGTCGTGCGGCGAAATGTAGCCGCAACCCACGTCGCAGTAATCATCATTTTTGCCGAAGAAGGGGCAGACCGTCGCTTGCTGCATAGGACCTCATACCTTGTACAACGTAAAGAAAGGGTGACGTAGACAGTATTAGCAACTGCCGTACCAATTTGCCGTTTACCGGTGGATGCGTTGTAAACCCCTGATAAACCAATTGGTTGCAGGGATGGGGCTAGCGGCGGGGGCGGCGGCGAAAGGGACACTTTTGCAGAATCGCAAAGAAATATTAAAGGGGGGCGAAGCGGGAGTTAACCTTGCTCGCGGGTGGGTGGTTCGAGCCTGTGACGCTAAAGTGATGGCAAAACAGGAAGTTACGTGTCGAAGGCGGGGCGCTGTGGCTGCATTTGCAAGCCTGCAAGGGGGCTGCACCCGTTTTTTGCAATGCTGCAAAAGCGGCCGCCCCTTGATCCGGCGGGGGTCAGCTGTTGTACTCGTCCTTCCTGATCCCGTATTTCTTGATCTTGCGGTAGATGGTGGCCATGTTGGTGCCCGCCTCTCTGGCGGCCGCCTCCACATTGCCCTGGTTTTTGCGCAAAAGGCCCCTGAGGTACTCGGTCTCGAAACGCATCAGCGCCTTGGAGTATTCCCCCTCCTCGGAGAGCGCCTCGCCCGCCGTGTCGGTGGGGACCACCTCGATGAACTGGGACAATACCGGCAGGGTGATGTAGTCGCTGCTCTCCATGGCGATGCAGGCCTCGATCACGTTCTTGAGTTGCCTGATGTTGCCGGGCCAGGCGAAGTCAACCGCGGCTTCCATGGCGTCGTGGGTGAGTCCCTTGATGTGGGTGCCGAACTTGGTGTTTTGCAGCGAGATGAAGTGTGCCGCCAACAGGGCGATGTCGTCCCTTCTTTCCCGCAGCGGGGGGAGGTGGATGTTGACCACGTTCAGGCGGTAATAAAGGTCTTCGCGGAACTCCCCCGCTTTCACCCCCTGTTTCATGTCGGCGTTGGTGGCCGAGAGGATGCGGACATCGACCTTGGTGGGGGTGGGGTCGCCGAGTCGGTTGAACTCCTGCTCCTGGAGAAAGCGCAACAGGGTCTTTTGTACGGTCATGGGGAGGTTGCCCACTTCGTCCAAAAAGAGCGTCCCGCCGTCGGCGGTCTCCAAGAGGCCGCGCCGGTTCTCGGTGGCGCCGGTGAAGGCCCCCTTCTTGTAGCCGAACAGTTCGCTCTCGAGGAGAGAGGCGGGGAGGGCGCCACAGTTGATGGCGACGAACTTCTTCTCCTTCCTGGGTGAATTGTAGTGCACCGCTTGGGCGATCAGTTCTTTGCCGGTGCCGGACTCGCCGGTTATGAGCACCGACGTGTCGCGCACGGCGAGTTTCTCCACGCGCTCCAGCACCTCCTTCAGCGCCCTCGATGCGCCGATGATGTTGCCGAAGTTGAAGCGCCCGACCAACTCCTCGCGCAGTTCGCGGTTCTCCTCCATGAGGCGGGTGTGCTGCAGCGCGTTCTTGACCCGGTACAGAAGCTCCTCAGGCTCGAACGGCTTGGTAAGCATGTCGTAGGCCCCCTTCCTCAGGGCCTGGATGGACATCTCCACGGTGGCGTAGGCCGTCACCATGATCACCGGTATGGCGGGGTCTTTCTGCTTCACCTTCTGCAGCAGCTCCAGCCCGTCCATGCCCGGCATCTTGATGTCGGTAACCAGGAGGTCCCACTGGCCGGCCTGGAAGCTCTCGGCCGCCTCGAAGCTCCTGGTGAACGCGGACACCGCGTACCCGTTATCGGAGAGGACCGCCTCCATCATCCGGCACAGTCCCTCCTCGTTGTCTACCAACATCACCCGTTTCTTGGTCATGGACCTACTCCGTCAGCCGCGCTCGGCGGGCAGTTTTAGCAGTATTCGTCCCTTTGCAGGGGGAGGCGCACCTCGACGGTGGTTCCCACGCCGATTTCGCTCTCGATGCCGATCTTGCCGTGATGCTGTTCCACGATCTGCCTGGTGATGGCAAGCCCGAGCCCGGTCCCCTTCACCTTGGTGGTGAAGAAGGGCTCGAAGATCTTCTCCATGTGCTCCGGCGAGATGCCGGCGCCGTTGTCGCGGAACTTGAGACTCACCCACTCCTCGCCCCCCGCCTCGGTGCTCACCACCAGTTCGCCCCCCTTCTGCATAGCCGCGCCCGCGTTGAGGATCAGGTTGATGGCCACCTGGCGCAACTGGTCGCCGTCCACCATGATCGGCGGCAGGGAGCGGTCGAAGCTCTTCTTCACGGTGACGTGGTGCATGTCGGTGTGGTTGGCGGCGAAGTCGACGATCTGTTCCAGGAGGTCGTTGATGTCCGTCTCCTCCAGGTTCGGCTGCGGGGTCCGGGCGTAGGAGAGGAGGTCCTGGACGATCTTTTTGCAGCGCTTGCTCTCGCGCTTGATCTCGTGGATGAACTTGTAGTTGGGGTCTTCCGGGGTGAGCTTTTTCTCGATATAGGCCGCGTAGCCCAATATTACCCCGAGCGGGTTGTTGATCTCGTGGGCGACCCCCGAGGAGAGTACACCGAGCGACGCCATCTTGCCCTGTTGGGCGAGGTTCGCCTCCAGTTCCTTGTTGTGCTTGATGATTCTGGTCATCCGGTTGAAGGCGTGGGCCAGTTCGCCCAGCTCGTCCTCGGATTCGACCGGCATGGTCTCTTCCAGTCTTCCCTGCTTGACCTTGCGGATCACCTCGATCATCTTGCTGATCGGCTCGGTCATGACGCGCGAGGCGAGCAGCACCATGAACACCGACAGCACCGAGACCAGGATGGTGAGCACCACCATGCTCTCCAGGATGCGCCCCTTGATGGCGTTGGCCTCCTGGTAGAATTCCTCCTCATAGGAGCCTACCGCGACGATCCAGTTCCAGGGCTCGAAGTACTCGTAGCGCACGATTTTCATGCGCGGCGCCTCATCGCCCTTGTTCTTCCAGGGGTAGCGGATCCAGCCGTTTTTGCGCTCGCACATCTCCTTTATGAAGTGCTGGCCGTTAGAGTCCTGGGCGTTGAGGAAGTTCTTCCCTTCGCCGGTGGGGTGGATCATGAAGTTGCCGGAGCTGTCCATGGCATAGATGTAGCCGGTCTTGCCCACCTTCTTGCTCTTGATCTTCTCCTTGAGTGCCTCGAAGGAGCGGCGCTCGAAGGCCAGGTCCTCGTAGGTCTCCTCGAGGTAGCCGCCGGCGGCGATGATCCAGTCCCACTCCTTGAAGTAGCGGTAGGCGACCACCTTTTTCCTGAGCGACTTGTCGCCCAGCGCAGCGTTTTTCCAGGGATAGACGATGTAGAGCACCTCGCCCGGCTTGGCACGGTGCGCTTTCTCGATCATCTCCTTGATGAAGTAGCGGCCGGTCTCGTCCCGGCTCTCGGAGACGTTGGTCCCCTCCTGGGCCACGTGGACCTTCAGTTCGCCGCGGCTGTTCATGGCGTAGATGTAGCCGGTCTTGCCGACGTTCACCTTGAGGAGCGCGTTCCTGGCCTCGCGCATGGCGGTCGCCAGGTCCATGCGTCCGGACTTCTGCAGGTTGTGCTGGCTCTTGACCACGTTGTAGGCCAGCTCGCTCACTGTCTTCAATTCTTCGTGGAAGGTCTTTTCCTTGTCCTGCTTGTAGACCTGAAACTGCTGGTAATGTGAATTGAGAAGGTCGACCGTGAAGGAGGCCATGTGCTGCAGGTCGTCCTTACTGGTCTGGGTGATGCCGAGGTAGGCCTGCTTGGTGGAGATGTAGCCGATGATGCCACCGACCAGGAAAATAGGGATGATCACCAGGGGGAGCACCAGTACCACCATCTTCCAGCGCAGTTTCAGGTTCTTTATGACATTGAAGAGATATCTCTGCACTGCGCCCCCGGAAAAATCCGTTTTCTTTTTGCCGTGATCAACCTGGCTCTCTTTGAGTGGGAGGGAACCATTCCGCGTTATGGATACTGGCTTTACAGATGCCAAAACAGCTTTTTGCAAACACTACCGGTAGATTAAGCGCGATACTACCGTATACGGTATGGGAAATGCCAGTCCTTTTTTCGCAATTCTGCAAAAAAATGAGTATACTGAGACAGATTTTTCCCGGGAGAGACAGATGGAAATTCCACGTTACCCACAAAGTCGCGCCATCGACCTGCAGGACAAACCCCTGCTGGACGGGCTTTTCGGGGAGTTGCAACCCCGCGTTTCGGAGCTCACCTTCGCGAACCTCTACCTGTTCCGCAAGGTGCACAAGTACCGGCTGACGCTGGTCGGCGACGCGGTAGTCGCCCTGGGGTGCGGCTACGACGGCTCCAACTATTTCCTGCCCCCTTTTGGCGGCGACATCGCGGCGGCGGCCCGGGATCTGCTCGACCAGGGGCTCACCCTGTACGGCGCGGATGACGCCTTCATAGACCGCCATCTCGGCGGCGGCGAGGGGATGGAGGCGACCGCCGACCGCAACAACTTCGACTACCTGCACCTAAAGGACGAGATGGCGCAGCTCAACGGGAAGCAGTACCACAAGAAGAAAAACCGGGTGAACTATTTCCTCAACCGCCACCGGCACCAGGTCGAGATAATGAACGACGGGCACCTGCCCGGGGCGCTGGCGCTGCTGGAGGAATGGGGGCGGGTCAGGACGGAGATCGTGCCGCGCGGGACGGGGCAGGGGGGCTCGGTGCGGGGCGAGATCGAGGGCGCGGCGGAGGCACTCAGGCTGCACCGCGAACTGGGGCTTTCCGGTGTGGTAATCCTGGTGGATGATGTGGTGCGCGGCTTCGCGCTGGGAGAGCGGCTGAACCGGGAGACGGCGGTCTGTCACTTCGAGAAGGGGGACCTCTTCATGGAGGGCCTCTCTCAGATGTTGGACCGGGAGTTCTCCCGCCTTCTGTTCACCGACTGCACCTACCTGAACCGGGAGCAGGACCTCGGCGAGGAGTCGCTGCGACAGGCGAAGCTTTCCTACCATCCGGTGGAGCTGGTGGTGAAATATCGGGTGAGGAAAATCTAGTCCCCTCCCCCTGGAGGGGGGAGGCTGGGAGGGGGGCACGCGGCGATCAAAGCCCCCTCCCTGTCCCTCCCCTCCAGGGGAGGGGACGTTTAGCTCCGGGGTAGCAGTGAGGTAAGGCGCTCTTCCAGCTCTTCGGCCGCCCGGTCGAAATCTTCCATGTCCAGGTTGAAGTCCGCCTCCCAGGTCCGGTTCTTGTAATAGACCTTGTCGTAGTAGTCGCAGACCAGGCCCTTCATGAAATCTTCCATTTCCCAGCGCTCCAGGTTTTCGGCCAGTTCTTCGCACCGCTTTCCCCCCAGCTTCTTCCTGATGCGCTGCAGCGCGACCCCCATCTCCTCCTTGTACTCGGGGAGGCCGTACTCATCGATCAGCCGGTGCACCCGGGTCTCCAGGGTCGCGTGGCACCAGACCCGGATCCCTTCGGCCATCTTCTGGTAGAAGTCTCCCGGCAGCGAAACGCGGCCGATGCGCTCGCTTTCACCTTCGAGGATGAGCGGCTGCCCGGCGGGCGCCTTGCGGATGGCGTCCCACAAGAGGGTCTCGAAGCGCTTCTGGGTGAGGTCCTGGTTCAGACCGAGCTGGCCGAAGGCGGAACCGCGGTGGCAGGCAAGCCCTTCCAGGTCGAGCACGGAGTTGCCACGCTCCTTGAGGCGCTGCAGCAGCGTGGTCTTGCCGATGCCGGTCATACCGTGCAGCACGACGAGCGGCGTCTTGGGGAGGTACGGGTTAAAGTAGTCGCCGACGATGTGGCGGTAGCTCTTGTAGCCGCCGATCAGCTGCACGGCCTTCAGCCCGGCCAGGTCGAGGATCGAGGTGACCGTCTTGCTGCGCAGCCCGCCGCGCCAGCAGTAGACCAGGATGGGACGGCCGGCCGCGCTGTCGGCGATCTGCCGCACCATCTCAGGGAAGCGGTGCGCGGTCAGTTCCAGGCCGCGACGGCGCGCGGCGTATGGGCCTTCCTCCTTGTGCAGGATGCCGATCTCGACCCTCTCCTCGTTGTCGAGCAGCGGGACGTTGATGGCGCCGGGGATATGGTCCTCTTGGTATTCCAAGGGGGAACGGACGTCCACCAGCAGGTGGCTGTCCAGAAGTTCTTCGTTGAATAGGGTCGTTTCCACGTACACAGGCTCCTTTTGGGCGGGCTCATTATAGAGATGCGCCGCCTCGATTGCAACAATGAGAGAGAATAATTATTCGCCCCTACAGTAACCTCCGCTCCTACCGCACTCATTACTCAAAGGCTGGAAAGGCCTCATAGCAGGCGCCTTTTCAGTTGAGGGTTTCTCACTTTTGTGGTAGCGTACACTGTTTTTTTTATCCTGTTTTTACGGCTAAGGAGATTTCATAGATGTTTGGCGCCCTTATAAAGAAGTTTGTCGGGAGCAAGAACGAGCGGGAACTGAAGCGTCTCTGGCCCATTGTAGATCGCATCAACCAACTGGAAGCCGAGATGGTCAAGCTCTCCGACGACCAGCTGCGCGGCAAGACCGCCCAGTTCAAAGAGCGCTATGCCAAGGGTGAGAGCCTGGACTCCATGCTCCCCGAGGCGTTCGCCGTCTGCCGCGAGGCGGGCAAGCGCGTGCTGGGCATGCGCCACTTCGACGTGCAGCTGATCGGCGGCATGGTGCTCCACTCCGGCAAGATCGCCGAGATGAAGACCGGCGAGGGCAAGACCCTGGTGGCGACGCTTCCTTCCTACCTGAACGGCATTTCCGGCAAGGGCGTGCACGTGGTCACGGTCAACGACTACCTGGCCAAGCGCGACGCGGACTGGATGGGGCGCATCCATAAATTCCTCGGGCTCACCGTCGGGGTCATCGTGCACGGCCTCGAGGACTGGGAGCGCCGCGAGGCCTACGCCGCCGACGTCACCTACGGCACCAACAACGAGTTCGGCTTCGACTACCTGCGCGACAACATGAAGTTCGACCTGGCCGAATACGTCCAGCGTCCCTTCAACTTCGCGGTCGTCGACGAGGTCGACTCCATCCTCATCGACGAGGCGAGGACGCCGCTCATCATCTCCGGCCCGACCGAGGACTCCACCGACAAGTACTACATCATTGACCGCATCATCCCCATGCTCAAGAAGGGGGAGGTGATCGAGGTCGAGGCCAACACCCTCTCCGGTAAGAGAAAGACCTACACCGGCGACTTCACCGTGGACGAGAAGGCGAAGAGCGCCACCCTCACCGAGGAAGGGGTGTTGAAGGTCGAGCAGCTCCTGAAGATCGACAACCTCTACGACCCGCGCAACATGGAGATGCTGCACCACACCCAGCAGGCGCTCAGGGCGCACGCCCTGTTCAAGCGCGACGTGGACTACGTGGTGCGCGACAACGAGGTCCTCATCGTCGACGAGTTCACCGGCCGCCTCATGCCGGGGCGCCGCTGGTCCGACGGCCTGCACCAGGCCATCGAGGCCAAGGAAGGGGCGAAGATCGAGAACGAGAACCAAACCCTCGCCACCATCACCTTCCAGAACTACTTCCGCATGTACGAGACGCTCTCCGGCATGACCGGTACCGCCGACACCGAGGCGGAGGAGTTCCACAAGATTTACAAGCTGGACGTCGTGGTTATTCCGACTAACCGTCCGCTGCTGCGCCCGGACTTCCCGGACGTGATCTACAAGACCGAGCGCGAGAAGTTCAACGCGGTCATCGGCGAGATCAAGGAACTGCACGAGAAGGGGCAGCCGATCCTGGTCGGCACCATCTCCATCGAAAAGTCCGAGCAACTCTCGGAGCTGATGAAACGCGAGGGGATCCCGCACTTCGTCCTCAACGCGAAGCAGCATGAGAAAGAGGCGGAGATCGTGGCCCAGGCCGGGCGCAAGGGGATGGTCACCATCGCCACCAACATGGCCGGCCGTGGTACCGACATCGTCTTGGGCGGCAATCCCGACGGTCTGGCTCGCCAGGAGTTCGGCGGCACCCAGGAGACCAAGGCTGAGGCGTTCGTGCAGGCTTACGTCGAGGCGCAGGCGAAAGGCCTGGCCGAGAAAGAGCTGCTGCAGGCGCTGGAGCGGGACTACCCTGGTTGTTCCGCGGCTGTTGCCGGCTACCTGGACGCGCACGAAGAGATCGATTTCGAGGAGCTGCAGGAACTGGTGCTCCCGGTATTCAAGAAGCAGTTCGATGCACTGGTGGAAAAACACAAGCCGACCTGCGCCGCCGAGCACGACGAGGTGGTGGCACTGGGTGGCCTGCACATCCTGGGCACCGAGCGCCACGAGTCGCGCCGCATCGACAACCAGCTGCGCGGCCGTTCCGGACGTCAGGGTGACCCGGGCTCCTCGCGCTTCTATCTTTCTCTCGAGGACGACCTGTTGCGCATCTTCGGCTCCGAGCGCGTCTCCATGATCATGGACAAGCTCGGCATCGAGGAGGGCGAGGCGATCACCCACGGCCTGATCACCAGGGCCATCGAGAACGCCCAGAAGAAGGTCGAGGCGCACAACTTCGAGATCAGGAAGCACCTGATTGAGTACGACGACGTCATGAACAAGCAGCGCGAGGTGATCTACACCCAGCGTAAAGAGATCCTGGCCGGCAACGAGATCAGGAAGAGCTTCGTGGGCATGCTGGACGAGACCGTGACCGACGTGGTCCAGGCCTTCGTCATCGACCGCACCCCGGCGCGCGAGTGGGACTGGCAGGGGATCACCGACACGGTCTTCAAGCTGTTCGGCTTCAACCTCGATCTCACCCCGGAGTTGTTCGACCGCATCACCCCGGTCAACTTCGAGGAGACGCTCCGTAGCGGCACCCGCGACCGGTTCAACCAGAAAGTCACCGAGTTCGGCGACGATCTGATGGATCACCTGATCAAGGTGATCATGCTCCAGGTCATCGACACCCAGTGGAAGGACCACCTCCTTTCAATTGACCACCTGAAAGAGGGCATCGGCCTACGCGGCTACGGCCAGAAGGACCCGAAGCAGGAGTACAAGCGCGAGGCATACCAGCTGTTCATGGACATGATGAACAGGATCCGCCAGGAAGTGGTGGAGAAGATCTTCTGGGTGCAGGTTGGGACCGAGGAGGATCTGGAGCAGTACGAGCTGGAGCAGCCCAAGCCGCAGAAGATGGTCTTCAACCTGGTCGAGGAAGAGGAAGAAGAGGACGCAGGCAAGGGTGGTCCCGCCAAGAGCGCCAGGAACGCCGGCCGCAACGAGCCCTGCCCCTGCGGCAGCGGCAAGAAGTACAAGAAGTGCTGCGGTAAGTAAGGAGGTGCTATGAAAGGTTTTCGCTTTTCCGCCGTCGAGGCGGCCATCAAGAAGCCGGGGCGGCTCGACCTGGCACTGATATTTTCCGATCTCCCCGCCCAGGTGGCGGCGGTGTATACCACTAACAAGGTGCAGGCGGCTCCTGTCATCATTTCGCGCCAGCGCTCGCAAAACGGCAAGTGCCGCGCGCTTTTGGTCAACAGCGGCAACGCCAACGCCTGCACTGGCGAACAGGGGATGACCGACGCCCTCGAGTGTGGCCGTAAAACGGCCGAGGCCCTGGGTCTTTCCGACGAGGAACTCCTGATCGCCTCCACCGGCGTCATCGGGCAGCCTCTCCCCATGGAGCGCTTCCGCAAGGGGATCCAGCCGCTCGTGGACGGCCTCGACCACGGCACTCTGGACGACGTGGCCAAGGCCATCATGACCACGGACACCTTCGAAAAGATCGAGCGCCGCAGCGGCGAGGCCGGCGGCAAGCCCTACAGCATCTGGGGCATCGCCAAGGGGGCCGGGATGATCCATCCCAACATGGCCACCATGCTCTCGTTCCTGGTCACTGACGCCGACGTGGACGGCGCCTTCCTGAAGAGCGCCTTCACCCAGGCCGTGGACGGCTCGTTCAACGCCATCACCGTGGACAACGACACCTCCACCAACGACACCGCGGTAATCTTCGCCAACGGCGCCGCGGGCAACCCGGCCATCAAGGGGGGGACCCCGGAGGGTGCCGCCTTCGCCGCGCTGTTGCACGACCTGCTCCTTTCCCTGGCCAAGCTGATCGTCAAGGACGGCGAGGGGGCGACCAAGTTCGTCGAGATCAGGGTGAAGGGGGGCGCAACCCAGGCCGACGCCAAGAAGGCGGCGCTCGCCGTCGCCAACTCGATGCTGGTCAAGACCGCCTTCTTCGGCCAGGACGCCAACTGGGGCAGGATCATAGCCGCCATCGGGTACTCCGGCGCGCAGGTGGAGCAGGAGCGGGTCGAGATCCGCTTCGACGACGTGGTGATGGCCACCGGCGGAATCTTCGCCGGCGGCGACGCCGAGGCAGCCGGCACCCGTGTGCTGCAGCAAAAGGAATTCAAGGTTACCATCGACCTCAAGATCGGCGGTGGCGAGGCCGTGGTCTACACCAGTGACCTCTCCTACGACTATGTCCGCATCAACGCCGACTACAGAACCTGATCAGGACTTAACGCTGCCGCCTCCTGCCGGGGGCGGCACCGGCTAAAGGCCGGCATCCCACTCTCCGCAACCGCTGCTGGAGGCACCATGAGCCGCACCACGATTGTTTCAATCGCAACCGCTGTACTGTTGGCAACCCTCGCCGGCTGGAGCCAGTCGTGGGCGGGTGACCTTAAAATTACGGAGATGGCGGTCACCACCAAGATCATCAAGGGAAACCCGATCGACTCGGTGCGCCGCATTTCGTCCACCTCGGTCAAGGCGCTCTACTGCTTCACCAGGTTCTCGGCCCCCGAGGATACCGACACCACCATCAAGCAGATCTGGTACCTGAACGACGAGGCGGTGGCGGAGTACGAATTGCCGGTCAAGGGGGCGCACTGGCGCACCTACAGCCGCAAGGCCGTGGAGAAAGGGACTTCCGGCGAGTGGCGTTGCGACGCGGTGGACAACGAGGGGAAAGTCCTCAAGTCGGTCAGTTTCAGGATGAACTAAACAAGGCAGTACCCAGCCAGGACCGAGAGAGTCACATTGAGATTGAACACGTATTTTAGGGTGCGCTTGCGCCCCCTGTTGAGCAGTATCTGCGGCTGCCTGCTGGTCATCCTGCTCGCCACAGCAGCCCGCGCCGCCGACCAGCCCCGCATCGACTCGCTGATGATGGAGGCCATGGGTCGCAACCTCATCGCCGGCGGTGTCGTCCTCATCGGTAACCGCGACAAGATCCTCTTCGAGAAGGCGTATGGACGCCTCTCCCCGTTCCCCGACGCACCCCCCATGGCCACCGACACCATCTTCGACGTCGCCTCGCTGACCAAGGTCATCGCGACTACTCCCTCTATCCTGAAACTGGCGGAAGAGGGGAGGATCTCGCTGCTCGACCCGGTCACCAAGTGGTTTCCCGAGCTGGCAGGGAAGGGCAAGGACGCCATCCTGGTGATGAACCTGCTCACCCATACCTCCGGGCTGGACGACGTCCCGCTCTCCAGCGTCAACCCCATGCAGAGCGCCATCGAGGGGGCCGCGTCCCAGAAGATCAAGGGCGAGGTGGGGAGCCGCTTCCGCTACGCCGACCTCAATTTCATCCTGCTGGCCGAGCTCGTGCGCCGCGCCACCGGCGCCCCGCTCGACCTCTACACCCAGGTCTCCTTTTACCGGCCGCTGGGCATGAACGACACGGCCTTTCATCCCAAGGAAGCCACCCGCTGCTCGGGGACCATCAGCGACGACCGCATCCTCTTCGGTGAACCGCAGGACTATCTCTGCCGCCAGTTGGGCGGAGTGGCCGGCCATGCCGGTCTCTTTGCCACCGCCCGCGACCTGTCCCGCTTCTGCCGCATGATGCTTTCCGGCGGCTCCCTGGATGGCAGGCGCGTGCTCGCCAAGCGCACCGTCGACCAGATGACCGCCCCCTACTTCTCGCGCGGCGGGACCGTGGTGAGGGGGCTGGGCTGGGACATCTCCTCTCCCTTCTCCGCACCCCGCGGACAGGGGTTCTCGCGGGTCTCCTTCGGCCACACCGGGTACTCCGGCTCGTCGATCTGGATCGATCCCGCCACCGACACCTTCGTCATCCTGCTCACGTCGCGCCTCGAGTATAAGAAGGTGCATGAGATCAACAAGTTGCGCGGCGATATCTCCACGCTGGCCGCACAGATCTTCGGCATTCCCGTCGAGTTCGGCGACATGGCACGTTTCAATGACGAGTGATTAATAAGAAAGGGCAAAAACCTTGACACCCTACGCCCTTTATGCTAGCTTTTTTTACCATTTTTAGTGTCATACTGGATGTATTTGCGCCTTATTACCAACCGTTACTTCTGTCTGTCCAATACGCGAGAAATCCTGTGAGCCTTGTCCCGGATCATCTCTGTATCAGCCGGACGACTCGAATTTGTCGTGGCAACAATAACTCCTGAAGTAAGCTTCCTAAGTAGAGGGGGGATAGATGGGCAATAGACTGCTCCTCGCCGATGACAGCATCACCATTCAGAAGGTTGTGGCGATCATCTTCGCCAACGAGGAGTTTGAACTGACCGTTGTCGACAACGGTACAGCTGCCCTTGACAAGGCGCGGGAGACCAAGCCCGACGTGATGCTGGTCGACGCGTTGATGCCCGGCAAGACCGGCTACGAGGTCTGCGCAGAGATCCGCCGCGACCCCGTGCTCGGCGCGGTCCCCATTGTCCTCCTGATCGGTGCCTTCGAGCCGCTGGACGAGGAGAAGGCGCGTGAATGCGGCGCGGACGCCACCATCTCCAAGCCGTTCGAATCGCAGCAGCTGATCGACCGGGTCAAGGAGATGCTGGAGTTGGGCAAAACCCGCAAGACCGCCCCCCCGGTCGCACCGCCGTCCGCCCCGGCTGTCGCGGCCGAGGAAATCTGGGGCGACCTCTCCTCGCTCGATGCCATGGCACCGGCTCCGGCAGCTCCGGCAGCCGCAGCGGTACCGGCGGCAGCCCCTGCTGCTGCAGCCCTGGCGCCCGCTGACGAAGACATCTGGGAGAGCGTCGGCATGGAGACCGAGCCGGACTGGGAAGCACCTGCCGCCGCGCAGGAGCCGGCCTGGGAGGTCCCGGTAGCCCCTGCGCAACCTGCCGCTGCCGCACCGGTGGCCCACGTGGAACCGGTCGAGGCGAGCGTGGAGGACGATCTCTGGGGCGCCTTCGAGTTGGAGGAGGAGACTCCCGCCGCAGCAGAGTCGGCGTCCGAGCTGTTCGGCGTGGTGGAGCCGGAAGGCGGTTTCGAGTCCGAGTTCGAGGCGGAAGAAGTTTTCAGCTTCGACGAGTCGGAAGAGATCGAGGAAACCGGCCCGGCACTGGAGTTGGACGAGCCGGAAGTTGATTCCTCACTCACCGTCAGCGAAGAAGAGTTCTTCGCCTTCAGCGAGGAGGAGCCTGAGGCTGCCGCGCTAGTGGTCCCCGCGCAGGCCGAGACCGAGGCCGAGGCAGAGGCCTTTGGCGTACCGGAATACGAGGCCTTCGAGTTCGACACGGAGGAGCCCGCTCCGCAGGCCGTAGCACCGGCCGCAGCCGAGCCCGTTCAGGCGGCGCCTACAGCGGCACTGGCTGCACCCGCAGCACCGGTGGCGGCCCAGCCGGCTGCCGTTCCCGAACTGACCGAAGACCAACTGGTGGCGGCCCTGTCCAAGGTGTCCCGCGAGGTGATCGAAAGGATCGTCTGGGAAGTGGTGCCGGACCTGGCCGAGGTGATCATCAAGGAAGAGATCAGGAAACTGAAGAGCGGCGTACGCGGCTAAACGCGGACGTCGCGCCCATCCGCTTATGAAACAGGGGATTTCACGATCCCCTTTTTCATTATTCGCCTGCTCCCTTTGGTTGCCCAGAAACCTCCCTCTCCCCCCGGGAGAGGGCTGGGGGGAGGGCGTTGCTAGAGGCGATACTTTCCCCTAAAGTGTCTCCCTCACCCGGCCTCCGGCCACCCTCTCCCGGAGGGAGAGGGGATGAAGGAACAGCTAGTTTCATACAAACTCCGCAGGCCACCCCTGCTAAAGTATTTTTCCCCATGAGGTAGATTAGATGGCAAACAAAGAGCTGGAAAAGGTTTACGAGCCGAAAAGCGTTGAGCAGAAGTGGTACCAGGAGTGGGAAGGGAAGGGCTACTTCCACGCCACCGTCCCCTCCGACAAGCCGAGCTACTCCATCGTCATCCCCCCGCCGAATATCACCGGCGTGCTGCACATGGGCCACGCCCTGAACAATACCCTGCAGGATATCCTGTGCCGCTGGAAGCGGATGAGCGGCTACAACGTGCTCTGGATGCCGGGTACCGACCACGCGGGCATCGCGACCCAGAACGTGGTTGAGCGCCAGCTGGCCGCCGAAGGGAAGGACCGCTTTGAACTCGGCCGCGAAGGGTTTATCGAGCGCGTCTGGCAGTGGAAGGGCGAGTCCGGCGGCCAGATCATCGGCCAGTTGAAGCGCCTGGGCGCTTCCTGTGACTGGGAGCGCGAGCGCTTCACCATGGACGCTGGTCTCTCCAAGGCGGTGCGCGAGGTGTTCGTGCGCCTGTACGAAGAGAAGCTCATCTACCGCGACAACCGCCTGATCAACTGGTGCCCGCGCTGCCACACCGCGCTCTCGGACATCGAGGTCGAGCACGAGGACAAGGCCGGCAACCTCTGGCACCTGCGCTACCCGGTGGTGGGAAGCGACGAGTACGTGGTAGTTGCCACTACCCGCCCTGAAACCATGCTGGGCGATACCGCCGTGGCCGTGCACCCCGAGGACGAGCGCTACAGCCACCTGATCGGCAAGAAGGTCATGCTGCCGCTGGTGAACCGCGAGATCCCGGTCATCGGCGACGACTACGTCGACCGCGAGTTCGGCACCGGCGTGGTGAAGATCACCCCGGCGCACGACTTCAACGACTTCGAGATGGGCCTCAGGCACAACCTGGACCGCATCAACGTATTCGACGAGTCCGGCGTGGTCAACGCCGCCGGCAAGCAGTACGAGGGGATGGACCGCTTCGCTGCCCGGAAGCAGGTGGTGGCGGATCTCGAAGCTGCTGGGCTCCTCGAGAAGATCCAGGATCACGCCCTCTCCGTGGGCGGCTGCTACCGCTGCAAGACCGTGGTCGAGCCGTACATGTCGCTGCAGTGGTACGTGAAGGTGGGACCGCTGGCCGAGCGGGCCCTGGGCGCCGTCAAGGACGGGCGCACCAAGATCGTGCCGCAGCAGTGGGAGAACACCTACTACGACTGGATGGAGAACATCCGTGACTGGTGCATCTCGCGCCAGATCTGGTGGGGACACCGGATTCCCGCCTGGTACTGCGACCACTGCGGTCACATCACCGTGGCCAAGGAAGACCCGACCTCGTGCGCCCAGTGCGGCTCCGACGAGATCCGCCAGGAAACCGACGTGCTCGACACCTGGTTCTCCTCGGCACTTTGGCCCTTCTCCACCATGGGGTGGCCGGAGAAGACCCCGGAGCTGTCCGCCTTCTACCCGACCTCCTGCCTGGTCACCGGTTTCGACATCCTCTTCTTCTGGGTGGCCCGCATGATGATGATGGGGCTGCACTTCATGGACGAGGTTCCCTTCACCGACGTCTACATCCACGCCCTGGTGCGCGACGCGCAGGGACAAAAGATGTCCAAGTCGAAAGGGAACGTGATCGATCCGCTCACCGTGATCGACGCCTACGGCACCGATGCCTTCCGCTTCACCCTGGCCGCCTTCGCCGCGCAGGGGCGCGACATCAAGCTCGCCGAGGAGAGGATCGCCGGCTACCGCAACTTCGCCAACAAGATCTGGAACGCCTCGCGCTTCGCCATGATGAACCTGGAAGGGTTCGACCCGGACCAGGTCGACGTGGCGTCCTTGAAGCTCTCCAACGCGGACCGCTGGATCCTGTACCGCCTCAATGAGGCTGCCGGTTCGTTGGACTCGGCGCTGACCGGGTTCCGTTTCAACGAGGCCGCTAGCGAGTTGTACCGCTTCACCTGGAGCGAGTTCTGCGACTGGTACATCGAGCTGGCCAAGGACGATCTCTACAAGGGTGACGCCGAGCGCCAGGCTGCGGCGAAATACGTGCTCTGGCTGGTGCTGGAAAACCTCTTGCGCCTCTTGCATCCGTTTATGCCCTTCATCACCGAGGAGATCTGGCAGGCCCTGCCCAAGAAGAAGGGCGCCGCCGATTCCATCATGATCTCCGACTTCCCGACCCCGTGCGCGGAGTGGGCGGGTTACGCCTCCGCCGCTGCCGAGATGGAACTGGTCATGGAAGTTATCAAGGGGATCAGGAACATCAGGGGCGAGATGGAAGTGGCCCCGAGCAAGCAGATCGCCGCCATCCTCGACTGCAAGTCCGAGTCGAGCCTCAAGCTGCTCAAGAAGAACGAAGTCTACGTGATGAGCCTCGCCCGCCTCTCCGATCTCGCCATCGGGCAGGGGATCGAGCGTCCCGCCGAGGCCTCGCTGCAGGTGGCCGGTGACGTCGAGATCATCGTGCCGCTCAAGGGCCTGGTGAACGTCGAGGAAGAAGAGAAGCGTCTGGGCAAAGAGATCGCCAAGATCGAGAAGGACATCGAGTTCCTGTCCAAGAAGCTGGAGAACCCGAGCTTCATTGAGCGCGCCCCCGCCGACGTGGTCGAGAAGGAGCGCGAGAAGATCGCTGAGTTCGGCAACAAGAAGAAGCTGCTCCAGGAGAGCCTGGAGAAGATTTTGAGGCTGAAGTAAACTGCAGGGGCTAGGGGCTGGGGGTTGGTGCCCTAGCCCCTAGCTCCGCTTTAAGAGGTTTCCTTGACGCCCTACATCACCTACGCCGTATTCGCTTTCCTCTTCGGAGCCGTGGTCGGCTCTTTCCTGAACGTCTGCATCTGCCGGATGCCGAGCAACGAGTCGGTGGTGTCGCCTCCGTCGCACTGCCCCAAGTGCGACTACCAGATCCGCTGGTACGACAACATCCCCATCCTGAGCTACCTGGCGCTGCGCGGCAAATGCCGCTCCTGCGGTACCCCGATCTCGATCCAGTACCCGGTAGTCGAACTCTTAAACGGTCTGCTTTCCCTGGCCCTTTTCCTCAAGTTTTTCCCGCAGCGCCTGTTCGAAGCCGGGGCCCCGAGCCAGTATGTGCTGATCGGGCTGTTCTACTTCAGCGTGTTGTTCGTCTTCTGCAGCGCACTGGTCGTGATCACCTTCATCGACCTGGAGCACCAGATAATCCCCGACCGCATCACCCTGCCGGGTATCGTCCTTGGCTTTGTCGTCTCCTTCTTCATTCCGCAACTGGGCTGGCTTAACTCCCTGATCGGCATCGTCGCAGGAGGGGGGAGTTTGCTCCTCATCGCCTGGGTCTACCAGGTGGTCGCCAAGAAAGACGGCATGGGCGGGGGCGACGTGAAGCTCTTGGCCATGATGGGGGCGTTCCTGGGGTGGAAGTCGATACTGTTCATTGTCTTCATTTCTTCGCTGCTGGGATCGGTGATCGGCGTCACCTTGATGCTGATCCGCAAGAAAGACTCCACGCTCGCCATACCCTTCGGCCCGTTCCTGGCTGCAGCCGCCGTGCTGTACGTCTTCTACGGCAGGCAGATCATCCGCTGGTACCTGGCCATGGGGAGCTGAAGCGGCCCCTATGAAACCATTCCGTTTCAGCCTCAGCTTCTACATCCTCTCCGCCTTGAGCATGCTGCTCGTGCTCACCTGGGCCCTCCTCTCCCTGATATCTTTCAAAACATCTGAAAACGACCTCCTGGCCCAGAAGGGCGAGGACGCCAAGGTGCTGCTGGCCGCCATCGTGTCGGCCCTGCCGCGTCCCTTGGCCCCGCCGGCCCCCGAAAGCCAGATCGTGCAGTATCTCGAGCAGTTGAGGCGGGACCGTGGCTACACGGGGCTCGTGGTGGTGGATAAAGAGGGAAGCCGCCTTTATGCCGCCGCCGACGGTAGTGAGACCGACAGCAGTCTTCTCAGCGTCCTGACCAGCGGTCGCACCATTTTTCAGCTCTCCCCGGACAAGCGTAGCGGTCGCTGTTACGCCGCCATCGTGCAGCAGGGGAAAATTGTCGGGGCGGCGCGCCTGACACTGTCGCTGCAATCGGTCCAAGATCGTCTCTCCATGTCGAGGCACTTGTTCCTCGCCTACTTTGCCCTGGATTTCCTGCTGCTGCTGGTGTTTGGTTCCTACCTTTTGTCCCGCACCGTTGTCTCGCCGATCAAGCGCCTTCTCTCCGCCACCCGGCGCATCACAGCCGGGGATCTTGGCGTCTCCGTGAACGTCGCCGGGAGCACCGAGATCGCCGAACTCTCGGAAGGGTTTAACGGCATGATGGTCACCCTCAGGGAGAAGAGGGTGGAGGTCGAGGAGAAGGTCGCGTCGCTGAAGTGGGCCAATAAGGAGCTGGTGGAAGCGAGAAACGAAACGGTGCGGTCCGAGAAAATGGCCTCCGTCGGGCTTTTGGCTGCCGGCATGGCCCACGAGATCGGCACACCGCTCGCCGCGATCATGGGGTACAGTGCCATTCTCGCGGAAGAGTTGGCCGCCGACCCGGAAAAGTCCGACTACCTGCGCCGCATCGACGAGGAATCCCGGCGCATCGACCGCATCGTTCGGGGGCTTTTGGATTACGCCCGTTCCAAACGCGTGCAATGGGAGGAGGTGGAGATCCGTCCCTTGCTGGAGAAGGTGGTGGAACTGCTTGCGAACCAGGGCGTTTTGAAGCATCTCGACGTTTCCGTCGAGGTAGAGGCTGGTCTTGCCACAGTGCATGCCGACCCGCACCAGCTCGAGCAGCTGCTGATCAACCTGATCGTCAACGCGCGTGATGCCATGCCCAGGGGGGGGGAGTTGCAGTTAAAGGGGAGCCGGTCCGGAGCCGAAGTGGTCATCGAGGTGGTGGATAACGGCGAAGGGATGCCCCCGGAACTTTTGAGCAGAGTGTTCGACCCGTTTTTCACCACCAAGGAGCCGGGGAAAGGAACCGGTCTTGGCCTGGCGATAGCCGCGCGCATAGCCGAGTCCTGTGGTGGTCGTCTCGACGTGCAGAGCGAGCTCGGCAAAGGCAGCCGTTTCACCCTGACCCTGCCCGCGAGTGAAAGGAGGGGCTAAGGCCCAGAGAGTAGAGAATAGGGTTTATCCACTGCAGTTCCCTGCGCTTGCAGGCCCTTAGCGAAGGCTGGGTTGGGTCTAAGGAGTTCAACTTGACCGAAAAGAAGAAAATCCTGGTAGTGGATGACGAGGCCAACCTGCGCCACATGCTCCAGGTCTTGTTAAAGAAGCAGGGCTACCTGGTGGAGCAGTCGGCTGACGGCGCCGACGCGCTGGCCAAGGCGCGCGGGGGGAGCTACGCCTTCATCCTCTGCGATATCCGCATGCCGGTCATGGACGGCAAGAAGTTCCTGGCCGCTTGTACCGAATCCGGCATCGGCGCCACCATTATCATGATGTCCGCCTACGGCACGGTTGACGACGCCATCGAGTGCATGAAACTGGGCGCCTACGACTACATCTCCAAGCCCTTCAACAGTGACGAGATCGCGCTGGTGCTGAAGAAGGCGGAAGAGCGGGAGCGGCTCAAGGACGAGAACCGCAGGCTGCGCGAGGCGGTGCGGGGCCGGGCGTTCCCGGACATCATCAGCCGAAACGAGCGCATGGCGCAGATCATGGACCTGGTCAAAAAGCTCTCCGGCCACAAAACCACCGTCCTGATCCAGGGCGAATCCGGTACCGGCAAGGAGCTGGTGGCGCGGGCGCTGCACAACTGCGGCGTGCGCCGCCAGGGCCCGTTCGTCGCCGTCAACTGCGGCGCCATACCCGCCGCCCTCCTGGAGAGCGAACTGTTCGGTCACGTCAAGGGGGCCTTTACCGACGCCGCCTATGACAAGATCGGCCTCTTCGACGAGGCCGACGGCGGGACCCTTTTCCTGGACGAGATCGGCGAGCTGCCGCTGCCACTGCAGGTTAAGCTGCTGCGTGTGCTGCAGGAGGAGGAAATCCGTCCCCTCGGCGCCGCCGCCGCCCACAAGGTGGACGTCCGCGTGGTGTCCGCCACCAGCAGGGACCTGGTCCAGGAGGTGGCGGAAGGAAGATTCCGCGAGGATCTCTACTTCCGCATCAACGTCTTCGCCCTTTCTCTTCCTGCCCTGCGGGAGCGGGTGGAGGACGTGCCGCTCCTGGTGGACCACTTTCTGGAGAAGCACGGGGAACGGATGGGGATGCCCGGAGTGCGCCCAACCCCCGAGGCGCTGCAGGCGCTGGTCCGCTACGGCTGGCCCGGCAACGTGAGGGAGCTGGAGAACTGCGTCGAGCGTGGGCTGGTGCTTTGCGACGGTGCGACCCTCGGGCTTGGCTGCCTGCCGGAGGCGGTGCGCAGGGGGGCAGGGCTGGAACGCAGGGGAGGGGAGTTGCCGGATTCCCTCTCCATCAAGAAAGGGGCCGAGGCGCTGGAACGGCAACTGATCGTGCGCGCCCTGGAGCAGACCGCCGGCAACCGGACCCACGCAGCGCGGTTATTGGAGATCAGCCACCGGGCCCTTTTGTACAAGCTCAAGGAGTACGATCTCGGATAGATTTTCGGTCGGCGGAGCCGCCCGCCTGCCGTCAAGTGCCAATTTTTTGCGGGGTGGGCGTGGTAGCTATGAAAAAAATGCGTAGTTTTTTGTGGTTCCACCGTGCTATGGTATGCCACAACTGTCCGTATTGACGCTGAAAACACCGCTTCAGAGCCGCACGCGGGACCAGGGCACGGTTGTTGCTCCCTCCTGCCGGAGCAAAGAAATTACCCCCACGAGGTAGCTGAATGTCCTTCGCATCATGTCTCACCCGCATCTTCGCAGCCTGTTTTACCCTGATCATCATTGCCTTTGCCGCACCTGCTTTCGCCATGTCGGAAGGGTGCAGCGGGGACTGCGCTTCTTGCCATTCCATCACCCTGCAGGAGGCGAGCGGTCTCCTGAAGGAGATCGGACCGGTAAAGGATGTAAAGCCGGCGCCGGTGCGCGGGTTGTACGAGATTACCTTTGAGCAGGGGGGCAAGAGCGGGGTTGCCTACCTCGACTACGGGAAGAAACACATCATCGCTGGCCAGGTCTTCGATATCGCCTCCCGCCAGCCGGTAGGGGGGACGGCGGAACAGGTGAAAAAAGAACGCAAGGAACGCCTCGACCCCGCCACGCTGAGCACCGACAACGCGCTGATAATGGGCAACCCCAAGGGGAAAAAGAAACTCTTTGTTTTCACCGACCCTGAGTGTCCCTACTGCGCCAAGGCGCATGTGGAGCTGAAAAAACTGGCGGCTCTGGAACCCGATCTCGCCATCTATATCAAGCTCTACCCGCTCAAGATGCACCCCAAGGCCTATGACAAGTCGCGCGTGATCCTGGCTCGTAATTCCCTTGCACTGCTGGACAAGTCCTTCGCCGGCGAGCAACTGCCGGCTGCCTCGGAGCAGGACGCCCGCAAGCCCGTGGATGATACCATCAAGTTTGCCGAAGCCAACGGCATCGTTTCTACCCCGACCCTGGTCCTGCCCGACGGGAGGATCCTGGTGGGGTACAAGGAAGCCAAGGCGGTGCAGGAATTGTTGCGCTAAACGGCGTCGCAGATGTAAGTACCTTTCGGAAAAGACTGGCGGGGATCGGTTTCCCTTCACTTATGGAGGTCTGTGGTGAGAAATTTAAAAAAGGCATTTGTAACGCTGATATCGGGTCTGGCATTTTTGTTCGCCTTGCAGCCCCTTACTGCCGGTGCAGACGCTCTTTCATGGTCTGGAGAACAGTACTGCGTCAAGCCTCCGTTTGTCGCAGGCAATATCCCGCCCAACTTGCTGCTCATGATCGACAACTCGTCCAGTATGTACGACCTTGCTTACGTGGACAAGGGTAACGCCAACCGCCAGCCCTACTACTGCTACGACGAAACCTACTCCAACGCGAACACGTACAGCGGTTATTTTGAGACTACGGATTCCGCGGGTAGTGACATCTACTACCAATACCGCGCTGCTACCGACGACTTCGTCAAGGTCACCGGTACCTTCCCCTTTGGCTGTGGCTCAGTTCCGGCCAACACCAAGATATTCCCGAACACCATGTGCATCGAGTTCACCAAGCCTAAAACCTTGACGAGCTTTGTTGCCAAGGGGAACTACCTGAACTGGCTCACGGCATCCAAGTTTGACGTCGAGAAAAAGATCCTGACCGGTGGTAAATACGATGCGACCACCAACACGTCCAACGCACCCGGGCTTGTCGCCGAGTCGCGCGGTTGCGTCGGCCAGGGGTACGTGAAGGACGCCGATGCAACCAACTTCGTTGACTACACGGGCGATGCTTCCAACAACCTCAACGTGAGCCTCGGGGTCACCTTCACCATTACCGGCCCGCTCAATCCTAACAACAAGGCGGCCTACTCCACCGGGGGACAGACCTACATCAACCTCTTCTCCGGCGACCAGCCCTACGATGCGGGTAAGTGCCAAGCCGCCGTCAACGCCATCCAGAACGCTTCCGGTACCGGTCAGGTCACCTCGGCGGTGCAGGACTGTCTCACCTCGACCACCCCCCCCGTGGGTACCTGCTCGATCATGGACGTCGACCCAGCCACGGGGCTGCCGGTCGCGCATTCCTGCATCGACACCTATCCGCCGGCCACTCCCAACTGCCAGCCGACCTACGTTGCGGCGCACTGCCAGGGGAACAATGTCGCCTGCACCACGAACACCGATTGCAACGTCACCGGTGGGAGCGCATGTACGGCGGGCAAGGTTGGCAGACTCTGCGGCGTTGACAGCGATTGCGACGTCAAGACTTGCAGTGTCAACGGTTCTGCCTGTACGGGTGCCAGCGACTGCTACAAAGCGCCCACCCCGGGCGTCTGCAGCAAGGGGACCACGCCGTCCGGCGGCTGTGTTGTGGACTCCGACTGCAAGACCAAGAACGCGGCCTGCACCGGGTACAACGCCGGCTACAACTACGGTACTTGCGGGGTGAGCACCGCAGGCACCTGTACCGCAACTGCCAGTTCCTACCAGGGGCCCTGCGTTCCGGCCACCGGGGGCAATCTCGGTGTCTGCCAGTTCTCCCCGCACGACACCCTGGTCAAGACCAACGTTTTGTTCGCTTCCTCCATGCAGACCTGCTGGGCGCTGCGCAAGAACAACACCCAGCCGGGAAATGACGAGTACAACGCCATCATCAAAAACTGCCCGATCCTCTACGCCGGGTACAAGTCCTGCAGTAACAACAGCCTGCAGGCCTGCACGGCCAACGCCGATTGCGGTACCGGCAACACCTGCGTGAGCGGCCCTGCCGCCATTGGTCCTGGCAACTCCGGTCTCCTCTGCTCGATGAACTATGAAGGTCAATTCTTCACCAATACCTCGGGCACCACCTGGGTCGTCGCCAGTTCGCTCCCCTCCCCGACACCCACTGCCTGCACCTCCAGCGATACCGTGAAAGACTGCATGCTGAAAGTGAACGCTGCCTTCTGCAGTGACATGTCCGCTCCCCCGGTGACTGACCCGACCGACAGCCCCTCCACCACGGTCACGACCGACAACCTCCCGGCCATCCTCAGCGGGGTCGGTGTCGACGCGCAGTTGGGAGGCGTCATCGCCAGCATGCGTGCCAAGGTTGCCAACTCCACGCAGCCCTCGGGGATCATCCAGGACTTTGCCCACAAGATCCGCCTGGGGACGATGACCTTCAACCAGTTCGGCTCGGCGAGTGAAACATCACTAGGCGGGGTCGGCTCCCAGAAAACCTGCTCCAACAACCCGCAGCAGTCCTGCTGGCAGAATATCGACTGCGGCAGTGGTAACACCTGCAGTACCACCAGCACCGTCAATTACGATGGCGGGAGTATCGCTTACCCGATCGGGCTTGGCTATTGTTCGACGATGAGCACCACTGCCTGCACCTCCGATGGGCAATGCTCCTACCCTAATACCTGCCTCAATGGTTTTTGCGGCACCAAGAGTTCGACTGTTTGCACTACCTCACTTACCTGCACCGGTTCATCCCAGGCGTGCATCAGTAATGGCGCAGGCGACCACGTGAGTGGCTTCTCGTTGGTGAGCAGCATCGATGCCATACGCGCCAACGCCTGGACACCTTTTGCGGAAACTTTTTACAACGCGCTCGGATACTTTGCCGCCGTGCCGCAGGCCAACAGCACCTTCAAGAGCCGGGTCACCGGTGCGGCAACCGGCCTCACCGGTCTGCGACTCAATGCTGTGAATACTACCAGCACCACGTTCAAGAACGCGACGGACCCGAGCGTTTCAGTCCCCAGTGACGCGCACCCCATAGACTTCAACGAGGTGCTGAACCCGTCCGAGTATCGCTGCCAGCAAAACTACATACTGCTGATCACCGATGGTACTTCCACCGCGGACCGCAACAGCAGCGTCCACACGCTGGCCGGCCTCTACGCCAGCCAGGCAGGTACCACCGCCGGCTATTGCCCCGATAACTCCAACGGCGTCAACTACGGGGGGACGTCTGATCTTCCCATCATGGCCTGGATCGGCAAACGCCACAACCTGGCAACCTTCAGCACCAGCAGCGTAACGCCACTGTATTGTTCCTCTACCACCACCAAGGCGTGCTCGGCCGACGCCGACTGCCCAACCGGTGAGACCTGCACCAACGCCCACTACCCGCGCGACTACGTCAGTACCTTCGTGGTTCTCAACGGTGCCGACAACGGCGTCTCCGGTCTGTGCAACACGACCACGCTGCTCACCAACACCGCCGTCAACGGCGGAACCAAGCAGCTGTACCAGGCGTCCGATTACAATGGCCTCAAGGATGCGCTGACCACGATCTTCCAGAACATAGCAGCTAAGGCATCGTCTGGTACGGCGGCATCCATCCTCAGTAACAGTGAGGGGAGCGGCGCCAACATCCTCCAGGCGGTGTTCTACCCGAAGAAGGTGTTCGAGGCGCAAACCTCCAGCAACTGGATCGGAGAGATGCAGAACCTCTGGTACTACGTGGACCCCCAAATCAGCCGCTCCACCATCCGGGAGGACACCAACGGCGATAAGCAACTCGACCTCATCGCGGATAGCGTCGTCAGCTTCCGTTTCGACAGTACCGACAACACCACCTACGCCTATGTCTCGCAGGACACCAACGGTGACGGGGTGGGGGATACCGCCGAGGTGAAAGAAGATACCGATCTCGTCAAGAGCATCTGGCGTGCCGGCAAACAACTTTGGGCCCGTGACCTCTCGGCCAGCCCACGCAAGATCTTCACGTCTATCGACGGGACCTCGTTGATCGACTTCTCGTCCTCCACCTTCCTGGGGACCGCGAACACCGACAACTCCGCGACGCTGGCGCCGTATCTCAATGTGAGTGCAGGTGAAGCAACGCGGCTCATCAACTACGTGCACGGGGTTGACCAGCCTGACCAGACCGGGTTCCTCTCGTACCGAAGCCGGAAGGTTAAGATCAAGGATCCGGTCACCAACGTGGTCAGTTCAGCTCAAGAGTGGCGCCTGGGAGACATCATCTCCTCCACGCCGCGCATCCAGTCCACAGGCAAGCTGAACACCTACAACCTCGCAGCTCCCAGCGGCTACGGCGATGCCTCTTACGCCTCCTTCATCGCGTCCTACGAATACCAACACAGGGGCATGGTCTACGTGGGAGGAAACGATGGCATGATGCACAGCTTCAAGCTGGGGCTGCTGGACGTGAGCGCAAGCGGAACCCACAAGGCGACCCTTTCTGGCACCGGGCTGGGGGAGGAGCAGTGGGCCTACATACCCAAACAGGCGCTGCCGTATCTTAAGTACTACGGCGATCCTGACTACAACCACATCTACTATGTCGACGGCGCGACGGTCCTTTTCGATGCCAGCATCGGGACCACTACCAACACCGGGACCTGCCCGGACGGGGCAACCTACTATGACTGCCCGAAACAGACTTATGTCGTTAACAGCAGCAACCAGCTCGATACCAGCAAGAATACCTGGAGGACCGTCCTGATTAGCGGGATGGGGATCGGAGGCGCGTCTGCCAAGACCTGCGCCACCGGTTCGGAGTGCGTCCAGACTCCTCTCGCGGCGGACCCAGGCGACGCGACCAAGGCGCTTGGCTACTCGAGTTATTTCGCGTTGGACATTACCAACCCGGACGCCCCGTCGCTCATGTGGGAGTTCAACGATCCCGCGATGGTCCCCGCTCCCACCGGCCCCGCGATGGGCTTCGCTACCACCGGCCCTGCGGTCATCCGTGTGGGACCGCGGGACAAGAACGGGAACTGGTACGTGGTGTTCGCGTCTGGCCCCACTGGACAGATCGACACCAACAGCAACCAGTTCAAGGGGCAGTCCAACCAGACACTTAAGTTCTTCATCGTGGACCTGCGTACCGGCGCGCTCCTGCGCACCATCGACACCGGCATCGCCAACGCCTTTGCCGGCTCCCTCTTGGGGGGGCCGATAGATGCCGACCGCTGGAACTCCTATGCCAACGGCGACTACCAGGATGATGCGATCTTCGTCGGGTACACCAAGAAGAACACCAGCACCAACACCTGGACTGACGGCGGGGTGATCAGGATCACCACCAAGGAGAGCAACAACGTCAATAACTGGACCTGGAGCTACGTGGTACAGGACACCGGCCCGGTGGTCACCGCGATATCCCGACTCCAGGACAGGAAGAACAAGAACCTGTGGCTCTACTTCGGTTCCGGCAGATACTACTACCGTGCTGGAACCGACATCGATGACTTCAGCAGTCAACGCTCCATCTACGGCATCAAGGATCCCTGCTACAACACGGACGCCCTTCCCGGTAACGTCTACGATAAGAACTGCACCGCCACGGTGACCTCAGGGATCACCGATCAGTCCACCAGCATTTCGAGCACGGTCGGTGCCGGAGGATGGAAAATCGATCTCGACCTGTCCAGTAATGGCTTCGGCGCGGAACGCGTGGTAACGGACGCCGTCGCCTTGACCAACGGCACCATATTCCTCACCTCGTTTCAACCGACTGCCGACCCGTGCGGCTTCGGAGGCAACTCGTTCCTATGGGCGCTTGGGTACGATACCGGGGGGAGGCCGTCCGATGCCGCCCTTGCCGGCAAGGCTTTGATCCAGCTCTCCACGGGCGAGTTCAAGGAGGTCGACCTGGCTCAGGCTTTCGGCAGCGGGGCGGCCCGTCTGATGCGCCGCTCAGGCGTCCCCATGACGGGGAAACCGCCGGCGGACGCATTCCCGATCGTCAGCAAGAGCGGCAACAAGCCGGTCAAGAAGATCATGCATATTCAGGAGCGTTAATCCATGCGTGAGAGAGGTTTGACACTGCTTGAACTCGTCGTGGTCATGGCCATCATCGGAACCCTGCTGGCCATAGGCAGCATGCAGTTCAGCAGCATGCAGCGCAAGTCCCTGATCGAGTCTCAGACCAGGAAGATCTACAACGTCCTCACCAATGTGAGGGTGGAGGCGATGTACAGCAAGACGCCGCGTGTCGTCCTCCTAAGCGGGTCACAGTTGCAGATCTATTCCTCGGCGACCTATTCTTCGGGTGTTTCTCCGGTTTCCGTCGAGCAACTCACCTTCCCTATGGTGATGAGTTCCACTGGGAACCGGGTGTGGTACGACTCCAAGGGGATGATGGTCCTTGCGGACCGTTCCATCTGCGTCCAGCCTGACAACCAGCCGGCAAGCCTGGGCAGCATCGACAGCGTGGTCGTTACGACTGCGCGCAACTACTTGGGAAAAAGACAATCGGGAGGAGCTTGTGCCCCAGCCAGCATTGATCAGAAATAACGACGGCTTCACCCTTGTGGAGTTGATGGTGGCGGTTATCATCGTCGCCGTCGGGATGTTCGGGGTGTTGCAATCGATAAACATGAGCCTGCAGTACAACCTGAAGAACGAACTGCGCAACGAGGGCATCCGGGTTGGCGAGAAGTACATGGCCGATCTGAGGGGAAAGACGTTCGACCTACTCTCCACCCCTGGGTACACCTCTTTTGTTGAAGTAGGCAAAGTGCGCGGCGGGGCGAAGAACTATGTCGTGGAACGTGCTGTCCAGAACCTGGCCTACAACGGTCTCCAGCCGAGCACCAAACAACTCACCATCACAGTTAAATGGAGTTACCGCAATATGACCACCGTGAACAGGGTGGTCTCCGTGGTGGCCAGACCATGAGAGGTGACGGTGTGAAGACACGCAAGGATGCAGGCATGGTAAAGGGCGAGCAGGGATACACACTGGTGGAGCTGATCGTGGTGATGGCGATCTTCATCACCGTCATCATCGTGGCCTCGGCAGGGTTCCAAACGGTGCTGACCCAGGTGGGACAGCAAAGTAAGCTCATGGAGACCGACATCGGCAGCGTGGTCGGGCTGGAAATGCTACGCTCCGACCTGCAAGGCGCCGGTTACGGCCTTCCCTTCACCTTGCGGACGCCGCCCGCTACCGGGACCTACACCGAGTTAACCAGCAGTGACTCCGGCATACCGATGACTGCGGGATTTTGGCCTTCGGGCAAGAGCGCGCTCAGCTTCAACGACGTGCCCACCAGTTACACGGATAAATTCAGCGGCGCGCCGCGCGCGGTGCAAAGCGGCAACACGACCTTCAATCTCAGGTCCGGCATCGGTTCCCAGTACCTGGTTATCAAGTCCCTCACCGTGGCGACATCGCAGAGTGCAACGCAGAAGAAGTGGATCACTGTCTCCTACAGCGATACTGGCAAAAGTGCACCGAGCTGGAACGACCCGACTCGCGATTTCGCCAGTACCGACCGGGTGATGGTGGTCAGAAACACGTTCACCGACAATAATCCCGGCCGAGAGCTACAGGTGAATGCCAGCGGTGTCTACTCCACCACCTTCGCCAACTATACGACGCTGACCGTGCCGCACTCTTCCGGCGACGTATTCCAGGTTTACGGGGTAGACCAGAGCACGGCGCTTCGCATGCCGTTCAACCGGGCCGACTACTACGTGTATCGCCCGACCTCGGCACCCGCGGCCTGCGCCCCGAACACCGGCATACTGTACAAATCGGTGCTGAACCAGGGGGGCGGCTTCACCGATATCCCCCTGATGGACTGCGTGGCAGATATGCAGATCGCATATGGCATGGGCCAGGCCGGTTCCAACGAGGTCAACTACCATCAGTCGACATTCACCGGAGTTGCGCAGGACGTCCGCCAGCAGGTGAAGGAAATCCGGGTCTACATCCTCGCGCAGCAGGGTAAAAAAGATACCGGGTACAAACATCCCAATTCTCAGATAACCGTGGGAGAGAGTTTCGGTGGGCCTCTCGTGGGAAGGATCTTCGACCTGCCGTCCCAGATCGGGACCGGGTGGGAGAACTATCGCTGGAAGGTGTACACCATAGTGGTACGGCCGCAAAATCTCATTCAGTAGCAACGACGGTACGCTTATGAAAAAGTTAGGCAATGAAGACGGTATAGCCCTGGTCACGGCACTGATGTTCACGCTGATCTGCCTGGGGATCGTGGCGGGGTTGATGCAGATGCTGCTTCTGGAGACCAAGGTGTCTGCCACCCAGAAGAACTATCACAACTCCATCGAGGCGGCCTACGGGGGCACTGAACTCATCACCAAGGAATTCATTCCGAAGCTCTTCAGTAACTACACCACGTCCATCATTCCGCTCAAACTCGCCTACGGTTCGGGCGGGATGGGAGATATCGGGCTGGTCACCAACGACGACGCTCTCAGGAAAAAGCTTACCTACCCCACCAGCGACTGGGGGGGGCTTTCCAAGACCATCGACGCCAAGGATACGCCGGACCTGACGTTCATGTTGAGAGGGGTTTCCTCCGCCGGCAACTTCAAGGTGTACGCCAAGATCGTGGACACGGTACAGGGGAACTCCGACCCCACCGGTGTCGATTACCTTGACAGCGGCGTCGGTGTTGCCGGCACCGGTGCGGGCATCTCTCCCAAACACAACCCCGCCCTCTATACCTTCGAGGTGCGCGGCGAGAAGGCCTCCAACCCCAAGGAAAAGGCTCTGCTTTCCGTCTTGTACGCTTTCTAACCCACTCTCCTCCGACTCTTCTCCGCGGCCCTCCCACAAGGAGGGCCGCTGTCGTTTTACCTGCCACCCCACCAAGTTCCACTTTCTTTCATTTTGTTCCCGCTCTGCTAGTATTGGAAAGTTCAAATTTACCTCAGTGCTTTAGTCGAGGGGAGCTCGGAGGGGGGATGGGGACTCGCGGCTTATCTCTGGTTGAGATGATGGTGGTGATCGCCATTACGGCGACTCTGGCCAGCATCGGCGCCATATCTTTCCAGAAGTATCAAAAGAGCTACCGGATCGATGCCCAGACGCGCCTGCTCTTCGCGGAAATGCTCAAGGCACGGACCCAGGCCATCTACCAGCACAGGGGTACCCGGGTCAAGTTCTACCCGAACCGCTTCGAGGTGTACTCATCTGTGCAGGAGGGGCCGCAGGTAAGCCCGGTGGCAACACACCTTTTTTCGTTTCCCGTCACCTGGAACTTCAGTGGTTTTGATAATCCCAACGGCATCACCTTTGACGAGATCGGCATAGCAAGCAACTACGGGTCAATCTGCGTGGACTCCGCGGCCGGTTACGGTGGGGTGGACAGCGTTGTCGTTCACTATGTCAGAATTTCTATTGGCAAAAAGGACAAAGGCAATGAGTGTAGTTCCAGTTCCGGCAGCATCACTCTCAAGTAACAGCGGTTTCACCCTGGTCGAGATGCTCATGGCCCTCCTGGTCATGACGGTCGGCCTTTTGGGGCTGCTGCAGTCGGTGAATGTGGCCTACCATCAAAACCTCAGGGATGTGCTGCGCAAGGAAGCGACCCAGTTGGCGGAGGAGCAGATGCACGACTTGTGCAGGGTCCCTTTTGACAAAATCTCCAGCGCTGCGCGCAACGACAAGGTTAGTCAGAAGGTGGTAGCTGGGATCCTCAGGAGCTTTCAGGTCGACCGGAGACAAAACAGTGTGCAGGGTGCCACCAAAAAGCTGCAGGTCACCGTGTCCTGGTACGTCAAAGGCACCAGATATCAGCATGAGATCTTCGCGCTGCGGTCCAGGCGAGGTGGCGAATGAAGCGCTGGGGAAGGCGAGGGTATACCTTGGTTGAACTGGTCGTGGTCATGCTGATCTTCGCGGTGGTGATGACGCTGATCAGCAGTTCCTTCGCCAACATCGTCCGCAGCACGGGGCAACTGGGTAAACGTGCGGAGACGGACATCGGTGGGCTGATCGGGCTGGAGTTGATGCGCCGGGACCTTGAACTGGCCGGCTTCGGCCTTCCTTACACCCTTCCTGGCTGGCTCAATTACGTCGAAGCGCCCTCGGACCTGTCATTTGTGCCTGGCTTTCCTGATGTCAAGGCCAGCAACTTCAACGATCGCCCCGGGCTTGAGGCTCCCCCCGCCTTCCGCGGCGCCAGCGATGTCGGCTTCAACGGTTCCGATTACTTGGTAGTAAAAGGTACCCCTCTGGGCGATAACACGGTCTGTCGCAGTTGGTGTTACCTGAACTACAGTGCGGTCACCAGGCCGTCGCGGGTCGAACCCGAGCTCAAGATCGGCACCAAGGCCCGTGCCATCGTGCTCCGCACCGGGGCCAGCGCATCCGGCAAGCCGGTGCGGGAACTGGTCACCTCCGGTGGGGATTTCACCTTTTTCCTTAACAAGGCCGACGCAGATTTCGCGCCCCAACAAAGAAGCGATAGTCACCTTGTCTATGCAGTGGCCAGCGATAGGGAAGACGGTGATCTCAGGTTCCCCTTTAATCGTTCCGACTATTTCATCAACCGCAGTTCCGGGATTTCCCCCCTGTGCAACCGGGGGACCGGCACGCTCTATAAGACCACCATTAACCAAAACGGGAACTACACCAAGTACCCCCTCCTCGACTGCGTGGGGGACATTCAGGTCGTGTTCTACATGGACACCAACCACGACGGCATAACCGATTACCATCCCGATCCGGCTGACGGCCTTTTCGACTTCAAGGATCTCGCGAAGTACCTGCGCGAGGAGTTGAAGGAGGTCCGGGTCTATATCCTGGCCCAGCAGGGGAAGCAGGACCCGGGCTACCGCTACCCGGTGAGCAATCCCGAAAAAGCTATCGTGGTCGGCGACCTGGAGTTGCCCGACAACGGGCACGTCTGGAGCGAACGGGCGATGAGCGCTACTTTCGGCGCCGACTGGCGCACGTACCGCTGGAAAATTTACACGATCGTGGTGCAGCCCAAAAACCTGTAAGAGGGGAGGGGGCAATGACGGCTCTTGAATCCGAAAGGGGGGCAGCCCTCATTACCGCATTGATGCTGACGACGCTTGCCTTGGTGATCGCGCTGGCGCTGTTATCTACCATCATCACCGGGACCCAGGTCGCTGCGAGCCAGAAGCGCTACCGCAGCGCTCTCAGCTCCGCCCACGGCGGTCTCGACCTGTTCACCAGCGAAATTCTCCCCAGGCTGTTTCAATCCGGCTACAGTGCCACCGATTTCCACAATGACTTTCCGGGCATAGACCTGAAGGTGACGCTCGATCCGTGCCTGCAGCAAAAACTTACCTTGGCGCGCGCCGACTGGTCCGCCTGCAGCGAGGCGCAGGCAAGCCCGGATCCGGCCCAGGCCCCTGAAACTGAGTTCCGCCTTGCCGGAGATCCTCCGGCAAAAGGGTTCAACGTCAGCACCAAGATCATCGACACCGTGCCCGGGAACACCGACCGCAGCGGATACTACCTTCTGGATGCGGGGGGAGCCGTGGCAGCACAGGATGACGTGATCCACCCACAGCACGTGCCCGCCATGTACAACATCTACGTGCAAGGGGTCAGGGAAGAACCAGAAACACGCGAGAAGGCACGCCTCTCAGTCCTCTACGCCTATTGAGCGCCGCTGCCAGGACTGGTGCCACCGCCGGTTGCCTCGCCTGGTGCGACCACGCCAGCCCCTGGGCGCTTGCTCCGCACACCCACCAACACCATTTTTCAAGTAGGCGAGTTGCCGTAAATTGCAACTCGCTTTTTTATTGGTATGCTCTCCCCATCCCGCCCATTAGAAACAACCGTGAGACAGGAGGTGGCCACTTTTCCCCATGGGAAAGTTTTTATTTTGCAACATAGTTACATATAACTTTAAATAAAATGTTGACTTTCCTTTTTATAGATGCCAAAGTACGCCAAAATTAGTAATGTCTGTCTTTAAGCGGTGTCTACTTATGATCATGAACAGCGTGAAAAAACTCCGAGAAGAACGCCTGATGAGCAAGGCCGAGCTGGCAAGGCTGGCTGGTGTATCGCCCATCACCATCGACCGGATCGAACGGGGTGAGGATTGCAGGATGGAGACCAAGCGCAAGATCCTGCTTGCTCTTGGGTTTTCCCTCTCCGACAAAAACAAGGTATTCCAGGACTAGGTAGATAGGACCACGCGATGCTTTTCTCCAAGAAGAAGGACATAGTAGGGGTCGACATAGGATCGAGTGCAGTGAAGCTCGTGCAGTTGCGCCCGGCCAAGGGCGGCTTCCAGCTCGTGAAGATCGGGATCCTGCCGCTGCCTGCAGAGGCCATCGTCGATAACACCCTGATGGACAGCTCTTCGATCGTCGAGACGGTCAAGCAGTTGATGAGCACCCTCGGCGTCAAAGCCAAAGAGGCCGTCTGCTCTATCTCCGGCAACTCGGTCATCATCAGAAAGATTTCTCTGCCGGTGATGCCGGTCGAGGAACTGGAAGACCAGATTCATTGGGAGGCCGAGCAGTACATCCCCTTCGACATCAACGACGTCAACGTCGACTTCCAAATCCTCTCCCCAGACGAACAGGACCCCTCCAAGATGAACGTCCTGCTGGTCGCCAGCAAAAAGGACATCATCAACGACTACATATCGGTGTTCGCCGAGGCCGGTCTTAAGCTGGTGGTGGTCGATGTCGATTCCTTCTCGGTCCAAAACGCCTTCGAGCTCAATTACCCCGTTGACCCGGAGCAAGTGGTGGCACTGGTCAACATCGGCGCCAGCATCTTCAATCTGAACATCGTTAGGGATGGCGTCTCGCTGTTTACCCGCGACGTGCAGATGGGGGGAAATCTCTATACCGAGGAGATTCAGAAACAGTTCGGTATCAGCAGTGCCGAGGCCGAGGAGATGAAACTGGCGGCAGGACACTCCGAGGATTCCCGCTTGAATGAGGTGCTGCAGCGGGTCAACGATACCATCGCCTTGGAAATGCGCCGTTCCCTTGATTTCTACAACTCGACCGCAGGCGAGGAGAGAATCACCAAGGTCTTCTTGAGCGGCGGTGCGGCGAAGACCCTGCACCTTGTCGACGCGGTACAGCAGAGACTGGCGCTCCCGGTGGAGATCCTGAACCCGCTGGCTCGGGTCGCGGTCAACGAGAAGGAGTTCGATACCGCGTATCTTGAGGAGATCGCCCCGCTCATGTCGGTAGCGGTCGGGCTTGCTACGAGGAGGGCCGGAGACAAATGATCAAGATAAACCTCCTCCCAGTACGGGCATCAAAAAAGAAAGAGAGCATGCAGCAGCAGATCGCCATCGCGGGGGTCGCTCTTGCTGGCTGCCTGGTGATCGGTGTGTTCGGATATCTCTACCTGCGCAGCCAGATCTCGACCGTGCAAACAGCGATTACAAGCTCCGAGAGCGAACTTGCCGCCCTGAAGACGAAGATCGGCGCCATCGACAACCTCAAGAAGTTGCAGGCTGACGTCAAGCGCAAGCTTGATGTCCTCAACAAGTTGCGCCGTGGCAAGACCGGTCCGGCATCGCGGCTGGCTGCGCTGGCCGACTCGGTGCCCGAAAAGCTGTGGCTTACCAAGTACGCCGAGAACGGCACGGCCGTCTCTGTTTCCGGTATCGCAACGTCGGAAGAGTTGATTGCCGTATTCATGAAGAGCCTGCAGGCCTCGGGCTCCTTCACCAACGTCGAGCTCGTTGTCTCGGAACAGGCCGAGGTCGGCGGGGTGAAGGTAAAGCGTTTTGACCTGTCTTTCCAGATCAAGGACCAGAAACCGTAGCCCAGAACCCGGCCGCAGGCCGTTGTCCAGCGCGAATACCATGTTCGCGAACCAACCAGCTGAAGCAGAGGCATTGCCATGGATCCACAGATAGAGAAATTGCTGAAGCTCCCGACCAAAGAAAAGGTCGCGATCCTGATACTGCTGTTGCTCCTTGAGGGGGCCGGACTGTACTACGGGCTACTCCGTCCCAAGATCCAGGAACTGGATGGGCTCAAGACCCGGCACGAGGAATTGCAAAAGCAGATCCAGGAGAACCGCGCTATCGCCAACAACCTGCCGCGTTTCAAGGCCGAGTACGAGCAGCTCAAGAAGGACCTTGACAACGCCTTGACCGAGCTGCCCAACCAGAAGGAGATCCCGTCGCTGTTGACCAGTATCTCCAACTCGGGTAAGGGTGCCGGTCTCGACTTTCTCCTGTTCAGGCCGAAGCCGGAAGTGCCTAAAGATTTTTACGCAGAGGTTCCGGTCGACATCTCCGTTTCGGGCACCTTCTACAACGTGGCCGACTTCTTCGTCGCCGTTGGAAAGCTGCCTCGCATCGTGAACATCAACAACGTGAGCGTCTCGGACATCAAGGACAGCGGTGGGCGCACCAGCCTCAAGGTGAATTGTCTTGCGACCACCTTCCGCTTCCTGGACGCCAAAGAGAGTAAAAATGCCAATGCTAACAAGCCGAAATAGCCTGACACTGCTGGTTGTGTTGCTGCTGCTCTCGGTCGGTTGCAAGAAGGAGGAGGCTCCTGCGCCCCCTCCGCCTGCTCCGCCAAAGCCCGCACCAGCTCCTTCGGCTGCGCCGCCCGCTCCGCCCGCTCCGGTGCAGCAGCAGCTCTCGTCCGCATCCAAGGTGGGAGCGGCCGTCAGCTTCAAGAGGGACCCCTTCAAGCCGCTCATTTCGACGCAGCCACCACCGCCTGCCAGTCCGTCAGGCGCTCGTCCTGGTGTGCCTGCTGTCGCTGACCTGCTCCCGATCCAGAGTTTCGAGGTGAACAAGTTCAGGGTTTCGGGGATCATCGCGGGGCTCAGGGAGAACAGGGCGCTTGTGATCGACCCCAACGGAAAGGGGTACGTCGTTCAGGTCGGTACCCAGATTGGCAATGCCAACGGCCGGGTTTCCCGTATTACTTCGTCTACGGTCGAAGTTGTTGAGAAGAGTGGTCGGGGCAAAAGCAGAAAAATCGTGCTTACGCTGGCCAAGAAAAGGTAAGGAGCGTTTCAGATGACCATGTACCAGAGCAGAATTCTTTGTCATGCCATGGCACTCATCGTCCTGTTGACGGTTTCTACCGGCTGCGTCAAGAGGATGACCGCCGCCAACGAGGCCGGTCAGGCCGAGGCCGCGGCTTTCGCCACGCTTCGATCGGTGACGGTGTCAGACGATGGCTCCAGTGTCGAACTGACCAGCGACAGGCCCCTGACCTATACCTCGTATAAGGGGGGGGAGCCGGCCAAGATCATCGTCGACATCTCGCAGACCGAGCCCGGGGCGGTTGCCTCGCCCATCGCGGTCAACCGCGGCAGCGTGAAGCGGATCGAGGTCGAGCGCCAGCCGGTGGGTGGCAGCGTGTTGACCCGGGTTGCCCTCGTGCTCAGCCACGATGTCGATTTCTCGGTGGCTACCGATCCGGCAAGCAAGAACAAGCTCCTGATCAGTCTGCCCCGGGAGGCCGAGGCCAAGCATGAGCCCCCTACCAAGGAGGCGCCCATCGCTGAGCCGCGCATCGAGGAGAAAACCCTGGTAGCCGATGCGGCCGCGAAAAGCGACGCACCTCAAGCCAGCGATGCCAAGACGGTGATCCCCGCACCCCCCGCAGCTCCCGCCGACAAACCGGCTGCCAAGGCGCCCCAGGCCCCGAAAAACGAGGCCGACAATAGTGGCCAGCCGAAGCTCAACGCGGTTATTACCGCGGCCGACGGCGTCGAACTCTCGGTGCCGGGTGGGGTGGAGACCTTCAACTCCTTTAAGCTCGCTAAGCCCGACCGCATCGTGGTCGATCTCTTCAAGGTTAAAAATGCGCTGTCGCAGAACGTGATCCCCATCGGCGCCTTTGGTGTCGCCAACGCGCGGGTCGGCTCCACCCCCGACAAGGTACGCGTCGTGCTCGATGCATCCGGCGAGGGGCTGCCTGGTTTCGAGGTGGTCAAGAGTGACCTCGGCGTGAAGATCAAGCTGAAGGGGAAAGTCGCAACCGCAGCCGCGGCGCCCGCTCCTGCCCCGGCTGCAGCACCTGCCGCTGTGCCGGCTCCGGCTGCTGCACCGGCACCGGCGCCTGCACCGGTCGCCAAAATGAAGACCGAAGTTCCGCCGGGGCGCAACGTGAAGGGCGCGCTCGAGGCCGTGGATTTCAAGATCGTCAACGGTGTTTCCCGCATCTCCATGAAACTGCACGGTACCTGTGAGCCGGGTGAGCCGGTGCGAGGGCCCCAGGGCCTGACACTGACCATCGCCAATTGCCAGGTGCCCAAGCCGCTGCAGCGCGCCATGGATACCTCGAAATTCGGTTCTCCGGTACTTTCGGTGACCCCGTACCAGGTGAAGGTAAAAGGTGGCTACGTCACCAAGATCGCGGTCAAACTCCACGGGACTCCCGAGTACACCACCAGCCGCAAGGGCGATGTCCTTACCTGGGACATCGTGAACCCCGGCCCGGCCGTGGCAGCCAAGCTGCCGCCGGCGCCTGCTGCGAAGTCCAGGATGCCCGAGGCCGCTGAGGAGTTGGCTGCCCCCCGCGCCGAAGAGCCCATGACCGAGATTTCCGGCAACGTGGAGAAGCGGGGCGTGAAAAAAGTGTACAAGGGGAGGAGGGTCACCCTTGAATTCTCCGATGCCGACATCAGGAAGATCTTCCAGTTGATCGCCGAAGTGAGCAACCTGAACTTCCTGATTGCCGACGATGTTACCGGCACCATCAGCATCAAGCTGGTCAATGTTCCCTGGGACCAGGCACTGGACGTGATCCTCGAAGCCAAGGGGCTCGCCATGGTGCAGCAGGGCAACATCGTTCAGATCAAGCCCCGCAACAAGATGCAGAACCAGGCCGACGAGGAGACCGCTGCGAAGAAGGCCGCGGAAAGGATGATGGAGCTGCATACTGCAGTGTTCGAGGTTAACTACGCGAACATCAGCGACCTGGCCGCCCAGTTCAACATCATGAAGAGTGAGCGCGGCGTGATCACCAAAGATGAGCGCACCAGCCGCGTGATCGTGAAGGACATCCAGCCTGCTCTCGATGACATGAGGGCGCTGCTGAAAACTCTCGACACGCCGGAAAAGCAGGTCCAGATAGAGGCCCGCATCGTCGAGGCAACCTCCACCTTCACCCGTGACCTTGGCGTGCAGTGGGCGTTCGGGTATAAGGATTCCTCCGCGTCCGTTGCCAATATCAACAACATCGAGACCACGTTCGGCGGCGCCGTGTCCACCTCGGGGCCTGGCACAAGCGGTGCCGGCGGCATCGGGATGGGTGTTTCCTTCGGCAAGCTCACCAGCAACGTCCAACTGGATATGCGGCTTGCCGCAGCAGCCACTATCGGCCAGGTCAAGATCATATCCACGCCGAAAGTGGTCACCTTGAACAACAAGGCCGCCAAGATCTCCCAGGGACAGTCAATTCCGTACCAGACCACCTCAGCAGAGGGGACCAAGACCGAGTTCGTGGAAGCGGCCCTGACCCTGGAGGTAACCCCGCATATCACCGCCGACGGTTCCGTCAGCATGAAGATCAAGGCGAGCAACAACTCCCCCGGCGCCGGATCGCCGCCGCCGATCAACAAGAAAGAGGCAACCACCGAACTGGTGGTATCCAACGGCGACACCACCGTCATCGGCGGCATCTACGTCGACAACGAAACCGAGACCGACACCGGCGTTCCTTTCCTCGCTGATATCCCGCTGCTTGGCTGGTTGTTCAAATCCAACTCCAAGCAGAAGACCAAGACAGAACTGCTCATCTTCATTACGCCGAAGATTGTTATTTAAGGAGAATCTATGCTGAAAAAGTTTTCACTGGTGTTTTGCCTTCTGTGTTCAGCCGTCGCCCTGACCTCATGCGGCGGTGGCGATGTCGGGGGGGGAATTGGGGAATTCACTACTGTCAACGCAACCGCGACGGCGGAGACCAACTCCTTTGAGTCTGACATTCTTACCGGGAACACCTGTTCCGCTGGCGTTTCCTCCGGCGGTACCGTTCAGACTGACAACATCAATGTTGATTTCACATCCACGGCACAGTTCAGCAGCGGCGCACTCAACCTTGCCATAAGCAAGATTACCGTCCATTACACGCCGGCGCCGGGCGGTACCGCTGCTGCTCCTGCACTGCCCGATTCCTTCATCAACTACAGCCAGTTGGTTGCACCGAACGCCACCGTCAAGATACCGGTGCCGATCCTCACCCGTGACCAGAAAATTCTGCTCATGGGCCGTGCCACCCAGGCGATGCCCGTCTGCACAGCAACCACCTTCAAATACTACGTCGACATCATCTTTGAAGTTTCTGAACCTGGCGGCAACGGCAACGTCAAATCGGTCATCGCCAAAACCAACCTCGATGTCGCCGACAGTATCTAACAATCGTAACAAGGGCCCTTGCAACAAAGGGTTATGAAGGGGTGTGAAATGAACTTCTTGAAAAAAGGTTACTGGGCACTGCTGTTGCTCGTCTGCGCGGTCATGCTCAGTTGTTCGGGGGACACGGGGAAGGTTTCCGGTACTGCCGCGATTGGTGGTAAGACTACGGGCAAGGTCCTGGCCAATGACTTCCAGGTTACCAGCGATCCCACCGACCAGTCCCAACCGGCGGTGGCATACGACACGGTTACCCATAACCGCTACCTGACTGTTTTCGTTGACAGCAGGAACGGCCAGCAGATCTACGGCGCTATCAGCGTCGGGTCGGATTCTTTGGGGCAGGGGGTCACCGGCAACGTGACCTCGATGGCTGCCAACCCGGTGAACTTCGCCATTACCGCGGTGGCCGGCAACAAGTCCCAGCCCAAGGTCGCTTTCTACCAGGACCCTACTGATCCTGCCAATAACAGCAGGTACCTGGTGGTCTGGACCGACTCCCGTAACGGCTATGGCCAGATCTACGGCCAGTTCGTCAGCATGACCGGCGCGCTGATCGGCGGCAATTTCGCGATCTCGACCCACACAGCCAACGTCGACATCAACCAGAATGATCCGGACCTCATTTACAACGATGTCACCAAGAAGTTCGTGGTTGCCTGGATAGACACTTCCATATATGACACGGATGCCAACCACGCCAACGACGTCACCTACACCCCGGCTGGCACCGTCAGCTCCATCACGGTTGGTCATATACCGGTGCCCATGGCGGACAACAACCTTGTGCGCACCATCGAAGTAGATCCTCTCACCGCCGCCACGGGCAACTTGCAGTCCGTCTCCCGAGCGGTCAGAACCGGGTCTGTCACCGACAGCGGTTCCGCCATCACCGACACCTGGTTGGTAAATCTGAACGAGGCTCACCCCAAACTCGCCTTCAGCCCCATCACCGGCGAGGTGTTCGTCGCGTGGAGTGGTGCAGCCAGTACCGTGAAACTGACCATCACCTATACCAAGACCACCACCACTGGGCCGCCCCCGGTTACCACCGCTACCTTCCAGAGCGTCGTCTTTACCACGACTCCGAATGATGATGCTCCGACCAAGATCAAGCTGCGCAGGAACCAGGGGCTCGGCTTCGTAACCGACATGAGCTTCGGCACTGCCACCTTCAGCGCTACCAACCCGACCCTTGCCGTCGATCCGAATACCAACAGGCTGCTGGTGGCTTGGGAGGACAACAACGGCGGCAGCACCACCGGCAAAAACATCCAGGCCCAACTCATGGACCTCTCCGGTTTCACCACCTACGGCAACCGGATCACCGTGTCTGACGCGATCGGCGACCAGTCAGCGCCGGTGTGCGCGTTCGACAACGTCAACCAGCGCTTCCTGGTTGTGTGGGAAGACGCCCGTAACCAGAGCGCCAACCTGAGCAACATCGATCTCTACGGCCAATTCGTCGACCCGACCGGCAACCTCTCCGGCGGCTACTCCATCGTCACCGTAGCTACCGGCAACCAGCTTGCGCCGGCTGTCGCCTTCGGCGATGTCAACTTCAGGAAGTTCTTCGTGGTTTGGAAGGACGGCCGCGCCCTCAGCAACTCCGACATCTACGGGCAGCTCCTTGAATTCTCCGCACTGCCCCAGTTGGTGATCACCGACAGCAACGATGTACCTGTTCTTACCGGCTCGCATGACTTCGGCAACGTCGACATCGCCAGCGCGACTCCCTATGCAGACTGGAACTTCAAGGTTCGCAACGACGGCAACACCCAGCTGACCATCGAGTCGATCTCCGACCCTGCGTCGCCGTTCTCGCTGACTACACCGAAACCGGTAACCATCAATCCCGGCAGCAGCGCGGACATGACCGTTCGTTTCTCGCCGACTGGCGCCGGCTCCTACTCCGGCAACTCGTCCAACAACTACAAGCTGGTGTTCAACTCCGACGGCGGCCAGGCCGTGATCTACCTCTCTGGCGCCGGCACCGGCACCCAGCCGCTTTCCATCGCCAGCACATCCCTGCCGGACGCGACCGCCGGCCAGGTATATATCGGAACCACTCTGGCAGCCAACGGCGGCGTGATTCCCTACAGCAGCTGGACTGTCACGAACGGCTCGCTCCCCACTGGTCTCAGCCTGAACAGCAGCACCGGTGCCATCACCGGCACCGTTGACGCGGCGGCACTCCCGTCCTATACCTTCACGGTATCCGTCACCGACAACGCCGGTACCAAGGCGACTAAGACCTTCACCATGAACGTCACGTCGCTCACCGTCAACAACACCACTTTGAAGGCTTGGACCCAGGGAAACCCTGGTTACTCCGATCAGCTCACCGCATCCATCGGCGGAGTCACCCTTCCGAAGAGCAGCGTCACCTGGAGTGCAGTTGGCTCGGTACCCCAGGGACTCTTGCTCGCCGCAGACGGCAGCATCACCTCCACGGCAACCGGTCCGGTCTTTGCCGGTACCAACACCATTACGGTTTTGGCCACCTATACCGACACCGTCGCCAACAAGACCTACACGGCCACCAAGACCATCAGCATGACCGTTAACCCGGCCCTTTCGATCACCACCAGCAGCCTTCCGCCGGTCGTTGTCGGCAATGACTACACTCAGAAACTGGTCAAGGTGGGTGGCACGCCGTCCTACGCCTGGTCGATCACCAACGGCACTCTGCCGCCTGGCCTCCAGCTCGACCCCAGCACCGGCGATATCACCGGTATCCCGACCGGAACAGGCACCGCCCTTTTCACCGTTCAGGTCACCGACGGTACCGGCGCAACTGCCTCGCGCGCCCTAAGCATTCTTGTCAACCCGACGCTGTCGATCACCACCGCATCTCTTCCCCCGGTCACCAGCGGTTTGACCTACCTGCAGCAGCTCGTTGGCAGCGGCGGTACCAGGCCCTACACCTGGTCCATATCCGGCAACCTGCCGCCGGGAATCACCCTCGCTAACGGCGTTTTGAGCGGTACGGCCTCCGGCGCAGGCGATTACGACTTCATCGCCCAATTGAAGGACAACGACGGCACGCTGGTCACCAAGCTGCTGACCATCACCGTCAACACTCCGGGCGTTTCGTCCAGTTCGATCATCTACACCGACGGTGCAGGTACCCAGACCACCTCCTATGCTTTCGGCGGCAAGCTGACTGGTAGCACTACTGCAGCTTCCACTATCATGTTGAAAAACAATGGCGCCACTCCGATCACTATTGCTTCAGTGGCGACGACCGATGCCAGCGCCTTCCTGGCCAGCGCCCAGCAAAATTACACCCTTGCCAGCGGCCAGTCGCTGCCGGTGACGATACTGTTCAACCCGCAAACGGTTAAGAACTACAACGCCACCTTGAATATCACCGACAGTAACGGCAGCGTCTACCCGCTGACCCTTACCGGCTTCGGTGTCAGTTCCGTTGCCGCTGTTAACGGCACCACCGGTACTACCGGGACCACGACCATAGCATACGCGACCGTTGACCCCGTGCTGGTTGCCTCTTCCATGCCGGCGACCGTGGCTGCCACCAACTTCACCATCAGCTCCGTAATCGGCGTCCGACTCGACAACGTGCAGCCCAGCGGCACCGTCAACGTCGACGTCACCTACAACACGCTCCCCGCCAACCCGGTATTCTACAAGGTGGTCGGCACGACATGGACCAAGATCACTCCCGTTGTCCGTAACGGCAACACGGTCACTTTCGCTGTCAAGGATAACGACGACACGCAGGACTCCGACCCCACCCTCGGTCACATCCAGGATCCGATCGTGGTTGGCAGCGTGGATACGCCCAGCGGCGGCGGCGATACCGGCACTAACACACCGCCGACATCCTCCGCAGGCAAGAGCGGTTGCTTCATCGCTACCGCGGCATACGGCAGCTACCTCGATCCGCAGGTCGTTGTGCTCAGGCACTTCCGCGACAACGTGCTGCTCAAGTCCGTACCGGGCCGTGCCTTCGTCGCGTTCTACTACAAGCACAGCCCGCCGATCGCGGACTTCATCTATGAGCATGGCGTCCTGAGGATGCTGACCCGCTGGGCGCTCACCCCGCTCATCTTTGCGGTGAAATATCCGCTGGCCCTGCTGCTCCTCCCGGTTGGGGTGCTCTTCTATCGCCTGCGCAACCTGCGCATGGCGGTGCCGACCAGGGAGAACGTACAGCACTAGCATTAACAGGAAAAGTAGATTCAGGAGTACTAGATGTTAAAGAAGTTGTTGGTTCTTTGCTTCGTAGCTTTGACCGTTACGGCCTGCTCCAAGGCACCCGCCAAGGAGCAGGTCCAGGAAACAATAAAGAAGTTCATCCCGATGGATTTCGAGGTGCTGCAGATCTCGGAGAAGGATTACGCGGGCCTCTACGAAGTGGTCGTCAGCGTCAAGAAACAGCCGGTAGTCTTCTACGTCGATAAGAAATGCCAGTACATTTTTTCCGGTAGCATCATGTCGGCCCAGACCAAGGCAAACCTTACCGAGGACACCCTGAAAAAATTCCAGAACAAGTAACTGTAACCACATTAGCGTTGTGCCGAAAGCCAGGATGATCCTGGCTTTCGTTTATCTGGTTATATTATTTTGCCTGCGGCATGATTTGCTGCTAATATCCGCTGCGAACCGCAGGCGAAGTGGTAAAGACCGGATGCGTGAACTAGAAGACGAGGAGTATGCATGTTCAGATACCTTACCGCGGGTGAATCGCATGGCCCGCAGTTGACCGCCATCATAGAAGGGCTCCCCTCTGGGCTCAAGCTCAGCGAAAGCGACATCAACGCGGATCTTTTGCGCCGGCAGGGTGGGTATGGCCGTGGCGGCCGCATGAAGATAGAGACCGACCGTGCCAGCATCCGCTCCGGCGTGCGCTGGGGCGAGACCCTGGGGTCCCCGATTACCTTGGTCGTGGAAAATTCAGACTGGGTGAACTGGGAACAGCGCATGTCGGTGAATCCCGAGCACCGCGACGATTCCATCCGTGTTACCCGCGCCCGGCCCGGACATGCCGACCTTCCTGGGGCCATGAAGTATGCCCACAACGACGTGCGCAACATCCTCGAGCGCTCCAGCGCCCGGGAAACTGCAGTCCGTGTCGCGGTAGGGGCGGTAGCCAAGGCTTACCTGGCCCGTTTCGGTATCGCCGTGACCGGTTGCGTTGTGGAGTTGGGCGGAGTTAAGGCGGAGCGTCCTGATCTTTCCGTGAAGGCGCTCCAGGATGCCATCGCTTCTTCGCCGGTCTACACCTATGACGCTAAGGCCGGGGGCGAGATGGTAGAAGCCATCGATCGCGCCAAGGCCGCTGGCGATACTCTTGGTGGCGTGGTCGAGGTCAGAGTGACCGGCATCCCGGTTGGGCTTGGCAGCCACGTGCAGTGGGATCGCAGGCTGGATGCGCGTCTGGCCGCCGCCGTGATGAGCATCCAGGCCTTCAAGGGTGTGGAAATCGGCGCGGGGTTCGAGACCGCACGGCTCCCGGGCTCCCAGGTGCACGACGAGATCTACTTCGACGAGCAGCGCGTGGCCCGTGGTGAGAAGACCGGCTTTTACCGCAACACCAACCGCGCCGGCGGACTCGAGGGCGGTATCACCAACGGCGAGGAGATCGTTGTGTACGGTGCCATGAAGCCGATCCCGACCCTGTACACGCCCCTCAAGTCAGTCGACATCCTGACCAAGGAGCCGTTCGAAGCGACCGTCGAGCGTTCGGACTGCTGTGCGGTCCCCGCGGCATCGGTTGTTGCAGAGGCCGTGGTTGCAGTCGAGATCGTTAATGCCTTCATGGAAAAATTCGGCGGGGATTCGGTGGCCGAAACTGCCAGGAACTACTCGTCCTACATCGAATACCTGCGAGAGTTCTAGAGATCGGCCGCTCCACACCTTCTGTACCCCCTCTCTCCCAGAGGGCGAGGGAACCAGGTATTTATGAGTAGTTTTCAAAACATCTTTCTCACCGGCTTCATGGGATGCGGCAAGACCAGCGTTGGACGGCTGCTGGCGCAGCGGCTTAACTGGTCCTTCGTCGACCTCGACCAGGCCATCGTCGATGCGGCCGGGCGCAGCATCAAGGACATCTTCGCCCAGGATGGCGAACCCGCCTTCCGCGAACTGGAGACCCAAATCCTGGCACGGGTCGCGTCGGGATCGGGTCAGGTCGTCTCCACCGGCGGCGGCGTGGTGATCGCGTCCGCCAATCGGGCTGTGATGCGCAGCCACGGCTGCATCGTGAACCTCACCGCGACCGTGGAAACCATCGCGCAGCGTGTGAGCGGCGACAGCGAGCGACCATTACTGGCGGACGACGCATCGTTGTCGAGGATCCGCAGCATGCTGGATGGCCGCGAGCAGTTTTATGCCGATGCAGACGTCCGTATCGACACCACTGGCAAGGAGATCGCTGTGGTTGCCGAACAGGTACTTGAGTACTGTAAGGGGTCTTTGTGAACGTCCAACAGATAAAAGTGGCTCTTGGAGAGCGGAGCTACGACATACAACTTGGCGCAGGTATCCTGGGCACTATCGGCACCCTCTGCCGCGAACTTGGGCTGACCGGCACCGCTGCCGTCGTCTCCAATACCACCGTCGCACCCCTGTACTACGAGTCGGTGCGCGCCGCCATGGAGGCAGCCGGGTACCAGGTGCTCCTGGTATCGCTTCCCGACGGTGAGTCGTACAAGAACAGCGCCACGCTGAACCAGATCTACGATGCACTCGTGGACGCCTCGCTTGATCGCGGCTCCTTCATCCTTGCTTTGGGTGGCGGGGTGATCGGGGACATGGCCGGCTTTGCTGCGGCCAGTTACCTGCGCGGTATCCCTTTCGTGCAGCTTCCCACCACGCTTTTATCCCAGGTCGACTCCAGCGTAGGAGGCAAGACCGGCATCAACCACCCCCGCGGCAAGAACCTGATCGGCGCATTCTACCAGCCCAAGGCGGTTTTGATCGACGTGATGACGCTGGATACGCTGCCGGAGCGGGAATTCCGCGCCGGTTTGGGTGAGATTGTCAAGTACGGCGCCGTGCTGGACGGCGACTTCTTCACGTTCCTTGAGGCGAACGTCGCGGCGCTGCTGGCGCGTGACAAGGAAGCCCTTATCGAGGCCGTTGCCCGCAGTTGCTCCATCAAGGCCAAGGTGGTGGCGGTTGACGAGAGGGAAGGTGGGGTACGCGCGGTGCTTAACTACGGCCATACCCTGGGGCACGCCGTGGAGACCCTTACCGAATACACCACGTTCCTGCACGGTGAGGCCGTGGCCATCGGCATGGTGCAGGCGGCGAAGATCTCGCAGCGGTTCGGTTTCTGTAGCCAGAACGACCGGGACCGGATCGAGGCGCTCATCGCCGCGCTGGGGCTCCCCGCCGAGCTCCCCGCGTTCCCGTCGGAGCACTACGTGGAGGCTCTCTCCCACGACAAGAAGGTGCGCGACAAGGGGTTGCTCTTCATCTGCAACCGCGGCATCGGCGCCTACAAGATGGAACGGGTCACCGACCTCAAAGTACTGCTTGAGATCTGCGCATAGGAGCGTGACATGGTAGAGGACGCGTTGTCGTTTTGGACTGAGATTCAGCGTTACGAAGACATGCTGGCAGCGGATGCAAAATCGCTCTGCTTCGCACCGCTCTCCGACCTGTATCGGAAGCTCGGCCTTCTGGATGATGCCGTCTCCGTGGCCCAGAAAGGTTGCACCGCGCACCCGGAATATGCGCTTGGTTTCGTCGCCTTGGGCAACGCCTGCTACGCGAAAGGGATGACTCCGGAGGCGCGGCAGGCCCTGGAAAGGGCCATCGCCCTCAAACCGGATCACATCCAGGCCATGAAGGTGCTGAGCCAGCTCTACGTCGAGCTCGGCGAGTTGACGCTTGCCCGCCAGGTACTGGGAGAAGTGCTGGCGCAAGACCCCGAAGATTTGGAGAGCAGCATGCTCTTAAGCTCGATCGGTTCTGCTCCAGCCATTCCCCCCGCTGGGGCGGCCGAAGAGGAAGTGCTCGAAGACCTTGAGATCATTGAGGACCTGGAGGTGCTCGATGAGGAATCGGAGGCAGAGATAGCCACCGCGCCTTCGCCAGCGCCGGCCCCGTCGTCCCCGGCAGCCGCACCGCCTGCTACCGAGGCAGCGGACGATATCTGGGCCATCGAAGACCTAGAGGAGGTTGCCGAAGCGCCCGCTCCCGCCGCGGCCCAGGCCCGTGCCGCCGTTCCTGATCCGCTCACTACGGCGACCCTGGCTGAGTTGTACGTGTCCCAAGGGTTCCTGGACAAGGCACTCGCCATCTACCGGGAACTGATCACGGCGCACCCTGGCAACGAGCAGTACCGCCTCAGGCACGATGAGCTCGTAGAACAGCAGCAGTTGCAGCAGGCACCGTCGGCAGAGCCCGGCCCCGCCGCAGTTGCCGCAGCACCTGCCGCTCCCGCAACACCGGTGGTCCCTGCCGTTCCCGCAGCACCTGCTGCTCCCTCCGCCTTCGCTGCGCATGAAGCGCCCGCCGCCATGGAAGTACCCATCAGCATCGAGGAAATCGCTGTCCCCGCTGTTTTTGCCGGGATGGAATCGCCGGCGCAGCAGGAAGCGGCACCGTTGGAGCAGCCCCACGCGCCGGAGGAACCTGAGGACGGAGCTGACCTCGAGAACTCGCTGCAACGCTGGCTGGAAAACATAAGGAGAAGAAGAGATGGGGTTTAGGGAGATTCTGAAGCGGATAGTCGAGGAAAGCGGCGGCTTGGGCGGGGTCATCATGGGGTACGACGGCATCGCCATCGAGGAGTACCTGCGCGAGGCCGGCGGGCTGGACGTGCAGACCATGACCATTGAGTACGCTTCTGTGCTCAAGGAGATCAAACGGACGGTGGGTGTGCTCAAGACCGGCGAATTGGAAGAGGTTTCCATCATCACCGAGAAATGCTGCATCATCGTGCGCGGCATCAGCGAAGACTTCTTCGGGGCGCTGGTGCTCCCGGCCGACGGCAACTTCGGCAAGGCCCGGTTCCTCCTGAAACGCTCCGCTCCGGGGTTCCGGGAGTCGCTGCAATGAGCGCCGTGAAGATCCTGGTCCTGCACGGGCCGAACCTGAATCTGCTCGGGATTCGGGAGCCGGGCGTCTACGGTACCGCCACCCTGGACACCATCAACCAGGCTCTCAGGGAACTGGCGGCGCAACTGTCGCTGGAACTGGACATCGTGCAAAGTAACAGCGAAGGCGCCCTGGTAGACGCCATTCAGGGGGCCATGGGCACCTGCCAGGGCATCCTGATCAACCCCGCTGCCTACACCCACACCAGCGTCGCCATCCGCGATGCCATCGCCGCCACTGCGCTTCCCGCTGTCGAGGTTCACCTCTCCAACGTGCATGCCCGGGAGCCCTTTCGAAGCCACAGTTTCATAGCCCCGGTAGCGGTCGGTCAGATCTGCGGTTTCGGCCCTGACAGCTACCTTTTGGGGCTGCGCGCCCTTGCCAAACGGCTGGGAAAATAAGATTGTCTTACGGACGGAATTATGATAGGTAACAGAATCCTTGCGGCCCGAGAATGCCTGAAACGCTTGAATGCCGATCTGTTGCTGGTCCTCAATTTAAGCAACATCCGGTACCTCGCCGGGTTCACCGGCAGTGAAGGGCTGCTGCTACTCTCTCCAGAAGACGGGTGGTTTCTCACCGACTCCCGTTACACCTCACAGGCTGGCGCCGAGGTTACGGGCGCGAAGGTTATCGAGTTTTCCAACCGGATGGATACGCTGGTCGAATTGCTGCAGCAAAGCGGCGCGACCAGGGTGGCCTTCGAAGCCGGCTCCACCACAGTCGCTTTCTACCAGGAGCTTTGCGCCAGGACGCCGGAGATCGAGTACCTTTCCGCCGACACGGAGATGGTCGGCTTGAGGACGGTTAAGGATGCCGGCGAACTTGAGATCCTCGAGCGGGTGGCGGCGATCGCCTCCGAAGCGCTCCTGGAGACCGTGGCGCGCCTGAAGCCCGGCATGACCGAGAGCGAAGTGGCCTGGATGCTTGAAGTCGCCATGCGGGAGAGAGGGGCAGAGGGTAAATCCTTCGATTTCATCGTCGCCTCCGGTGAACGCGGCGCCCTGCCGCACGGCCGCGCCTCGGAGAAGAAGCTGGTGGCGGGAGAGTTGGTCACCATCGATTACGGCGCCATCTACCGCGGCTATTGTTCCGACGAGACGGTGACAGTATGCTTGGGCCAGCCCAACGCGAAGCAGCGCGAGGTGTACGAAACGGTGCTGGCGGCCCAGCGGGCGGCCCTCGAGTCAGTTCATCCGGGGCTGAGTTTCCGCGACCTGGATGCCAAGGCGCGCGACTACATCGGGGCAAAAGGATTCGGCGAATATTTCGGGCACGGACTCGGACACGGGGTCGGCATCGACATCCATGAACACCCGACGGCCTCGCCGCGCAGCAAGCACGTGATCCGGGAGGGGATGGTGTTCACCATCGAGCCCGGGATCTATATCCCCGGGTGGGGCGGAGTCCGCATCGAGGACACCGTGGTGGTCGAGCAGAACTGCTGCCGGCCCATCACCAGGGTACCCAAGGAATTGATGATCCTCTAAGAGTTTTAGGCGGGCCTGTCCGGCGTCGATCGGTAGGCCTTTAACCATGCAATAACGTGAAGAAAAGGAGAATGATGTGGATATAAAAGACCTGAAGATGCTGATCAAGATGGTAACGGAGACCGACATCACCGAGTTCGAGCTGGAGAACGCCGATGACAAGGTAGTCATCAAGAGGGGCTGCAGCGCGCCCCAGTTCCAGATGCAGGCGCCCGTCGCCTACCAGTACGCTCCGGCCGCTCCCGTCGCTGCCGCAGCTCCGGCTGCCGCTCCCGCCGCTGCCGCCCCGGCTGCTGCCGAGAAAGAGCAGGGCGACGTGCTCACCTCCCCCATCGTCGGCACCTTCTACCGCGCTCCGGCTCCGGACGCCGCTCCCTTCGTGGAAGTCGGCCAGATCGTCGAGAAGGGGCAGGTCCTCTGCATCGTCGAGGCGATGAAGCTCATGAACGAGATCGAGGCCGAGTTCAAGTGCAAGATCGTGAAGATCTGCAAGGAGAACGCGCAGCCGGTCGAGTACGGCGACACCCTGTTCGTGGTGGAGAAGCTTTAAGGCAGATTGAGATAACCTCAACCTCAACCTGTTTTTCGGAGACATCATGTTTCATAAAATTCTTATAGCAAACCGGGGGGAGATCGCCCTCCGGATCATCAGGACCTGCAAGGAGATGGGGATCAAGACGGTCGCCGTCTACTCCTCCGCCGACTCCGAATCGCTGCACGTGAAACTCGCCGACGAGAGCGTCTGCATCGGTCCGGCTCCCAGCCTCTCCAGCTACCTGAACATCAACGCCATCATTTCCGCGGCCGAACTGACCGACGCTGAGGCGATCCACCCCGGCTACGGCTTCCTGTCGGAAAACCCGAGGTTCGCCGAGATCTGCGAGAAGTGCGGCATTACCTTCATCGGCCCCACCGCGGAAAGCATGCGCATCATGGGTGACAAGATCTCCGCCCGCCAGGCGGTCATCAAGGTCGGCGTGCCCATCCTTCCGGGCACCAAGGAAGGGGTCAACGACGTCACCGAGGCGATCAAGGTCGCCAAGGAAATCGGCTTCCCGGTCATCATCAAGGCGACGGCAGGCGGCGGCGGGCGCGGCATGAAAATCGTGCACTCCCCGGCGGCCCTCCCCAATGCGTTCATGACCGCGAGGACCGAGGCGCAGACCGGCTTCGGCAACCCGGAAGTCTACATCGAGCGCTACTGCGAGAACCCGCGCCACGTCGAGATCCAGGTCCTGGCCGACAAGCACGGTAACGTTATCCACCTGGGCGAGCGCGACTGCTCCATTCAGCGCCGTCACCAGAAGGTGATCGAGGAAGCTCCTTCCACCGTCACCACCCCCGAACTCAGGAAGGCGATGGGCGATGCTGCGGTTGCCGCTGCCAAGGCTGTCAACTACAACAGCGTAGGCACCATGGAGTTCCTGGTCGACAAGAACAACAACTTCTATTTCATGGAGATGAACACCCGCGTGCAGGTGGAGCACCCGGTGACCGAGATGATCACCGGCGTGGACATCGTCAAGGAGCAGATTCGCTCCGCCTACGGCGAGAAACTCCGCTACACCCAGGACGACATCAAGATCAAGGGCCACGCCATCGAGTGTCGCATCAACGCCGAGGATTCGGTGAAGTTCACCCCGTGCCCCGGTAAGATCACCGACCACCACACCCCGGGCGGACTCGGCGTTCGTGTTGATTCCTTCGTCTACACCAACTACAGCGTAGTGCCACACTACGACTCCCTGATCGCCAAGCTGATCGTGCATGCCGACACCAGGGATGAGGCCATCAAGCGCATGGCGCGCGCGCTCGACGAGTACATCGTCGACGGCATCAAGACCACCATCCCGTTCCACAAGAGGATCATGGCCAACAAGGACTTCATAGAAGGGAACATAGACACCGGCTTCATCGAAAGGCTGGTACTGGAGTAAACTATGGACTTTCCTGAAGAGCTGAAGTACAGCAAGGAACATTTGTGGGTTCGCGTCGAGGGAGACCGTGCCGTGATCGGCATCACCGATTACGCGCAGGTGGAACTGGGCAACGTCACCTCGGTCGAGTTGCCGGAAGCGGGTGACGAACTGGAGCAGGATGACTCCTTCGGCTCCATCGAGGCGAGGAAGACCGTGGCGGACCTCTACGCGCCGCTGTCCGGTACCGTGCTCGAGGTCAACACTGAGCTTGGCACCGCGCCGGAGTTCATCAACGACGATCCTTACGATGCCGGGTGGTTGGTGGTCATCGAGATGGCCGACTCCGAGGAGTTGAACCTCCTCATGTCCGCCGAACTGTACGAGGATACCGTTTCCGTTTCCGAAGAATAACTGGCAGTTGTTCGAGATATACCTGAAAAGGCGAGAGATCCTCTCGCCTTTTCCTTTTCCGCTAGTCCCTCTCCCGGAGGGAGAGGGGATGTTGACGTTTGTGGCACAAGGTCATGTCAGTCTGGTTCTTCTGCCGCAGCCTTATCTGGAGTTTTCAGTGACCATCAACATAGGACACATCAAGTACGCGAACTGCACCCCCATCTTCACCGCTCTCGCTTCCCATTTCGATTGCACCGGTTACCGCTTCGTTGACGGCGTCCCGGCACGCCTGAACGCCATGTTGCGCGCCGGCGAGATCGATCTCAGCCCTTCCTCCTCCATCGAGTACGCCATGGCGCATGAGCAGTATTGTCTGCTCCCGGAGCTCTCCATCAGCGCCATCGGTCCCGTGAAAAGCGTGTTCCTCTTCTCCCGGGTCCCGATCGAGGAACTGGATGGCGCTGCCATAGGGCTTACTGCGGAGTCTGACACCTCGGTGAACCTGTTGAAAGTGCTTTTGGCCAGGAAGTACGGCTTCGCAAACAGCTTCGAGCGGACCACGCTGCCGCTCGCCCAGGCGCTGGAACAGTATCCCGGCTTGCTGCTGATCGGCGACGCCGCGCTGAAAGGGGCCGCTTCCGGTTCCGGGTTCTTCTGTTACGACCTTGGTGCACTGTGGCACGAGTTCACCGGGCTTCCCTTCGTCTTCGCCCTCTGGATCGTGCGGCGCGAAGCGGCGCAGGAGAAGCAGACTGAACTGGCGGCGCTCGCCCATGACCTGGTGGCGGCGAAGAAACTCGCCTACGCAAGCTACGCCGAGATCGCTGCGCAGTGCGAGGAGCGCGCCTGGTTGAGCGAGGAGGCGCTGGTGGACTACTGGCAGACCATCTCGTACGAGCTGACCGACGCGCACCTCGAAGGGGCGCGGCTGTTCTTCAGGCACGCCTTCGAGATGGGGCTCATTCCGAGCCTGCCGGAGTTGCGGTTCTTCAAATAGATGGGGCAGATGGAGACGGTGGCAACTTTTGGGGGGACAATTTCACCTCAGTGGCGATTTCGCATTGTTTCTCTGCGAGGAAATCACCTCAGGTGTGTTGAAAAAAAAACCCTGCGAGTTGAACTCACCTCTTTGCATTTGAAATCCAGGTCAGTGGCGGTTTCGAATTCTTTACGCGTGGCAATTCACTTGAAGTGCGTTTAAAAAAATCTTTCCAAGTGTTGAACGCAACTCTCCGCATTTCAAACTTAAGTCAGTGGCAGTTTCGAATTCTTTCTGTGGGGAAACTTCACTTGCGGTGCGTTTAAAAAATCTTTGCTGGCGTTTAACGCAACTCTCTGCATTTCAAACCAGGGTCAGTGCTGGTTTCGCAATCTCTCCGTGCGGAAATTTCACTTTAGGTTGTTTAAAAAAAACTTACCGCGCGTTTTACGCAACTCTCTTCGTTTCAAACTCATGTCTGTAGCGATTTCGCTCTGTTCCGTGCCGAAATTTTCACTTTACGGTGCATCAAAAAAATCTCTCCGCTGTTAAACGCAACTCTCTGCCTCTTGAAATCAAGTCGGTGGCGATTTTGCGTTCTTTTCGACGTTAAATCTCTCCAGCTTCTTTTTTCCTGCGGTAGTCCGACAAAATTCGTGCATGGTCGAAGCAGAGCGGCTGGGGGAGGGCATCAATGGGGAAGATGGCGAAGGCCGCCGCGTCGTCACCTGCCTTCGGCGTGCCGGTGGCCTTGGCGACGTAGACGGTCGAGATGTTGTGGCTGCGCTTGTCGCGGGTGGGATCCGAGTAGCATCCCAGCAGCCTCAAATCCTTCTCTGCCAACTCTACCGAAATCTCCTCCTGTATCTCACGCACCGCCGCGTGCTCCAGCGTTTCCCCGTAGTCGACGAAGCCGCCGGGGATGGCCCAACCGAGGGGCTCGTTCTTACGCTCGATTAGCACGATCCCTTCCGGGAGTTCCACGATCACGTCAACAGTCGGCAGCGGATTCTTGTACTCTTTCACCTTGGCCCCGCAGGCGGGGCAGGCCAGGAAGTCGAAAGGCATCGGGTACCTCCAGTTCTAGGATTGTGGGTAAAAAAAAGGGAGGACCTGAGTCCTCCCTTCTTAGGGTACAGCAAAATACGGTGGGTACTACTTCTTCTTCTTGGCGCCTGCTGCTTTCTTGGAAGCTTTGAGCGGGTTGATCTTGGCGTCGTCGGTCTTGATCTCGACCTTGACGTGAGTAGCGAAGTTGCAGATACCGCCGACCCACTTCTTCTCGGGGGCCGGGTATGCGTTGCAAACCTTCCCAATGGAGCCGTCTACGACCCTGTCACAACCTTCGCAGTTCTCCACGATCGGCTGGCAGGAACCTTCGGTGAATACACAACCCTGTTTACCCCAGAAAGTGCACTCGGCACCAGGAAGTACGGTTTGACATTGCATGTTTAAGCCTCCTCAATTGCTTCGTAATCGGTTGATAGAGAACACTCTACCAATTTCGAAAGAAAAATGTCAACCCACTTTTTTCGCTAAAACTTGACTCTCCCTGGTGTCTGGATTAATCTCTAGTAATTATTTATTCGGGTCGCCTGGTACTCCTGTTTTCGATATGTTATGGATCGGGAAAAGCGGTATGCCAGATCGAGACGACCTTACTATCGATCACCTTGGAGGGATTATGCAGCGGATTACTTTCGGCACTTCCGGCTGGCGCGGCATCTTGTGTGAAGATTTTATCTTTGAGAATGTCAAGGTCGTCACCCAGGCCATCGCCGATCACGTTAAGAGTAACGGCGAAGGGGGGAAGGGGATCATCGTCGGCTACGACTCCCGTTTTATGGGTGAGGCGTTCGCTCGCGAAGCGGCCCGGGTCCTCACGGGTTCCGGCATCCCCACCTTCCTTTGTGTCCGCGATACCCCCACCCCGGTCATCTCATTCGAGATCCTCCGTCGCAAGGCCGCCGGCGCCATCAACTTCACCGCTAGCCACAATCCTCCTGAATACAACGGCATCAAGTTCTCTCCCTCCTGGGGCGGGCCCGCCTTGCCGGAAACCACCAACGACATCGAGCGCCGCGCCAACGAGATGCTTGGGGAGATCTGCTACAACGAGTGCTCCATCGACGAAGCCGTAAAGAAGGGGCTACTGGTGGAGATCGACCCGATGCAGGATTATCTGAATGATCTGGCCACGAAGGTGGATTTCGCCGCCATCGCCAAGCTGGGCACCATCGCGGTCAACCCCCTCTACGGAACGGCGCGCGGGTATCTCGCCGAGCCGCTCAAGGCGCACGGGGTGAAAGTGGTGCAGATGAACGCGAATCGCGACCCGTACTTCGGCGGCTTTCCGCCGGAGCCGAGCGAGAAGTATATCCAGGATTTCATCAAGCTGGTGCAGCAGGACCCGGAGATTGCCCTCGGCATCGCCACCGACGGCGACGCGGATCGCTTCGGCATCGTGGACGGCGACGGCACCTTCATCGAGCCGAACTACGTCATCGCCCTTTTGCTCGACTACCTGGTTCGGGTCAAGGGGATGAAAGGGGGCGTCGGACGCTCGGTTGCCACGTCGCACCTGGTCGACGCGGTTGCCAAGATGCACGACATCAAGGTTTACGAGACGCCGGTCGGTTTCAAGTTCGTCGGTGAACTGATTGCCCAAGACAAGATCATCATCGGCGGCGAAGAGAGTGCCGGGCTCTCCATCAAGGGGCACGTACCCGAAAAGGATGGCATCCTGGCCTGCCTGCTGGTCGCCGAGATGGTGGCCCACGAGGGGATGCCGGTCAAGGCGCTTTTGGAGCGTCTCTACAGCAAGGTCGGCCGCTACCTCACCAAGAGGGTCAACCTGACTCTTTCGCCGGAGCTGGAAGAGGTGTTCCCCGAGCGGATCGCGGCGACGCCGGCCAGTTTCGCCGGCGAGCCGGTCAAGGAGAAGATCACCGTCGACGGCAACAAGTTCATCCTCCAGGACGGCAGTTGGCTGCTGTTCCGCAAATCGGGGACCGAACCTGTGGTGCGCCTATACTGCGAGGCGTCCAGCGAGGAGCGCCTGCAGGCACTGGTTGATGCAGGCCGCGAGTTCATTCTCGGGTAAGGGGTAAAAAGGCAAATCTCCACGGTCCCCCCTTCGCAAGGGGGGGGAGCTAGTTCGCGGGAAGCGATGGCAGGTTACATTATCCCGTTCGCAACCACTTCCTTAACCTGCTGCCGATCTACCGGGGCGCAGTTTGCCAAGGGCCACTTGACCTTTGGGTGACTGCGTCCCATTTTGTTACGGATGCTCTTTTGTGTGGCACTCGGCGGTCACGCAGCCGGCAACGTAGAGGCAGATCTGAAGATAGCCGCTCATCCGAGTGTCACAATTTTTGCCGCTAATTCCCGCAGTTATCGCTTCGTGATTGCCTCCGGTCGATAAGGAGCTCAAAGCGGAGCGGGAATTGCACTTTGTGCCGGAAACGTTAGGTAATTCCGGGTACCCTACCGCGTAGCTGTGAATTGTGGTCGTTTAGGGGTTGTTCTTTTCGCAAGCTTTGCGCTATGATAACCGGACTAATTAGAAGGGAGGGTCTATGTGGGACTACACCGATAAAGTAAAAGAACATTTCCTCAACCCCAGGAACGTGGGCGAGATTACGGATGCTGATGCGGTCGGCGAGGTTGGCAGCCTGGCCTGCGGCGATGCCCTTAAGCTGTTTATAAAGCTGGACGAGAACAAAGAGCGCATTGTCGACGCCAAATTCCAGACCTTTGGCTGCGGCAGCGCCATCGCATCATCTTCGGCCCTGACCGAGATGGTGAAAGGGAAGACCCTGGACGAGGCGCTCGAGATCACTAACCAGCAGATCGCCGATTTCCTGGGCGGGCTTCCGGAAGAGAAGATGCACTGCTCGGTCATGGGGCAGGAGGCACTGGAAGCTGCCATCGCCAAGTACCGCGGCGTCGAGGCGCCGGCGCACGGCCACGGCCACGACCACGTCGAGACCGAGGGCGAACTGGTTTGCAAATGCTTTGGCCTGACCGACGTCTTCCTGAAAAAGGTAATCGCCTCAAACAAGCTGACCACCGCGGAGCAGGTCACCCACTTCACCAAGGCAGGCGGCGCCTGCGGCGGTTGCATCCCGAAAATCAAGGATCTGATCGCCGAAGTGCTGGGTGAGGAGAAGAAGGTGACTGCCGAGAAACCGGCGAAACTGACCAACCTCAGGAAGATGCAGCTGATCCAGGAAACCCTGGAGAACGAGGTGCGTCCGCAGCTGTGGGCTGACGGCGGCGACCTCGAACTGATCGACATCGACGGCTCCAACGTCCAGGTCGCCTTCAGGAAGGCCTGCGCCGGTTGTGCCTCCTCCGGCTACACCGCCAAGTTCGTCGAGCAGAAGCTGCGCGAACTGGTTTCCCCCGACATCACGGTACAGGAGGTTCAGGGATGAGAGAGATCTATCTTGACAACAACGCCACCACCAAGGTGGACGAGCGGGTTTTCGAGGAGATGCGTCCCTACTTCTGCGAACTGTACGGCAACCCGAGTTCCATGCACTTCTTCGGCGGCCAGGTGCAAAAGAAGGTTGACGAGGCCCGTGCCCGCGTCGCCTCGCTTTTGGGCGCACTGCCGGACGAAATCGTCTTCACCGCCTGCGGCACTGAGAGCGACAACGCCGCCATCCGTTCGGCGCTGGAAGTCTTCCCGGAGAGACGTCACGTCATCACCAGCCGCGTCGAGCACCCGGCGGTGCTGACCCAGTGCCGCAACCTCTCCAAGCGCGGCTACCGCGTCACCGAACTGAACGTCGACGGCAACGGCCAGCTCGACCTGGCCGAGTTGGAGAGGCTGGTCGATGAAGACACGGCCATTGTCTCCCTCATGTACGCCAACAACGAGACCGGCGTCATCTTCCCGATCGAGGAAGCCGCCAAGATCGTGAAGAAGAAGGGCGCGCTGTTCCATACCGACGCGGTGCAGGCCGTGGGCAAGATCCCGCTGAACATGGCGGAGTCCGCCATCGACATGCTCTCCCTTTCCGGGCACAAGCTGCACGCCCCGAAGGGCGTCGGCGTCCTCTTCGTGCGCCGGGGCACCCCGTTCCGCCCGATGCTGGTTGGCGGGCACCAGGAGCGTGGTCGCAGGGCGGGCACCGAGAATACCGCTTCCATCATCGCCATGGGCAAGGCCTGTCAGCTGGCCGAGCAGTACATGGCGGACGAGGCAGGGCGCGTGCGCGAGATGCGCGATCGCCTGGAGCGCGAACTGACCGCGCTGATCCCGAACACCAGGATCAACGGCGGCGGCACCGAGCGTCTTCCCAACACCCTCTCCATAGCCATGGAATTTGTGGAAGGGGAGGGGATCCTGCTGCTGCTCTCCGAGAAGGGCATCTGCGCCTCTTCCGGCAGCGCCTGCACCTCCGGGTCGCTGGAGCCGTCCCACGTGCTGCGCGCCATGGGCGTGCCCTTCACCTGCGCCCACGGGTCCATCCGATTCTCGCTGTCCAGGTTCACCACCGATGACGACATCAATGCCGTCATCACGGAGTTGCCGCCTATCATTTCCCGTCTGCGCGCGATGTCGCCGTTCGGGCGCGAGTTCCTGAACAAGTAATAACGTCTGCCGCTGTAAGGCAGAGTGAGCAAAAGAAAAGGGGTGAGCATGTTCTGCTCACCCCTTGTTTCGTTGATTTCCGAGCTAGCGGTACACGTCCCGTCGGTGCGCGACCTTGACAACCCACACTGTTAGCTCCAGATCGTGAATGGAGTAGAGGATCCTGTATTTCCCTTGGCGGATCCGATACCGGTCCTGCCCCGTCAGTTTTTCGCTGCCTACAGGTCGGGGATTGGTGGCAAGGGAGCCGATGCGGTTTATGATCCTTTGTAAGTCGCCTTTGGGGACCGACTCCAGATCCTTTCGCACCGAATCCTTTACCAGAATGCTATAGACGGCCATCTGCCTTCAGCTCTTTTAAGAGGCTTTCGTAGGTGACCAGCGGCTCGTTGACTCGTTCTTCGAATGCAGACAAGTCTTCGGAATCCTCGGCGAGAATGTTGCGAACAGCATCGTTGACGAGGTCGGAAAGAGAGCGAGAGGTTTCCAGCGCTTTATGCTGTAGCGCCCTGTGCATGGCAGGGTCCAGGTAAATGGTTGTTCTTTTTGTTAATGCACACATATCTGTACCTCCGCACCGAGCATAGCGCCATGACGCTATGTCGTCAAGAGGGCCGTCTGGTGATACGCCCTTACCGGCGTGAAAGGGAAAAACTTTGGTAGAGATCAGTTTAGAGCAGGTCAAAGCAGAGATAACTGAACGAAAGCATCTCGAGGATATCTCGCTTGAGATAACGGAAGGGCAGCATTGGGCTGTGGTCGGGGCGAACGGGTCGGGGAAGTCGGCGCTGGGGAGACTGCTCTGCAACGGGCTACCCGTGCTCTCGGGGAGCTGCCGTATCCCAGCCCGTTCCGGCTTCGTTTCGTTCGAGAAGATCGACGAGATCCTCGAGCAGGAGCGCTACAACGACGACTCCGATTTCCTGGGCTACGTGACCGAGGGTACCCGCGTCGACAAGTTCATCCTGTCCGGTACCGACGACGCGGACGGGGCGCGACTGGCGGAACTGGCGCAGGAACTGGGCTTCACCAAGATCCTCGAACGCGGCGTCAAGTTCCTCTCCACGGGCGAGATGCGCAAGACCCTCATCTGCAAGGCGCTCCTGCAGGAGCCGGAATTACTGGTGCTGGACGAGCCGTTCGACGGGCTGGACCGTGACTCGTCGGAAGTGCTGCGGCAACTGATCAGCCGCTGCATCGAGCGTGGCATCCAGGTGGTGCTGCTCTTGAACCGCTTCAGCGAGATCATGCCGGAGACGACGCACATCGCGTACCTCCAGGAGTGCCGCATTCTCATGTCCGGCACCAAGGACGAGATGCTGGGCTCTGAGGCGCTGCGCCGCTTCCATGCCTTCCACTACACCCTGCCGGATACCTTGCCCGAGGTCGACACGGCGCGCAGCGCACCGCCGCTGGCCCTGGGCCAGCCACTCATCGAGATGAAGGACGTCACGGTACGCTACGGCGAGAAGTACGTGCTGAACGCTGTCAATTGGACGGTGAACGCCGGCGAACACTGGAAGATCACCGGTCCCAACGGATCAGGGAAATCGACCCTGTTGAGCCTGGTCAGTGGCGATAATCCGCAGGCCTACGCCAACGACATCAGTCTGTTCGGCCGCAAGAAGGGGAGCGGTGAGAGCGTCTGGGACATCAAGAAGCGCATCGGCCTTGTTTCCACGTCCCTCCAGCAGGAGTACCGGGTGGGCGGCACGGTGAAGGTCGTGGTGATTTCCGGGATGTACGACTCCATAGGGATGTACTCGCAGTACACCCTGCACCAGCAGGAGATCGCACTGGAGTGGCTCAAGTTGCTGCACATGGATCACCGGAAGGAACATGCTTTCCGGGATCTTTCCTACGGGGAACAGCGGCTCGTGCTGCTGGCCCGGGCCATGGTGAAACAGCCGGACCTCTTGATCCTGGACGAGCCCTGCCAGGGGTTGGACGATGTGAACCGGGAGATGGTGCTGAAACTGATCGATCACCTGGGGCGCACCGGCAACACCCAGATCCTCTACGTGAACCACCACGCCGAGGACCGGATACCGTGCATCGAGAACAGCATGGAACTGGTGCCGGCGGAGGGGGGCGGGTTTACGGCGGTGATCAACTCCTAAGTAAGTTCGGAGGAACTGGAGGCTTCCAAGATCCCCTCGCCCCCCGGGAGAGGGGCAGGGGTGAGGGCGCCGCACAAGCCACAGCTCCTCTTCGTGGCATCTCCCTCACCCGCCTTGCTGGCACCCTCTCCCGGAAGGCGAGGGATAGGAGCAGAGGACGCTACGGGTACTGGCGCCAGTATTCGAGCCCGGTGTAGGATTCTTGGAAGCCGAAACGCCTGAGGACTTCGGCATAGAGCGAATCCTTGGCGGCTTCACCGTTGATCCGTTCCACGGTGATGCGCTTCAAGGGGTTGAAGTCGCGGCCGACCAAGGTTCTGAACAAGCCGAGGTAGTTCTCGAGTTCGGGATCGTCCGAATCCGCCCGGAATTCGAGTTCTTTGCCGTAGCGCCTTGAAATAAGAACCAGGCGCGGGCCGTGGTAGACCAGGTGGGTGGACGGAATCCGGGAGGGAAGCGCTTCGCGCAGCCCGTCCAGGCCGCTGCCGCACAGCGAGGCGGGATCGGCGGCATTGATCCAGAAGATCTCATCTTGGGGCAGGCCGCGCTCCAACTGCCGGTACGCCTCCTGCGAGACAAACTGCAGGCCCGGTATGCCGGCGAAGAAGTTGCCGGCGATGAGTTCCCCCGACATCTCCATGATGCGCAAGGTTCTGAACAATCGGCCCCACTGCAGGGAGGGGAGTTCCCGCATCAAAAGTTCCCTGAACAGGATGCCGTAGCGCTCCAGCAGCACCCGCACGCGATCCTTGTTCCGTTCCTCCTTTTCCAAAACATCGACTTCCACGTGTGGTCGGGGGAGGAGGAACCAGTTGCCAACGCCTTCCTGGGCGCGGCTCCAACGGCTGCCGGGTAGCCGTCGGGGGTGCCGGCCGTGCAGCGGGTGGCGGTGCCCCGAATCTCCCTGCGGCAGTTCGAAACGGTTCAGGATTCCCTTGCGCACCGCGGCGAAGGAATCGTTGCTCACCTCTCCCCGCCAGGCTTCCTGCCAAAGCTCCGTCGTCGCAGTTGTCGCCGTGACTCCCGCTATGGAACAGATCGCACTCAGGTTGTAGTGCCCCCGGTCATCGGGAATCAGTGCCGGGTGTTCCGGTGCCGTTGCCGCCGTCTCGCCTTCATCCTGGTCCAGAAACAGATCGAGGTCCTCGGGGAAGGCGAAGCTGAGCCGCTTCGGGCCGCAGCCGAACCAGAGCAGGTCGCTGCTTTGCATCAGGCTGTCCAGCCAGGCGCCGAGATAGGGGGCAAGGCGGGCCGGCAGGACATCTTCTTCCCAAAGCCCCACTGGCAACGGGGTGCCGAGCAGTTGCTCAAGCCGGTCCCGTAGGTCGTCAGGAGTGCCCCCACGTTGCACGATCCCCTGGAATTGGGCGAGGAACAGCGGGAGTTGGGCAAGGTCCAGCGCCTGGAAGATCGGTCTTCTCGACCTGCGCAGCATCCGCAGTAACGCCTCCAGGTTCACCGCGTCGCAAACCTGCGGCTCTTCTCCCCCCTCGGTGAACTGATCCACGAGGACAGCACCCGATTCCTCCAAACTTTGCAGCGCGTCGCGCAGCAGACCCTCTTCAAGCCCGAGGGTCTGCTGCAGCACAGTCAGTTGCACCGGGCCGTAGTAGCCAAGCCACCGTCCCATCACCCTCGCCGCACCGGGTTCATCTTCGTCACCGGCCTCCGCCTCCGCTGCGTTTCGTTGCCAAAGCCTGTCGAGCGACTGCTGCAGCAGCACGGGCAGACCCAGGGCTGCAATCAGCGGCGTAATGCCTATTTCTTCCCTGCTTCTTCCCAGTCCCTCCGCTATTTCCGGGATCATCTCCAGCGCTGCGACCAGCGGGGCCGCCGCGCCGGGCAACTCCATGAGCACCAGCCGCTCGGCGACCTGAGGCAGCAGCTCCTCTGTGCCGGGGCCGCCTTCACGGGCAATCGCCCGCAACAAATCCGGCCATTCCGTGAGCGGGACCAGCAACCTTTCCTTGACCCAGTCGATCATTTCGCGGGCAGAATCGGGGGCGTATCCCGGCGCGAGCCGCTGCTGTTTCTCCTGGAACTGGCGCACCAGTTCGAGGGGAAGGTGCGGGCGCAAGTGCGGGGAGAGCGCGAGCTCTTTGAGGAAATCGCTGCCGAGGGAGGACTTCCGGCCGCCCCCCAGTGTGTCGTCCTCGTAGACGTACTTGTTGGTCTGCTGCCAGATCAGCCCCTTGGCGAAGGGGGAGGCTTGCGTGGTGTGCACGGCCGTGACCTCGATGCTGCCGTCCTGGATCTCCTCAAGGAGCCGCTTCAGGTTGGGGAGGTCGAAGTCGTCCTTGAGCGCGGAGCGCCAGGTCTCCAAGAGAACGGGGAAATCGCGGTAGCGCAGCACGGAGGCGAGGAGTTTCCTGGAGCGGAGGCGGTTCAGCCACAACGGCATCCTTCTCTTGAAGTTGCTCCGCGTAAGAAGCAGCGCGCGGCCGGCGTTCTCGCGGAAACGGGCGCCGAAGTAGCCGGTCCCTTCCAGCGATTCCCTGAGCAGGGGCTCGATATTGTCGGGCGTTACCAGGTCGAGGATCTCGTCCAGTTGCTCCATTTCGTGGGGGAGCAGCAGGGCGATGCCGTCGTTGTTGTAGAAGGCCTGCAGCGGGTAGCCGTAGCGCCGCTCCCACGCCGCGACCAGTGCGAAGGTGAAGGGGCGGTTTACGGCGTTGCCCCACAGGGTGTGCAGGATAATCTGCTCGGTCTCCGCGCCGCCCACGGGATCGCGGAAATGTTCCAGCAGCAGGTGGTGGCGGTGGGGCAGGGGAGCGCCGGTCGCTTCCCTTTGCAGCTCGAGATAATGCTCCAGTGCCTTGGCCGCCCCCTCGTCCATGAAATGGCGCCGCATCAGTTCGTCGACCAGATCCTGCCGTCCCAGCCGTTGGTTGCAGGATTCGAGGAACGAGGAGATTTTCTCTGAGTAGTAGAAGTCGCGGTCCAGCTCCTCGGCGCGCCAGAATGGAATGATCTGCTGAGACTTGCGGGCCGGGACAACCAGCACGGTGCTGTGGCTGATCTCAGTGATTTGCCAGACTTGGGCGCCGAGCGCAAAGGTGTCGCCGAGCCTTCTCTCCCACACGAATTCCTCGTCCAGTTCGCCGATCTTGGCGCCGCTCTCCTTCAGGCGCAGCTCGTAATAGCCTCGCTCCGGTATGGTCCCCCCCTCCAGGTAGACCAGCATGGAGAGGGCAGGGCGGGTGGCGATGGTTTCCTCCAGGCGGTCCACCGTGACGCGCGGGCGCAACTCGGGCACGTGCGAGTCGGCGTACTTTCCTTCCAGCATGCCGATCACCAGGTCGAACTGCTGTCGGGTCAGGTTGCGGTACGGGTAGCTGCACTTCAGGAAATCGTGGAGCTCGTCCAGATGCCACTGTTCCGGGAGCGCCATGGCGAGAACGATCTGGGCCAGCAGGTCCAGGGGCGCCTCCACCGGGTGCAGTTCCTCGATCTCTCCCTCGGCGATGGCGTGCGCGATGACGGCGGCGCAGACGAAGTCCATGCCGTAGGTGGGAAACAGCTTGCCGCTACTCACTTCGCCGACGCCGTGCCCGGAGCGGCCGATGCGCTGAATGGCCGAAGATATGGAGCGCGGGGTCTGGATCAGGACCACGCTGTCCAGTTTGCCGATGTCGATGCCGAGTTCTAGCGAGTTGGTGGCGACGATCGCCTTTAGTTCGCCGCGTTTCAGTCGCTCCTCGACTGCGAGCCGGATCTCGCGGGACAGCGAGCCGTGGTGCGAATAGGCAAGCTCTTCCCCCGAGAGCTCGTTGATGAGCCGGGTCACCTTCTCGGTGGTCCTCCTGCTGTTGGCGAAGAAAAGGGTGGAGCGGTGCCTGGTGATGATGTCGGTGAAGCGATCCACTAAGGCGGGCCAGAATTCCTCATCAGCACCGGAAAGCACGGTTGCAGGCGCGCTGATCTCCAGTTCGAAGCGCTTTTCCTGTTCTCCACGGACCAGCGAGATCGGGCGCGGCTGGTAGCGCTGGCCGACCAGACGCAGCCCAGCCACGAAGTCGGCCACCGTCTCCAGTGGCCGCACCGTGGCAGAGAGGGCGATACGCTGGAACTCGCCGCTTAACAGCGTGAGTCTTTCCACGGCGGTGATCAGGTGGGTGCCGCGCTTGTCGCCGGCGACGGCATGGATTTCGTCCAGGATGACGGTGGCCACGCCGGTGAGGGTTGCCCTGCTCCCCTTGGAGGTGACCATGATGTTGAGGCTTTCCGGGGTGGTGATCAGGATCTCGGGGGGGTGACGCAGCATCCTGCGCCGTTCGTCGCCGGGGGTGTCGCCGCTCCTGGTTTGGACGGTGATGGTAGGGAACTCCTCCCCGTGGGCCGCGAAGAACTCGCGCAGTTGATGCAGTGGGGCGAGCAGGTTGCGGCGCACGTCGTTGTTGAGTGCTTTCAGGGGAGAGACATAGAGCACCTTGGTTTGGCCGCGGGACCAGGCGCCGGTGACCAGCTGGTTGATGGCCCACAAAAAGGCGGCCAGCGTCTTGCCGCTGCCGGTCGGCGCGGTGACCAGGACGTGGCGTTCACGGCTGATTTCATCCCACGCGCGCAACTGGACATCGGTGGGGTCGCCCACTTTCTCGATGAACCATTGCTGGATCAGCGGGTGGAAATGTCTCAGTACGGGTGGCGGCATAGCTATGACTTTAGGCCACAAAGACGGTTTGTTCAAGGCAGGGCGTTGGTGCAGATAAAAGTATTGGCGCTGAAAGCGAAGCCCCCTTCCTCCTGTGGGGAGAAAGGGGGCTTTATGAGGTACGGTCGCGCAGCGGCAGGCTACTCCGTGCAGAGTTGCCAGTCAGTGCTGTCGTTGGTAAGCGCGGTGACAGTGGTGCCCGTTGAGCTGAAGGTGAGCCTGGCTTTCGTGCAATGGGCGCCGGCAGCTTGGAACACCCCCGAGATGGGCATGCCCGAGAACGAATTCACCGTCAACGGCGTCGGTGTCGTCACCTCTACGTAACCATAACTCGGGTGATAGTAGACCCCGGTGATGGTCAGGGTGCCCCCGGAGAAGGTATAGGCCCAGTCCTTGATCCAGTAGTTGGGGCCGGAGTTGACGTTCAGCGTGCAGGACATCCTCAGGGTTTCGCTGGTGGCGGTGGCGCCGAACGCGAAGGAGCCGTACATGGTAGCGGTCCCCTTGGCTGTGGTGGCTGACAGGGGGGCGAAATCCATGGTGATGGAGTCGTAGCTGCCGGTGGCCGGGTTGTAGATGCCGGTCATGGTGACGCTCCCCGTGATGGTCGGGCCGTTGCTGAGGTTCTGGTACTTGTTGAAGGTCATGGTCCCGGTGAAATTGCCGGTGGTCTCGTTTAGGTTCATGCTGACTGCTGCCGATCCCCCAACCGCACCGTAGACCGTGCTGCTGGCTGCCACACCGGGAAGAGGGGCTACCTGCTTCACGCGCGCCAAGGCTTGCGGGATGCTCCCCCGGATCGTGGTGGCGATCTCGGGGAGCGTGATCAGCTTCCCGCCGGGACTCGCGTCGTTTTGCACCATGACGCCGATGACGTTGGCGGACGAGCCGATAGTGCCGGCTGCCCAGGCATCGGTGGTAAAGGCGACGGCGTTGCTGGTGGTGATGCTTGCCCTGGCGGTCTGGCCCGTGTACTTGGACTGGTCTACCGGTTGCTCGCTGCTGCCACCCCCGCCGCCACCACAGGCTGGCAGCAGAGCCGACATCAGCGTGATGCATACGATCTTGGACAAATTCTTGAGCACCGTCATGTTCATAGCCACCTCCACTTACAGCTGGTTGTGCCTCTGCCGCTGGTCGGCCGAGGTCGTTGTCACGGGTATAGTCACGTCTGGGCTTTTGGTTTTTGAATTATATCTAGTTAATGTGGTGCGCGATTGTGACCTCTGTCACCGCTTGCGCAGTTAGCCGCAAACCGCGGTGACGGAGGGAGGAGGGGGACGGGGGTGAAAAGAGCCGCGATGCCGGTCAGTTATTATCTCAAGTTCACCGTCGTGGCGCCGACAGGAATGGTGGATGTACCCTGAACAGGAAAAGATATTTACATGTTCAGATCTTAATGGTAATGGTGCCTCCTGTCGGTGCTGTCTGGAGAGGTCGCCGGGGCGGCGTTACTGGAGGAGGTCAGGATGAAGCGAGTGGGACTTGCGGTGCTGCTGCTGGCAGCGCTTTGCGGCTGTGCCGGGGACAAGGGGAAAGAACTTTTCGACACGGCACAATTCGAAGAGAAGCAGAACAACCGGGAACACGCAAAGCAGCTGTACCAGGAAATCGTCACAAAATACCCGGACAGCCCGATAGCGAAACAGGCGCAGGAGAGACTGGCCGCGCTGGGGGGCAAGTAGAGGAGAGATCGTGGACTTACGCGTACTAGGTTGTTCCGGCGCCTGGATCAATCAGCCCTGAGGAACTGCCCCGGCGCCAGGCTGGTGGCTAGCATGACCATGTTGATATCGTTGTGAGACCTCCAGTGTTCCGTCCCCTTTCTCCTTTCCTCTATCCAGAACCCTTCGATTCTTCCCGCAAGCTTGTGAAACCACAGTATCGCTTCGAGCTGCGGGTGCAGCCACTCCGCCAGTTCGCCGCCGCGCAGGTCGGGATACTCCTCGAAGAGCCGGGACAGCCGCCTGGCCCCTTTCAACCCGATGGCGAGACCGAGCTCGCGAAATGCCAACCGATATTTCGCCGGCTGATCCAGAAAGCCACCGCCGAAATCTTCCAGCGACACAACGGCGTCGTGCACCATGCGCTGGAAAAGTGGGAGATCCTGGAAGGCCTCGTTGACGATCAGTTGGCCGGTCCGGCAGGCGTCGACCAGGATGCCGCCGATGCCGAGGCTGTCGCTGGTGCTGAAGTCCCTGGCGCGGCACATCTGCGTCAACTCCCCGATCTCCCGCTCCAGGTCGGGCAGGTCCTGGTCGGGGAAACGGCGCGCGGCGCAGACCATCTCGCAGCAGGTAATCAGGCCGTCCAGCGGGTCGTGCTGACCGACTGAGGGGACCAGGGAGCGCCGTAGGTCGCTGCTCATTTTCCAATAAAGCCCGGTGGTCCCGTCGGGCCCGTTGAAACGGAAAGCCCGGTGCGCCGTCTGCGCCAGTTCCATCCCCCAACGCAGGTAGCAGGCGTCCCCGGTGACCCGGCTGGTGCGGGTCAGCGCCCGCATCCACTTGGTCAGGTAGTGGTAGTACTGCCCGTCACGCTCCCATTCCATGCGCTCGTCCATCGGCTCGTCCGGTGCGCGCTCTTCCATCTTCTTGCCGATGCGCAGCCCGCCACGGGTCGGGTGCCGTTCTCCCTCCTCCGCGCTGAGTCCGCTCAGCCATCCGCTTTTCGCCGAGTCGGGCCGATGCCTTCCCAGGGTTTGGTGTACCTGGTCCACCAGTCCTAGTGCCAGCAGCAGCCACTTTTCGTCCTGGGTGCGGTGGTAGAGCTCCAGGAAGTTGCACACCGCAAACGCGTCGGTCCAGAGATAACGGCGCTGCGGCTTTTCCTCCCTCGATACCCCGGTCTGCGCGGCGAACTCGAGCATGATCTCTCCCGCCATAGTAGCGCTTTCCTCTTTGTCCATGTCGGCTCCCTTCGTTAATCGGCGCTCCCGGTGAGGTAGCGGTTGTGGGCGGGTCACAGGCCCATGACCTGGCGCAGGATGGCGAGCTCGCCGATGTGTAGGCGTATAAAGGGAAAGTGTCGGTGGGGGCGGGAGCGCCCCCACCGAAGAGGTGCTTACGGGAAGGTGGCCAGGATGTATTGGCCGATTTTCTTGGCGTCGTCGTCGGAGATCATCCCCTCGTCGAACTTGTTCATGCCCGGACCGGGGTGGCGCATGATCTTGACGATGTCCTCGGGCTTGGTGATCTTGCTCCTGTCGGCCATGGCTTTGGCGCTTAAGGTCTTGGACGGGGTGATGGTGTTGCCGCCGTTGGGATGGCAGACCGCGCAGTGTTGCTTGAAGAGTTGCTCGCCGGTGAGACCGGTGGACGATGGCGCCGGCGGCGCGGCTGACGTTGCCGACTTGGACGTCGACATCACGCTTTGTGGAGGTTGGGCCTGTTCCTCGCTCTTCTTCTTGCAGCCCATCATGCCGCCGGTTACCAGTGCCAAGATTGCCATTGTTGCCACCAAACGCCTCTGCATGTGACACCTCCTGTTAGATTTTTTTCATCCAGCGAGTATACCAGAGAAAAGCATTCGTGCCGTAATGCCTGCTCTTTTCACGGCGATCTTTTTAAAGCCGTGTTTGACAGGCGGTTGGCTGATGCTAATGTTAACCGGTCTCGCCATCCTGCCCCGTACTGGAAGGAGCCAGCCATGAAGAAGACGCCGGTCGCCATCGTGTTGCTGCTTTTGTCTCAGGCGATGTTGTCGTGGGGGGCGGGTGATGAGCTAGTGCACCGTGGCAACGGCAAATTCCTCCCCGACCAGCGTGATGTCGAGGTAAGTCCGACCCAGGAGAACGCCTGCGACTGCTGCCAGAAGTGCAAGGCGGCTAAAAAGGATATCAAGCCGCACCTGGAACAGGACACCAGCAAGGAAACCGGTTGCGAGGAGTGCTGCCGCAAATGCGGACGCCCGGTTCAGCCACTCCCCGAGGATATCCCCGCCGAAGTCCCCACCAAGCCTGCACCAAGGTAATGCACCCCACAGACGAGGGAGTCCCGAACCCGGGCCCTAGACTTCGTCACGAGCTAATCCCTGATCAGTCACTCTCTGTCTCACTGGTGCCGGGTGACAGTCCGGTCCCCCTTGTGACTCCCGCTGATTCTGACGATCTCTCCGTAAAGCTCATCTTTTGCGCTGTCTGACACAGATTCCCCTCCTTTTCCTTCAGTCCCCAAAAAAGAGTTGACAGTCTCTGTCACGCTCGCTATCATGACATCCACTTTCAATTGGGGTCCTCATGAAACGAGCCAAGAAAAAGGTATTCGCTGACTTCATGTCCCAGAAGGGATTGAAGTCGACCAAACAGCGCGACATCATCCTCGACTGTTTCCTCTCCAGTGACAGGCATCTGAGCATCGAGGAGCTGTACCTGAAGCTCAGGTCCAAGCACCCGAACATCGGCTACGCCACCGTCTACCGCACCCTAAAGCTCTTCGCCGAGGCCGGCATTGCCCGCGAGATGCAGTTCGGCGACGGCCAGACCCGCTACGAGCACGTCAGCGAAGGAGAGCACCACGACCACTTGGTCTGCACCCGGTGCGGCCACATCGAAGAATTCGAAAACGAAACCATCGAGAAACTGCAGGACGAGGTGGCCGACAGCCGCGGCTTCCTCATCGAGCGCCATCGCCTGGAACTTTACGGACTCTGCGCGAACTGCAGGAAATAACGGGGACGGTACGCGCACAGCGGGAGCGTTCATGAACGTTCTCCCGTGCCTGTGGGGGCTGCTGCGGCCAACCCTGCGCACAAATACGGAAAAATTTTTTCCCGCCATCATGAAAGTGACATTCATTGACATTTCATTGGCAAACGAACGTTAAAAAGGGGTAGGTAGAGTCATGTCATTTTTTGGTAAGAAGGGTTCCTGTCACGAAACACCAACCGTCAGCAGTACCGGCGCCAAGAAAGTGGCCCTGGTCGGGAATCCCAACGTCGGGAAAAGCGTGCTCTTCAACGCGCTGACCGGCGCTTACGTCACCGTCTCTAACTATCCCGGCACCTCCGTGGAGGTCTCCCGCGGCAACACCGCCATCAACGGCGAAGAATTCGAGATTATCGACACCCCGGGCATGTACTCCATCCTCCCCATCACCGAGGAGGAGCGGGTCGCCCGCGAGATCCTGCTTACCGAGCGGCCGCACCTCGTGCTGCACGTGCTCGACGCGCGCAACCTGGAGCGCATGCTCCCCATGACCCTGCAACTGATCGAGGCGGAGCTGCCGGTGGTGCTGGTGGTGAATATCATGGACGAGGCCGCGCGCATGGGGCTGGAGATCGACATCCCCCTGTTGTCCCAGCGCCTGGGCATTCCCGTCATCGGGGCGGCCACCGCTAAAAAGGTGGGCCTGCCCGAGATCCGCGCCGCCATCGCCGGTTCCAGCGCGAGCACTAGCGCCCCCTTCGTCTATTCCCGGCTCATGGAAGCGGACATCGCCGAGATTGCCGGCTGCCTCAAGGGTGACTACATTCTCTCCAAGAAGTCGCTGGCGCTGCTCCTGTTGCAGGGTGACACCGAGGTGGCCGAACTGGTGCGCGACAGCGAGGGGGACGGATTTCCCCTGGTCGAGACCACGGTCCGGGAGAAGCGCTTCGAGCGCAGGGAGTCGTTCCACCTTGACCTCTCCATGGAGCGCAAGACCATCGTCAAGAAGGTGCTGGACGGTGCCTTCCGGACGCCGCAGAAGCGGGTGGTCACCCTTGCCGAGCGCATTTCCCGCCTGACCGTGCGACCGAGCACCGGGGTACCGCTGCTCCTCGTCGTGCTCTACTTCGGCCTGTACCAGTTCGTGGGCGTCTTCGGCGCCGGGACGTTGGTCGATCTGCTGGAAGGGAAGGGGTTCGAGCAGTTCTTCAACCCCTGGGTCACTGGCGTGGTCAAGGGTAACGTCCCCTGGCCCATCATCCAGGAGCTCTTCGTCGGCGAGTACGGCATCATCACCCTTGGTTTCCGCTACGCCGTCGGCATCATCCTTCCTATCGTTGCCACCTTCTTCCTGTTCTTCTCCGTCCTGGAGGACAGCGGTTACTTCCCGCGCCTGGCGCTCCTGGTGGACCGGGTCTTCAAGACCATGGGGCTCACTGGCCGCGCCGTCATTCCCATGGTTCTCGGGTTTGGCTGCGATACCATGGCTACCATGGTGACACGGACCCTGGAGACGGTGCGCGAGCGCGTCATCGCGACGGTGCTGCTGGCGCTGGCGATCCCCTGCTCGGCGCAGTTGGGGGTGATCATGTCGCTTCTGTCCAAGACCCCGGGCGCGCTCCTGGTCTGGGGTCTGTGCCTGTTCGGCATCTTCCTGCTGGTCGGCCTGCTGGCCTCCAAGGTGCTTCCGGGCGACACCCCGATGTTCTACATGGAGATCCCGCCCATGCGGCTGCCGCAGTTCTCCAACGTTCTGACCAAGACCTACACCCGTATGCAGTGGTACTTCATGGAGATCCTGCCGCTGTTCATCCTGGCCTCGGTGCTTTTGTGGCTGGGCAAGGTCACCCATTTCTTCGAGAAAATGATCGAGGCTATGACCCCGGTGATGGCCTCCCTGGGGCTTCCCAAGGAAAGCGCCGTCGCCTTCATCTTCGGGTTCTTCCGTCGCGATTACGGCGCCGCCGGCCTTTACGACCTGCAGAGCAAGGGGCTGATGGATGCGCGCCAGTTGACCGTTGCCGCAGTGACCCTGACCCTGTTCATACCGTGCGTGGCGCAGTTCCTGATCATGAAGAAGGAGCGGGGTTGGAAAGTGGCCATCAGCATCGGCCTGTTCGTCTCCACCTTCGCCTTCGGCACCGGGTGGATATTGAACCGCGTCCTGCTCATGACCAACATCCTGTAACGGGGCGACAACCAAAAAACACTCGAACAGGGATAAAAGGGGATAAAGGGGATAAAGGAATAAAGACACAAGGATAACAACTTTGAGATTTTGGTTACGTCCCAGACGTTGTCCTTTCTTTGCGACTTTGCGTCTTGGCGTGACACAGGTTTTTGCTTCAGGTGTTATCCCCTTTATCCCTGTTAAACAGAGGTTCACATGAGGTGCGGATTTTGCGGACATGAGTTCGCGGAGAGCGAAGGAAACGTGGGGTGCAAGAATTGCCCGATGTCATCCGGCTGCAAGATGGTAAAATGTCCCCGCTGCAATTATGAGAATCCGCCCGAACCGGCTCTCGTTAAAGGACTTAAGAAGATGTTCGGCAAAAAAGGATAGAGTATAGCGCCCGTGGGCCGCAACGATGACCCCGAGTGAGGGTGAAAAGGAGAAGGTATGAAGCTTAGCGATAAAGCGGAAGAGATACTGGAGGCGCTCTGGATCGAGTCGGAGGAGAAGGGGATCGGCTACGCCGAACTGGACCGGATGGAGATCGCCGCGTCCGACCCCGCCTACCACGAACTCTCCGCGCAGGCCCTGGTGGAGATCAGGGACGGGCGCATCTACTTCCGCCCGGAGGGACGCGAGGAAGGGCGCATGACCATCAGGCGGCACCGCCTGGCCGAGAGGCTGATGATGGACGTGCTGAACATCAGGGGCGAAAGCGGTGACGTCAAGGCCTGCCAGTTCGAGCATCTCCTGAACGAAGGTGTGGACAGCAAGGTCTGCACCATGCTGAACCACCCGGCCACCTGCCCGCACGGCAAGCCGATCCCTCCCGGGGAGTGCTGCGAGGAGGCCCGCAAAAGCGGTGACCTCGGCGTGGTACCGCTCACCGAGTTGAAGCCTGGCGACGACGGCGACATCGCCTACATCCAGACCGAGGACAGCAAGAAAATGCAGAAGCTGATGGCGATGGGAGTGCTCCCGGGCAACCGGATCTCCCTGCTGCAGGCGTTCCCCTCCTATATCTTCCGGGTCGGGTTCTCCGAATTCGCCATCGACTCGGCCATGGCGCGCGAGATTTTCGTAAGGCGGTAGCTGGCGGGCCTGCGGCCCTGTCCAGACCACCCATGCAGCAACGAGGGCGTCCCTTCACGGGGGCGCCCTTTTTTGTGGTCAAAAGTTACCGACTTTATTGGCAATGCAGCGTTGGATCGGGGGCGGTGACCTGCCGGGTGCGGCAATAATGCCAATCAGGGCGCGCATTTCCCATTAAATTGCGGAAGTTTCGAATTACATGAGAAAAAGGCTTCAAGATCTGCCCAAGCCTGTCGATAAAATAACTCAACCGGGCCGCTCGGCAAAAAACTGGCTGGCCACGGTGGACAACCCTCACAGAGTAAAAGGAACGTTATGATAGCTGGCGGCAACGATAACGGCACCCAGGATTCGGAAGTCAGGGCGCTGGCGCCGGGATGGTCCGGTGTCCTGGCCAAGGCTGCGGTGGAACTGGCCGTGATTGCGGGGACCACCGAGGACGAGTTCCTGGCCATCGGCGGCAGGCTCCAGGACTTCTACCAGCGCGGGTTGGGGATCTCCGGTCTCGCCTCGGACATGGTGGGCGAGGTCGCGGGAGATCACGTGACCGGCGCCATGGACCGCCTGGGGGAGATGCTCGACCACATGGGACACTACGTGGACCGGGCCCAGAACGAGATCGAAGGGAGCGCCCAGACGCTGCGCGAGATCCTCGGGCTGCTGGAAAAGGTCAGTGATCCTCTCTCGGGATTCAAGAAGGTGAACAAGGTGCTGCGCATGCTGGGGATCTCGACCAAGATCGAAAGCGCGCGTTTGGGGCAGAGCGCCGCCGGGTTTGACACCCTGGCCAGCGACGTCGGCGAGCTCTCGGTACAGGTCAACGACAAGGCTGCCTTTATCATGAAGAGAAAGGACGACCTGGCACGGGAGATCGAGCAGACCCTGTCCGGAGTGCTGGAGGCAGGCGCCAAGCAGCATGACAAGGTCATCGAGGTGCTGGCGCGAACCAAGAAGAGCCTGCAGTCCCTCACCGATATCAACTCGCGCTGTTCCAGTTCTGTGGCGCTGGTCTCCGCCGTCTCCGACGAGGTGTACCGC